>JBNKKA010000059.1:0-23643 GCA_050291585.1 Desulfobacteraceae bacterium
ACGCCGAAAGAGCTCCTGATCTACTGTGGAATTACGATGATCAAGCCCATGAGCGAGATCGCCGGCCTTATCGAAGAAAGCGAAGACTGTAGGATCACCATCACTAAAGGCGGCAGCGGCAACCTGCTCAAAGCGATCAAGGTCAATCAGGTGGGCGACCTCTATCTTCCCGGTTCAGACAGCTACATTGCCACGGGCCTCGAGGAGGGCTGGATCACCGAAACCGCTTTCGTGGGCCATAACAAGGCGGCCCTCATGGTCCAGAAGGGCAACCCCAAGCAGATTCCCGAGGATTTGCTCAGCTTGGCCAACCCGAATTATTACGTTGTGATCGGTGATGCCGAGAGTGGCAGCATCGGCCGCGAAACCAAACGCATCCTCGAACGCCGCGAGGTGTATGCAGACGTCATGGCCAATGCGCGGCAGCTGACCACCGATTCAAAAGATCTGATCAAGGTGCTGCGGGAAAAAAAGGCGGATCTGGTAATCAACTGGTACGCCACGGCCACTTGGCTGGAAAATAAGGCTTATGTCACCCCTCTTCCCATCGACAGCCGCTATGCGACGCCGAAAAAACTGGTCATCGGCTTATTGAAGACAACCCGTTACCCCGAGATCGCCAAACGCTTCATGGCCTATGCAGCCTCCGACGCGGGGCGCGCCATCTTCAGGAAATACGGCCTCTATCATGAGGCGTGAGAAGTGTGCGGCATCCGTCACAAGTGACCCAGCCTCCGGTCCAGGAGAACATCTTTTTTTGACAAGCATGGCCCGGCGCTTTATCCTGTAGGCAATTCATCCGGTTCACCTTTAAGACTACCTCTCCGACACAGCAATTGCCGCCATCTTTACACGCCACCACACATCTTGTTCGACAGGGCCTGAAGCGCACCAAAAGCTAGCAACCACAAAGGGACAGGTAACCCATCATGGACGATACGGCCCAAACATCCGAGGTTCAGATTCTCATCGTCGACGACGACGAAGCGATCCGCGACGTACTAGTACATGGCATCCAGCACTTCGGGATCGACTGCCTCTCCGTGGGGAGCGGCGCGGACGCCCTGGATGTTCTGGCCAGCCGTCCCATCGACGTGGTCATCACCGACATCAACATGCCCGGAATGAACGGTCTGGAGCTGATCCGCCGCATCAAGGAGCGCTATGATTGCGACGTGATGATGATGACGGGGCTTGTGCAGGCATTTACTTACGAAGAGATCGTCGGACGGGGTGCCAGCGACTTTATCCAGAAACCCGTGCGCCTTCCGGAGTTCATCGCCCGCCTGAAACGGGTCATGGGCGAACGCGAGACCCGCGCCGAGCGCAACCAGGCCCTCACCGAGCTACAACGCAACCTCGACAAGTTCAAAAGGGCCATGGATGGCATCGTCCAGGCCATGTCCCTCACCGTGGAGATGCGCGATCCCTATACCGCCGGCCACCAGGAGCGAGTGTCTCAGCTGGCTTGTGCCATCGCCGGTGAAATGAACCTGCCCCAGGATCGCATCTACGGCCTGCGCATGGCAGCCATCATCCACGATCTGGGGAAAATCACTATCCCCGCCGAAATCCTCTGCAAGCCGGGAAAATTGCTGCCGCTCGAATATGAGCTGATCAAAAACCACGTCCAGGCCGGCTATGATATCCTCAAAAAAATCGAGTTCCCTTGGCCCCTGGCAGAGATCATCTACCAGCATCACGAACGCATGGACGGCTCGGGCTATCCCAACGCAGTGGCCGGTGAAAAGATCTACCTCGAAGCGCGCATCATCGCCGTTTCAGACGTATTTGAAACCATCGCCAGCCACCGCCCCTACCGCCCATCCCTGGGCGTCAACCGGGCCATCGAAGAGATCCAAACCAATGCGGGCCGTCTCTACGATGCGGCCGTAGCCAAGGCCTGCCTGCATCAGATCCAGGAGAAAGGGTTTGATTTCGGCAAACGCAAACGGCGTCCGGTCACGGTGCCCACGCACAGCGTCAAAGCGCTGTAGCAATTCGGCCGAGCAGCGCTTCCGCACTGGAAACGAGGGTGTCCCTCGGGTGGCGGGTACAAAAATGATTGAGCGGATTGACCGTCCATGTCTACGAAGTTTTGAGAGGATTTGACATATCCGCAAGCCTTAACTATAGTCGCACGGTGGCTCTTAGATATTGACATCTGAATTTGCTATCACACTCGGAGAGGTCTATCAGTGAAAGTTGCCGCGCAGCAGCCCGTAACCGCCACTTTGGCTCGTATCGCCCTGATTCTCGCCATCGTCATCACAGCAATGGTCTTAAGCTCGCGCTTGACGTCATCGGGCCCCTTTCCTGCCCTGGGTGCAACCATACCCATGGCCCTGCTCTGGGGGTGGGCCGAGTTGCGCCTCTACCGCACACGCCGTGAGGCCCGTCAGCAACTCCACCAGATGAAAATGGTTACCGGTAGCCTGGCCCACGATCTGCGCACACCCTTGTGTACGGCCATGAACGCCGTCGGCAACCTGCGCGAGGCCACCCGCCAGCAGCGCCCCGATCCGGAACGCATCGAAAGATCCTATGCCGCCGCCGAAAAAAGCCTTCAGCGCTGCCACCACCTCATCACCGCCGTCTTGGACTACAGCCGCAACGGGCAAAACCATCTCCAGGTCCTCGAAATTGACCCCTGGCTAGCAAAAGTGGTGGAAGAGTTCCCCCTACCCGCAGGCATCCATCTGCGGACCCTTTTCGAAACCCAGGTGCAGGCCGCCTTCGCGCCCTGCCAGATGCGCCGTGCCATCCACAACCTGATGGAAAATGCCACCCAGGCAATGACGGCGGAGAAAGCTTCAACTGGCGGCCCCCAGCTGGAAGTGACCAGCCGAATTCGGCGTAACCATGTGGAGATCAGCATCCGGGATAATGGCCCGGGCATCTCGGCCGAAGAGCAGTCTAAAGTGTTTACCCCCCTCTACACCGGCCGGAAGGCTGGCGTGGGCCTGGGGCTCGCCATCGTGGAAGACGTCGTCCGCCAGCACGACGGCACGGTGAAACTCACCAGCACTCTGGGGGAGGGATCCACCTTCACCCTCAGGCTACCGAGCCTGTAAGGACCACACTGCAGCACCCATCATTCATACACCAGGCGAAGTCTTCCTATCGCCGACTGTGCCGGGCTTGGTGATCGACCGCTTAAAAAAAAGCCGAGCTTCATCGGGCAGATTACGCTTCACATTGTCAACCCGCTCCCGCCCCCGACAATACACATTTTCATACCGCCAATTTTTGTAATTGACAGTCTCGCAAAAAGTATCGATTAAAGTCGAAGATGGTTAAGCTTAAAATCGTTGGGTTTGCTGTTATTTTTGCTGGTTATATTTTAGTGCGGTGTAACAATGCAAAACATTATTCCGATTGTGAATGCGTATGATTATTGACTCCTTTTTAATCCTTCTGCCATTGTTGATCTTGGCCTTGGGTGGCTATTTATTATCCAAAATATATCCTTTGTCTGAAGAAACACTGATTCGCGTGGTGACCGATTTCTTCATGCCGGTTCTGGTATTCTATTCACTTTATACATCAGATATAGATCTTGCAAAAACCCTGAAAATATTTGCAGGGGTAAGCTTTGTCCTTTTCATATCCTTTGTTTTTTCTTTTATGTATTGCCGTGTATTCAGGCTGGATTTTAAAGCTTTTGCTCCGCCGGTTCTTTTTATGAACTCAGGATTTTTAGGCATCCCTTTGATGAAACTTTGGGGAGGATTTGCCGCCATGAACTATATTGTAATCTATGATCAGCTCCAGACCTTCTATATTTTCACTTTGGGCATAATCATCGTCACAGGTGGATTTACCCTTACCGGGATCAAGGAGATGTTTAAATCACCGCTGCTCTGGGCCATTGTTGCCGGATTTGCGCTTAAATATCTGAATATCCCGCTGCCGAAAAAACTGATCCAAGCATTGGGGTATTGCGGCGCCGGTGCGCCGGCTCTGGCAACTTTTGCTTTGGGCTGTTCTATGGTTAAAAGAAGGCTGGTTGCCGATCTTCATCTTGTGTCAGGCTTGCTGTTTCGTTTTTTATTTGGGTTTTTAGCCGGATGGATCGCCGTCACCATACTTAATATCACGGGTATGGAGAGAACCGTTATCTTGGTGGCTTCTTCCTTACCGTCCGCTGTCTTTTCCGTCGTACTGCCGGTGCGATACGGTATCAATCCGCAGTTTGCCGGAAGCTTGGTTCTTGCTTCCAGTATCCTAAGCATATTTGTCATTCCCGTGATTTTTTATTTAAGCAGCCTGTAACGAATAGCGGTCCCGACCCGTGCGTCAACCCTCCGCCATTGGCAGGGCTTTTTGTTTCAGGGCAGTCCATGCGGCGCTGTCCTTGCGGGTTTCTTCATCCTCCCTTGAAGCCGAGATAATGGCATCCAAAGCCTCCTGGCGGTCTTTGTCGCGACTGCTGATCTGCTGCTCGCTGAAAAAGAGGGTGTTGTGGGCCAGGCTGTAGATCACCACTGGCGAGAGCACGGTCTCACCGACGCCCTTGGAGAGACGGGCGCCCCAGATGTGGTAGTGGGCCTGGGAGAGGGATTTGGGTGCTGGCGGCCACTGAAGGATCTCCATGAAGATGGTCAGGATTTCAATTACGCCATCGGCGTATTTGTTTTCCTGGGCGGCCTTCCCGTCGGCCACGAGTCCATCCAGATCGGCGGTGGTGAGGGAGAGATCCAAGCTGCCGATCAGCTCGGCGAGGAGGACGTCGGCCGTTTCACGCCCGTGGCTGATGACCACATCCTTGTCGTTGAGGATTTTAATGGCGTTGCGGATGCTGACCATCTCCTTGACCGTTGGGCTCTTGCGCAGGGCCACGTCTTCGGGAGTGGTTTTATAGACCTTGAGCTCGTTATCGAGGAGCAGGATGGTTGGGGGATCGCCGCTCTCAGGCTTGACATACAGATCCAGGTCGCGGACCTGACGGGCTTGGTAAGTGCTGTACTTGAGGAAGGTGGCCATGGCCGCCTTGTCCAGACGGCGACCGCTGTCGGGCGTGCCCAGAGAGTTGACGATCGTCTTGTGCAACTGGTCGAAACGGATCTTCTGCAGGATATTGTCTTTGAAGCCCATCGTCTGTCTCCCATGCCGTGTGTGTTATACCAGCCTATGCCGCAAATTAGTTTAGCACAGCCCCCCAACCTCTCACAATGACGGCCTTCCGCCCCAAAGGCCTTTGATCTGATCCACCCAAAAACAACGGCTAAATCAGACTTATCTATATCGAATTGTAATCATTAGATATTATTGCATACTTGACCAATCAACAATTCTAGGATAGTGTCTGGTTTTTTAGAGTTCAGCAGGACCTCCCGCCTGACGTTCGCTACAGCCACTCTCAAGGCCATCCAAAACCTACATTGTCAGCGGCGGACCTGCATCTGGTTTGAAAGGAAGAGCATATGACCAAATCAGTAACCTTTACTTACGGAGACAAGACCTACGAACTGCCGGTGATCATCGGCTCGGAAGGCGAGAAAGCGATCGACATCAGCCGCCTGCGGGCCGACACGGGTTTCATCACCCTGGACACGGGCTACGCCAACACCGGCAGCTGCATCAGCAACATCACCTTCATGGACGGCGAGAAGGGCATTCTGCGCTACCGCGGCATCCCCGTAGAGCAATTGGCCGAGAAATCGACATTCAAGGAGACCTCCTATCTCCTCATCAACGGCCGCCTGCCCAACCGCCAGGAGTTGACCGATTTCTCCATCATGCTCAACGACCACTCTCTGGTCCACGAAGATATGAAAGACTTCTACCAGAGTTTTCCACGCGCCTCCCACCCCATGGGCATCCTCTCGGCCATGGTGAACGCACTGCGCAGCTTCTACCCGCAGCTGGACAACAGCGCGGAAGAGCTCAACATCACAGTCACGCGTTTGCTAGCCAAGATCCGCACCATGGCGGCCATGTCCTACAAGATCTCCCGCGGCCATACGCCGGTTTACCCCCGTCCGGATCTTGCCTATTGTGAGAACTTCCTCAACATGATGTTCAACACGCCGGTCAAGCCCTACGAGATTCAAAAGGAGGTCGTCCGCGCCCTGGAAGTGTTCTGGATCCTGCACGCCGACCACGAGCAGAATTGCTCCACCTCGGCGGTGCGCATGGTGGGCAGCGCGCGGGTCAACCTCTACGCGGCCATCTCTTCGGGCATCGCCGCCCTCTGGGGCCCCTTGCACGGCGGGGCCAACCAGGCCGTTATCGAGATGCTCATGGATATTCACGCCAACGGTGGAGATTACAAGCAAGCCATCGAGCGCGCCAAGGACCGCAACGACCCCTTCCGGTTGATGGGTTTCGGCCACCGGGTCTACAAGACTCACGATCCACGTGCCAAGATCATGAAAAAAATGTGCGACCAGCTGCTCCCGGCCCTCAATATCGAAGACCCCCTCCTGGACATCGCCAAGGAGCTGGAGCATGTCGCCCGCAAGGATTCCTACTTCGTGGATCACCACCTCTACCCCAACGTGGATTTCTACAGCGGCATCGTCCTGCGCGCCATCGGTATTCCCACCAATATGTTCACGGTGATGTTCGCCATCGGACGCCTGCCGGGCTGGATCGCCCAGTGGAAGGAGAGCCTGGAAGATCCCCGCTGGAAAGTCAGCCGGCCGCGCCAGATCTACCAAGGGCCGCTCACCACCGACTATACGCCCATCCGGGATCGCTGACCAGAATCAGCGTCTCTTATTAGGCGAGCTTTTTCGCCAGAATTCCGACCTTAGTCGAAATTCACGCTTTCTGGATAGTTAAAAACAACGGCTATACTTCATGAGGTGCAGACAAAAAAATCCCGCGGCAGCCTTTGAGGCTCCCGCGGGATCATTGTTTTTTTATAGATGGGAAGGCGGTTACTTGGTGCCGAAGATCTTGTCACCGGCGTCACCCAGACCGGGCAGAATGTAACCGATCTCATTGAGGCGCTCGTCGATGGCGGCCACGTAAACCTCCACGTCGGGATGAGTCTCCTCCAGACGCTTCAACCCCTCGGGAGCGGCCACCAGGAAAAGGCCGCGGATCTGTTTGCAACCGGATTCCTTGAGCAGGTCGATGGTGGCCATGAGGGTTCCGCCGGTGGCCAGCATGGGGTCCAGAATAAGGGCCATGCGCTCCTGCATGTTGCTCGTCATTTTGACGTAGTAACGCACCGGTTCGAGGGTCTCCTCGTTGCGGTAGAGCCCCACCACGCTGGTGCGCGCCGATGGGATCAGATCCAAAACACCGTCGATCATCCCCAGGCCCGCCCTCAAAATAGGCACCACGGTCACCTTCTTGCCCTTGATGCGCTCGACGGCCACCTCACCGGCCCAGCCCTTGATGATCCGGGTTTCGGTTTCCAGATCCTGGGTGGCCTCGTAGGTCAGGAGGCGGGCCAGCTCATTGGCCAGGTCCCTGAAGTCCTTTGTTGAAACATCATCCGCTCGCATGAGCCCGAGCTTATGCTTGACCAGGGGGTGATCCACGAGATGTACGGGCACGGTGCCTCCTTTTTTTGGACGATTAACGCATTCGTGTTGGGGGACGGGAGCGGCGATCCAAATCGCCAATTGGTTCAGATAGGTAAAATGGCTTCGACAATTAAATGCCAGGGCAAAAGCCCCTGGGGCGCTTTCGCCCATCTATGCACAAATGTCAAGCGTCGGCGGACAGCCGGAGGTGGCGGGTAGATGCGGCACCCGCCCTGAAACAAAGCGCTACTAGTCACAGGACGGATCACGCACCCATTGGAGCGGCGCTTGTTGGAGCGCCCCACATTAAAGATCGCCCACCGGGCGTTTGAAGGTGAACAGGGCCGGATCGACCACTAGACGCTGGCCAACTTCACCAATATTGCCGCCCAGAGCCGAAAAGGGCAGTGAAACCACAAAGAGCACGCTGCCCAGAACGGTGGCCACAAGTCCCAGGGGGCGCACAATGAGGGCGTCCGCCGCCATCTTACCGGCGGTGACCTGTTGATCTTCACCGATGACGGCGGCACCGGCAGCACCGGCAAAGGTCATACCGACCAGAGTGACGATGACCAGCATGGCTGTAAAGCGTCTTAGTGGATTGAACATCTTGAGCTCCTTTCACATTCGAAGGCTGTCGGGGGAAGTGTTGCGTGCGCCGCTATCACCGCCGAGCCCTGATCGTTTTACGCTGATAGGCGGGGCGGATGGCCGGGCGGGAAGCTTGCAAACCCCCGGCGCGGACGCTATAAATGGATTTTTCTATAACTTCGGCTGTTGGCGGGAAATCCTTAGCCGGATCTAACAGATCGAAATCAGGTTAAAAAAAGCGCATTGGCCTGTCAAGCAAAAACCCCCTTCAGCAACGATTGGCGGCAAGTGGAGATCGCCGTACCTCTGCCGCTGCATCAGCCCTACACCTACCGCCTGCCGGAGGCTGTTGCGGCCGACGCCGCCGTGGGCAAACGCGCCCTGGTGCCCTTTGGCAATCGCCGTCTGACGGGCTACATCGTGGCGGGTAGCAGCGCCGTCGATCCCAAGGCCACGAAAGCGATTCTGACCCTCCTCGATGAGGCCCCCCTCTTCACCGCCGAACAGCTAGACCTTTTCCGCTGGATCAGCCACTACTACATGGCCCCATTAGGGGAGGTAATCGCCACCGCCCTGCCTGCGGGCCTCGAGCTGCGTGACGCCATCACCCTGTGCCTCACCGAGGCGGGCAAAAAGGCCATGGCCGAGGGGCGCCCCCAGGGACCCGACCACGATCTCCTGGCCGCCCTGGGCAAAACAGGCTGCCGCCTGACGCACCTTACCGGCAGATCGGACCTGAAGGCGACCGAGGCCATTTTTAAACGCCTCGAAAAAGCCGGCTGGCTGACCCGTCAGCGGCGCTTCAACCACCAGCAGGCGGTGAGGCACAAAAGCGAACGGGTCGTCTCGTTGCCCGACACGCCCCCGGCCAGCGGCAAGCTCTCCCTCACCCGCAAAAAAATCCTCGCCCTCCTGGCCGAAACTGGAAGCATGCCCCTGGCCCAGCTCAAAGTTCATTGCCCCACCGCACCCAACCTGATCCCCAAGATGAGGGCCGCCGGACAGGTGGTGGAGACTCGCCAGCGCGTCTGGCGCGATCCTTTGGGGGACGCCATCGAGCCCGACACCCCTTTTCGCCTCAACCGCGAACAGGCGCTCGCCGTGGCTGCCGTAAAAGAGCGTCTGACAAAAGGCTTCGGCGCCTTTCTGCTGGCCGGGGTGACAGGCAGTGGCAAGACTGAGGTTTACCTCCAATTGGCCCAGGCAGCCCTCGATGCAAACTTGTCAGTACTGGTGCTAGTGCCCGAAATCGCCCTCATCACCCAAACGGAACATCGCTTCCGGGCCCGCTTTGGTGACCGCATAGGGGTGCTCCACAGCGGTCTGTCAAAAGGCGAGCGCTTCGACCAGTGGCAGCGCATCCAGGAGGGAACGGCAACGGTCGTCATCGGCGCTCGTTCGGCGATCTTCGCCCCCCTTGCGCGCATCGGCCTCATCGTCGTGGACGAGGAGCACGATCCCTCCTACAAGCAGGACACACCGCCCTTTTACAACGCCCGTGATCTGGCCGTGGTACGCGCCAAGATGAATGGCGCCGTGGCCCTCCTGGGGTCGGCGACCCCCTCCCTGCAGTCGAGCTACAATGTGGAACAGGGCAAATTTCGGCAGCTTAACCTCAAACGGCGTGTCAGCCAGCGCACCTTGCCGGAAATCACCATCGTCGACCTGACCCCCCAACGCATCAAACGGGGCCTGGACCGCTGGATCAGCCCAGTCCTCGAAAAGGCCGTTGGTGACACCCTGGCACGCGGCGAACAGGTTCTGCTCTTTCTCAACCGGCGAGGCTACGCCAACTTCCCGGTCTGCGCCGCCTGCGGGGAACCCCTCAAGTGCAAGCACTGTGACATCACCATGACCCTGCACCAGCGTAGAAACGCCTACCGCTGCCACTACTGCGGTTTCAGTCGGGCAGCGGCGGCGCCCTGCCCCCAGTGCGGCGCCAGCACCCTCAAACCCCTGGGTACGGGCACCGAAAAACTGGAGGAGGGTCTGGCGGCCCGCTTCCCCGAGGCGCGCATCGCCCGCATGGACCGCGACACCACCGCCCGCAAGGGCAGCCTGGTAAAACTGCTCAAGCAGCTGCGCCACGAAGAGATCGATCTTCTGGTGGGTACCCAGATGGTGGCCAAGGGCCACGACTTTCCCAATATCACCCTGGTGGGTGTCATCTGTGCCGACCTGACCCTGAGCTTCCCGGATTTCCGTGCCAGCGAACGCACCTTTCAACTCCTCGCCCAAGTGGCCGGGCGGGCTGGACGCGGCGAACGCCCCGGACGGGTGATCCTGCAAACCCTGACCCCCAGCCATTTCAGCATCCAAGCCGCCCGTCGCCAGGATGTGGAGCAGTTCTACCGTCAGGAGATCGTGTTTCGTCGCGACCTGGGCTACCCCCCTTGCGCCCGCATGATCCAGCTGCGTTTCAGCGGTCGTTCGGCTGTTGCTACGGCCAAGGTCGCCAAAGAGGCCGGAGGGATTGCCCGCCGCGAGGCCCAGGTCGAGGCAAGCTCGGCCGACCTCATGGTGCTGGGTCCCATCGAGGCCCCCGTGGCCCGCATAGCCGACCGCTTCCGCTGGCAACTGCTCCTCAAAGCCCGCCACAGCCCCCCCCTGCATCGCACCGTGCGCCGCCTCCTGGCCGTCATCCACACCGCAGGGCTGGATCGAAGCGTGCGCATCCGGGTGGATGTGGATCCACTCAAGATGATGTAAAGACAAGCGGTATCCGCTAATATTGAGCCATCTTCTGGACTGGCTCTTGCATTCTAATGGGGTCCAAGGCGGCCTTGCGGCATCGGTTTGGCGCCTTGACAATCCGCGGCATGGGCCTTAAACAGGTGGACGCACTGTACAAGTCAGATGACGGCCTTGAAAATGGTCGCCAAGATGCTGATTTTATAAAAACCACAAAGTGCACAAAATGAAGATTGATGGATAATTTTTTAACTTCTTGGTGAAGAACAGAAGCTCGACACGCTCACCGACAGCTAGCCCCACAGAACAACAAGGAGCAAAAGAGATGCGAATTCAAAGGGTCACGAGTGCAACGGCGGCCATCCTGCTGTTGCTGATGGTTACCGTGGGAGGCACCTGGGCCGATCAGGTGATCCAACCCACGCCCAAGCTGGTCATAAAGGAGACCACCCACAGCTTTGCACCGGTGGTTGACGGTGCCATGGTCAGCCACGACTTCATGGTCGGCAACGAGGGCGACGAAGTTCTCAAGATCAACAAAGTCAAAACCGGTTGAGGCTGCTCGGTTGCCTCCTATCCGAGGCAGATCCCTCCCGGTGGAGAGGGAAAAATCACCGTTCAGGTCAATACCAGCGGCTATGGGGGCCGCGACTTACATAAAACTATCTCGGTCAATACGGATGACCCACAGCGCCCTTGGGCCACCCTGACCATGGAGGGCAAAGTCAACGCCTTTGCCATGGTAGCCCCCCGCTACGCGCGCCTCAATGGAAAAGTGGGCGACCCGGTGACGGCTGTCGTGCGCATCACTCCAGTTGCGGCCTACCCGTTTAAAATCACCGCTGTGAAAGTTAAAAGCGGCCAGAACATCACCTATGAACTCGCCCAGCCGAGCGAAGAGAGTAAAGGCGCCTACCTCCTCACGGTCACCAACACCAAAAAGGAGGCCGGCCGCTACGCCGACACCATCACGATTAAGACCGACAGCAAGGTTCGCACAGAACTGAAAGTTGGGGTTTACGGTTATATCTCCGACAACAAGAAGAAAACGGCTAAGAAGCCGATCCCTACTAAAACGGGTAGTTAGTGTGCAGGTAAGGATATTCTGTCGATCTCGGCAAATAGTGAGAGCACAAAAGATGCGAATCCAAAGGGTCACAAGTGCAGCGACGGCGATCCTGCTCTTGCTGATGGTTGCTGCGGGAGGGGCAAGGGCCGACCAGGCGATCCGGCCCACGCCTAAACTGGTGATTGAGGAGACCACCCACAGCTTTGCACCGGTGATGGATGGTACCATAATCAGCCACGACTTCATGGTAGGTAACGCTGGGGAAGCGGTTCTCAAGATCAGCAAGGTCCAAACGAGTTGTGGGTGCGCGGTTGCCTCCTATCCGAAGCAGATCTCTCCCGGTGAAGAGGGCATTATCAGCATTGAGTTCAATACTAGCGGCTATGGGGGCCACGACATACAGGAAACCATTTTGGTCAGTACGGATGATCCCCAACGCCCCAGGACCACCCTGACCATGAAGGGCAAGGTCAACGCCTTTGTCATGGTGACCCCCCGCTACGCGCGTCTCAATGGCAAGGTGGGCGACACCCTGAAGACCGTCGTGCGCATCACACCGGTGTCGGCCTACCCATTTAAGATCACCGACGTAAAAGTGAAAAACGGCCAGCACTTCACCTATGAGCTCGCCGAACCGAGTTCAGAGAGCGAAGGCGCCTACCTCCTCACGATCACCAACACCAAAAAGGAGGCCGGCCGCTACGCCGACACCATCACGATCAAGACCGACAGCAAGGTTCGCACGGAACTGAAAGTTGGGGTTTACGGTTATATCTCCGACGACAAGAAGAAGACCGTCATAAAGCCGACCCCGACGAAGACGGATGGTTAATTAAAATATGCCCATCAACCACATCGCGGTGGTGGCCTTTGACTGCGACGGGGTCATGTTCGACTCCGCCGAGGCCAATGTCGCGTACTACAATCAGATCCTGGCCCACCTGGGCCGGCCGGCCATGAGTGCCGCCCAGGAAGCGTTCAGCCACAGCCATACGGTGGGCCAGAGCCTCACCAACTTGCTGGCCGACGCGCCTCACCTGATGTCCGAGGCCGACAGCTACCGTAAACGCACGGGGTACATCCCCTTCATTCGCCACATGCGCATGGAGCCCCACCTGCGCGATCTGCTTACCCATCTACGTCGGTGCTGCAAGACGGCCATCGCCACCAACCGCACGGATACCATGGACCGGGTGCTTGCAGAACACGACCTGGAGGGCTTGTTTGACCTGGTGATCAGCGCCGCCGACGTGGCCCACCCCAAGCCCCACCCGGAGCAATTGCTCGCCATCATCGACCATTTCAAGATCCGGCCAGATGAGGTCTGCTTCATCGGTGACTCGGACCTGGACCAGCAGGCCGCCGACGCCGCCGGCGTGCCCTTCATCGCCTTCGGCAATCCCCACTTGAAAGCCGCTGCCCACATCGACCGCCTGGACCGGGTGATCGATCTGATCGACCACTGAGACCTTATGGGGCGTCAAGATCCATCCCCCCCGAGAGCCGGTAGCGGTGCACCCTTGCGCCAAAGCCTGAGCATCGAATTCACCGGGGCCTACATGGCCGTCAACGAGCTGCTCCTCCAGGCGGAACAGCGACCGGAGCTCCTCACCAGGGACACGGTGGCGGCCCTAAACGAGCTGCTCACCGATCCCGGACGCTTCCCCACGGCGCGCCAGCGCTATTTTCTCCTCAAGCAGGCCGCCCTGACCCTTGCGGAGGTATACACGGCCAAAGCAGCAGCTCCAGCCGCGGCCAACCTTGCCCACAAGGGACTCCACGAGACGCTGATGACGGCCGAGGGTGGGGCCCTGCGAGCCGCGGCGGAAGCCCTGGGTAGCTTGCCGGTAAAGATCCCGCGCCCCTCCCCACCCGATCCCGTCGCCCAGCCACGGGCGAACCTTCCTGAATTGGACTGCGCCGCGCTTCTCCATATGGCCGGAATTAAGGCAGCGGATACGCCCTATTTCATGGGGCGCACCCTGATCCTGCCCTGCCGCCACAGTGACGCTCTGGTGGCTATCAAGTTGGCCCGTAACAGCACCGATGGATCCCACCTGGCCCAGGAGGCCTACTGGTTGGGCCACTTGGCAGACCGCAGCGACTTGATCTCCACGGATGCCCATATCCCCAGCTTGCTGCCCATGAACGGAACCGCCCTCTTCCGTCTCAAGGACCTACCGATCCCCCCCAATGGCAACGGTCCAAGCCATTCGGAACGGTTGCCCCCCCATCCGGGACGGTTGGACATCCATCCGGATCTGGTGGCCATCGCATTCAAGACCCAAGGCACTTACTTCAGCTACCCCAACGATACGCGCCCCCAGCATCGCCCCGACCACGATCAGCTAGTCGCGGTCATGTCCCGCAACGCTCACCAGATGGGCGTCCTGGCCAGCCAGGGGATTCTCCACACGGCCCCCATCCCCCTGTTTCACAACCGCATTCAGCGTGGCCGCCGCCACGACGCCGGACGCTACCAGTGGTTTCGGGCCGGTCGCCTGGACCGCTGGCTGACCTCCTGCGCCTTTCCCAACTTCGGGGTGTCCGGTCTGCGCGATTTCGAGCACCTCGAGCCCCACTGCGGCAGCAGCCAGGCCCTCTTCCGCGAAGTGGGCACCCACTTCCTCAGCTTCCTGCTGGTGGCCGGGGCCTATTTTCGCAGCGCCGACCCGCTGCGGGTGGGACTGGACCCTAATGGCAATGGGGCAGACGCCCGCGACCTCTTCGACCTCGATCTGCTCGAACGCCTCATAGTGGCCATCTTTAACAGCTACTATGAGGGATTTACCGGGCAGAGGGAAGCTCCCGCCCTGCGGAGTGATCTCAAACACCTCTGTAAACGCATGGTCAGCGAGATGGGACAGGATCGCTACATGGTGGAGATCCTGCGGGCCGTGGATCAGAGGGAGATGGACGAGGTGGCATTTACAACCTTCCTGCGGGAGGGGGGGATGCCCGAGGCTGAAATCCTCAAACAGGAGAAGGGCGCCGCCGACATCGAATTGGTCAGCGGCCCCCATCTGGGAAACTTCAACCGCACCATCTCCCTGCCTGAGCTCACCGATGCCGTGGGGGTAATGGCCGCCCTGTGCATGGAGGGTCGTCATATTTTGGATCGAGGGGCTTGAGGCTAATAGACGTAGCGGACCAGCAGGTACACCTCCCAGGCGATAATCGAAGAGAAAAGCATCAAGACCGAGGTGATGATAGAGCGAATGTAGATCCCCACCCGACGGAGGAAAATATTGCTGCAGACCACCAGGATGACCACCGAGCAGCAGGTGAACAGATACTTCATGCCGATGAACACCCCGGGGCCATGGGTGAGGAAATAGGCCATGATGGGGTTGATCTCGGTTGCCCCGCTGTCCACTAGCCAGAGGGTCAGGAAGGCGTCCGTCAGGCTGAAGGCAAGGATCAATACGATAACGGCAAAGAGGGAGGAACTATAGTGATCGAGCAGCAATAAACGGTGTCGATCCGCATCGCGGCGGATCTGTTTACGACGCCCGTGGAATAGCAGGTAGCGCAAAGGGGGCAGGAGGCGTGTGCGGCGATCCGGTCCTTGGCGTTCATAGAAATTCTGATCCATTTGAGGTTTCCGCTCCATTGCCGCACCGCTCCACCGATATCAAATCCAAATGCCACTATGTCGATGTGACCATCACGCCTAGACCAAACTTGCCACCGGCAACACCGACCAACTGAAGACAATAAGTCTTCAAGACTCATGCCGCCCCTGAAAAATTTTTTTTGTTTTTATTTCTAATACTTACGGAAGATGCGGGCTTAGGGAGGTGGGCAATTCATTTCCCATCGGAGGCGTGTTGGATAGTTTATTTCCCATAAATCGCCTTTCTCTGGTTTTCCCGGAGAGGGAAGTCACTGGTTGCCAAAACCGTTCTGCTGGCCGCAGTCCGGGCATTGCCAGGTGATGCCGTTGCACGACATGCCCCAGACGTTTTCGTTCATACAGGCCTGGCAGATGTTGAAGCCGCAGCGGCAGGTCCAGCAGAAGGGCTGGGGCTGGCCGCAGCAGTGGCAGGGGTCGGTACGTCGCCGGTAGCGGCGACGGCGAGGGGTTTTGGGGCTCGCATGGGTGGACATGGGGTGTTTTTCCTCGTCTCACGCTCTCTTGAGAGAATGGGGCTTAAGTGCTACCATGGCGCGGTTTCCCACGGTGGAAACGAAAGTGCCGGAAGGCGCCGCACCGCATCGAACCCCGGTTTTTTAAAGCAGGAGAAGGCAAGTGTCAACCAGCCCCGCCACCATCTACCTCATCGACGGTAGCGCCTACATCTACCGCGCCTACCACGCCGTACGCGGCCTGAGCAACTCCAAGGGCCAGGCCACCAATGCCGTCTATGGCTTCACCCGCATGCTCATCAAGCTGATGGAGGATCGCCAACCCGAATACGTGGGAATGTTCTTCGACGCCAAAGGCCCCACCTTCCGTCACGAGATGTACGCCGACTATAAGGCCAACCGGCCGCCCATGCCCGAGGATCTGGTCTCCCAGCTGCCCTATATCAAACAGGTCACCGCGGGTTTCAACATCCCTATCATCGAACGCCAGGGCTTCGAGGCCGACGACCTCATCGGCACCTGCACGCGCAGAGCCGAGGCCGCCGGATTCCGGGTGATCATGGTCACCGGCGACAAGGACTTCAAACAGCTGGTCACCGCCAAAGCCCAGATCTGGGACCCCATGAAAGACAAGGTTATCGACGTGGCGGCCATCCAGAGCGAGTTGGGAATCGAGCCGCCCCAGGTCATCGACATGCTTGGCCTGGCGGGCGATACCAGTGATAATGTTCCCGGCGTTCCGGGCATCGGCCCTAAAACGGCCCTCACCCTCATCCGTGAATTCGGCACCATGGAGGGGATCTACGAACATATCGACGAGATCTCGCGCCCCAAACAGCGGGAGAAGCTCAACGATTTTCGTGAGCAGGCCTTTCTAAGCAAACGCCTTGTCACCATCGACACCGAGGTGGAGATCGACTTCGATCCTGAGACCCTGCGCATGCAACCCTCGGATCAGACTGCATTGGAGGCCCTTTATGGCGAGTTGGAGTTTCGCCAGCTCCAGTCGTCGGCCGGCGGGCAAGCCGATCTGAGCAAGAAAGACTATACCGCCATCATGGACGCCGAGGCCCTGGCGGCGCTGGCAAGGCGCCTTGAGGCGGCCCCCTTCTTCGCCCTGGACACCGAGACCACCTCGGTCAATCCCATGAAGGCCCGCCTGGTGGGCGTCAGCGTTGCCCTGGCCCCAAATGAAGCCTTTTACATCCCCTGCGGCCACCGCTACCTGGGGGCACCCGAGCAATTATCCCGTGAGGCTGTCCTCACGGCCCTGGCACCGGCCTTCGGCGATCCTGCCATCACCAAGATCGGCCAGAACATCAAATACGACTGGATCGTCCTGGAACGTCATGGGGCGATCCTTAAAGGGGTCGGCTTCGACACCATGCTGGCTTCCTACCTCCTCGACCCAGGCAAAAGGGCCCACAACCTGGACCGCATCGCCATGGACTTTCTTGGCCACCAGACCATCACCTACGAGGACGTGGCCGGCAAGGGCAAGAAAGCGCTGTGCTTCGACCAGATCCTCGTGGAAAAAGCGGTGCCCTACGCCTGTGAAGACGCCGACATCACCCTTATGGCCCGGGACATCCTGGCACCCAAGCTGAAAAAGGCCGGTGTGAAGGCGCTTTTCAATGACGTCGAGATGCCCCTGGTCCCAGTACTCAAACGCATGGAAATGACGGGTATATGCGTGGACCAGAACCGCTTGCGCACCCTCTCGGAGGATTTCGCCATCCAGATGGTAAAGCTGGAAGAGGAAATCTATGAAGTCGCCGGGGAATCCTTCAACATCAGGTCTTCCCAGCAACTCGGCCACATCCTCTTCGAGAAGCTTGGTCTGCCGGTGGTTAAAAAAACGCGCAAAAAAACAGGCTACTCCACCGACGTGGACGTCCTCACCCAGCTCGCGGCCAAACACGATCTGCCCGCCCTGATCCTGCGCCACCGCACCCTGGCCAAACTCAAATCCACCTATGCCGACGCCCTGCTCGAGCTGATCCACCCCGAGACGGGCCGCATTCACACCAGCTTCAACCAGACGATCGCGGCCACCGGACGCCTGAGCAGTTCGGATCCCAACCTGCAGAACATCCCCATCCGTACCGCAGAAGGGCGCCAGATCCGCGAGGCCTTCGTGCCCCGGGAGGGGTGGCAGCTGGTGGCGGCCGACTACAGCCAGATCGAGCTGCGCCTCCTGGCCCATGTTTCCGGTGATCCCATCCTCAGCCAGTCCTTTCGCGACGGGGAGGACATCCACGCCCGCACGGCCGCCGAGGTGTTCCAGGCCCTGCCCGGCTTCGTGGACGAGGAGCTGCGTCGCCAGGCCAAGGCGATCAACTTCGGCATCATCTATGGCATGAGCGCCTACGGACTCTCAAAGAACCTGGACATCAGCCAGAAGATGGCCCAGACCTACATCGACAACTACTTCGCCCGCTATCAGGGCGTTCAGGCCTATATGCGGGCGACCATTCAGGCAGCCCGCGAGAGTGGACAGACCAGCACCCTCCTCGGCCGCATCCGCCCCCTGCCGGATATCGACAACAAAAACCGCAATGTGCGCCAGTTCGCCGAGCGCATGGCCATTAACACCCCCATCCAGGGCACCGCCGCCGACCTGATCAAGCTGGCCATGATCCGCATGGACCAGGCCTTGGATGACGCCGGCCTCAAAACGGCCATGCTCCTCTCGGTGCACGATGAAATCGTCTTCGAGGCCCCGCCCGAGGAGTTGCCCGAATTGGAGAAGCTGGCCACAACGGTCATGGAAGGGGTATGGGACCTGGACGTACCCCTGAAAGTGAATATCGATAGTGGGGACAACTGGGCTCAGGCACACTAGAAGAAGCATAGGAGATCGACAATGAATGCAGTAAAAAATATAGCCTGGATAGCCATCATCCTGACGATGGGTCTTTTTATCGGTTGCGCCCCCAAAGTGACCCTCTTCGGCGACGGATCGGCGCCCCTCAAGGAGTATGTAGTCAGCGGTAAAGGCGCGCCAAAGCTGCTGGTGATCACCGTGCGCGGTGTCATCAGCCACCTGCCCAAACGCCAGTTCATGGGCAGTTCCCCCAGCATGGTGGAACGCATCGTGGCCCAGCTCAACAAGGCCGAGCAGGATGACCAGGTCAAGGGGATTCTCCTCAAAATCGACTCCCCCGGGGGCTCCACCACGGCCAGCGACATCCTCTATCACGAGATCGCCGCTTTCAAGGAGCACACAGGCAAAGCCGTTGCCGTGGCCATGCTCAACGTGGCCGCCTCGGGGGGCTACTACATCGCCCTGCCGGCGGACCTCATCATGGCCCACCCCACCACGGTGACAGGCTCGGTGGGGGTGATCTACGCCCGGCCGCGCATGGAGGGGCTGCTGGAAAAAGTGGGGGTGGGGGTGGAAGTGAGCAAGTCGGGTGAAAACAAGGATATGGGATCGCCCTTTCGGGCGCCCACCATCATAGAAGCGGAGCTTTTCCAGGAGATCACCGACCAACTGGCCAGTCGCTTCCTCGACCTGGTGGCCGAACACCGCCAGTTAACGCCCGAGGCCCTCAACGACGTGGCCACCGCGCGCATTTACCTGGCGGCCGACGCCCAGCGTCTGGGCCTGGTGGATGAAATTGTCTACCTGCCTCAGGCCATCGAGCGGGCCAAGGAGATCAGTGGCCTGGACAAGGCTGCCAAGGTGGTGGTCTACCGCCGCCGACCGGTGGCCGACGACACCTTATACAGCACGGCGGCGGCAAGCGGCGGCGGGGGCGCGGGGGCGCTCCTCGGTCTGCCTCAGCTCAACACCGGTCTCAGCTCAGGCTTCCACTACCTCTGGCAGCCGGGCCTGGGGTGGCAATAGGCAATATAAAAAAATGAAATCTAAACATATTGTGTCCATCCAGATGCGCAATTCTGGATGCGTATTAGTCGGTTTCCTCGATGACCGGCTGCTCATATGCCTTGGCCGTGCCGTGCACCGCTTCATAGATGAGTTTGAAAGTCTCGGGGAATCCGGTGGGTGAAACGCGTCCGGTTTCGATGAACTTCACCACGATCTCTTTGCTGGTCCTGAGTACCTGCTCTTCGAATGATCCCTTTTTCATCTGACTCCCTATTGCTGATTGATGGTTCTGGCCCCATTGGCAGGAGGTCCCACGCCAATAGGACACTATCTATCCGCCTTCGAGACAGAAAAGCAAGGCTCATGAACTGATGGAGCGCCCCCGGTTTGACACCCCTGTCCATATCTTCTATGAAAACCAGACTCCGGCCCACCAAGGAGATTTTACCGATTCACGGGCGCTGGATCGCATCTATTTTTTTCGGTTTTTAGGAGCAACACTTATGAGCATGAATAAATCATACGATCACACCATCACCTATAGAATTGATAAACCCGAAGTCATCAAGGCCGATGTGCTGGACCCCATCGACTACCACTACCGGCAGAAGCGCGACATCACCATCCGCATCCGCCAACCCGAGTTCACCGCCGTGTGCCCCATGACGGGTCTTCCCGACTTCGGCACCATCATTCTAAAATACATCCCGGACACCCACATCGTTGAGCTCAAGTCGTTGAAATACTATCTCATGCAATACCGCAACGTTGGCATCTTCCACGAGCATGTGGTCAACCGCATCCTCGACGATTTAGTGAGTGTGCTCAAACCCAAATGGGTGGAAGTCACCGGCGAGTTTTCCGCCCGTGGGGGCATCGACACCACCGTCACCGCCACTTACGAGGTGCCGGCATGAGGCCAATCCTGGGTGTACCGCGGTCTGGGAAGGCGGCCCTCAGCATGGGGATCATGGTGCTCGGCGTCACTCTGCTAATGGTCGGATGCAGCCTGCCGCGACGTTATTACGCCACCGAGACCGAGAGCATCCGTGACCTGGCTGTCCTGGACCGCTATATCAAACGCATCGGCATCAGCCGCTTCGAGAACCACAGCAGCGCTCCCCACAAGGCGTTGGTTCGGGATTTTCAAGCGGCCTTGAGCGCCGCTCTGGGACGCAACTGCGGCAAGGTCGAGCTGGTCGAAAGCGACGCCACCGACGCACCCGGTTTTTTGATAAATCCACCCCTGCTGGAGAATGGTCAGGCAGATACCTATGCCATTGCCCAGGTGGCGCGCCGTTCGGGCTTTCAAGTCATCGTCAGGGGGCAGTTGATCAGCCTGCGTCACCGGGTGGACCGCAGCGGCTGGGCCAGCTTCCGCGAGACTCACAATTTTCTCGATCTGCGTCTCCAGGTAGTCGCCCTTGACGCGTTGACGGGTGTCAGAATCAGCCAGGATTCCAAACTAATCTCCCTACCCATTGATGCGAACACCGGGGCCGCCATCGATGCGGACGCAGGCGTCGACCTGCCGGCGCTTACCGAGGCGGTCAACCGAGCGGGGGTCAATATGGGCCTCAAGCTCTGTACCCCCATCCGGTCCTACCCCTGGCAAACCGTCGTGGTCGAGATCCAGGACACCGAGATGATCCTCGCGGCGCATCCCGCGGCGGGGCTTAAAGTGGGGGATCGCCTGGCGCTGTTCGACGGCAGCCGCATCATGACCGGCAGCGGCGGCGAACGCTTTGTCATGGCGGGCTTCCGACAGGGAACGGTTTCCATAACAAGGATCGCCGATGATGCGGTGGCGGCAAAGAGTGAAGCTGGCCAGACCTTCCCCGTGGGCAGCATCCTGGTACCCGTGCGCTAACGTGATCGAAGGCGCCTAAGGTCCCATTGCTTCCCAACTGGCCATCTCATCTGCACTGCGGGGATTAGCGGCCAGTTGATCCCCAAAAGCCCGGATGCGATCCAGGGCCTCATCCCGGGAGGCGAGAAAGCGGATTGCCTGGCGAAAATGGCTGGCGTGGGGCAGCCCCTTGACGAACCAGCACAGGCGACTGCGCAAAATATAACAGGCGGTCTCCTCCCCCATGTAATCCACGCTGGCATCCACAAAACGCATCATGGTGGATAGGCGTTCGGCCATGGTCTGAGGCGCCACCGCGCGTCCCGCCAGACGTGCCAAGATCTGCCTGAAAATGTGGGGGTTGCCGATGGCCGCGCGCCCCACCATCACAGCATCACAGCCGGTCTGGGCCAACATGGCCAGGGCGTCGTCGGCCGTATCAATGTCGCCGTTGCCGATCACCGGTATTCCCACCAAAGCCTTCACCCGCCCGATCACGGCCCAGTCGGCTCGCCCCCGGAACCCTTGGGTGGCCGTGCGGGGATGAACCGCCAAAGCGGCAATACCGCTCTCCTCGGCGATGCGGGCGATCTCGAGGGCCTGACGGGCGTCGGGCTCCCAACCGGATCGGATCTTGAGGGTCACCGGCAGGTCGACGGCGGCCACCACGGCGCGCAGTATCTGACTGGCCAGTTCCGGCTGGCGCATGAGGGCCGATCCGGACCCCGACTTGAGGATCTTCTTCACCGAACAGCCGAAGTTGATGTCGATGATATCCGCGCCGCTTTCCGCGACGAGCTGGGCCGCATCAGCCATCATGGCCGGGTCGGCGCCGAAGATCTGCACGCTGAGGGGCCGCTCCTCGGGGCAGCTCTGGAGCAGGAGGCGGGTCTTCTCCGACCCATAGACCAGGCCGTTGGAGCTGACCATCTCGGAGCACACCAGGCCGCAGCCGGCCTCCTTGGCCAAAAGGCGCAGGGGCAGGTTGCTGATCCCCGCCAGGGGGGCGAAAATGGTGGGGTTGGCTAAATGAATATCGGCGATCTGCATGAAATCTACCTCAAGCGCGCCACGGGGACGGTCTCATCGATCCATAGATCATTGTCACCCCCCATCCACAGCAGGATTGGCGTAGCAATACAGGCAATTGTGATGACAGGGATGCAGGCGGTAGGAGCCGATGTCCACCGACTTGTGGCAGCCGCAGCCGGCCGAACGGCGCTGGCCGCCGTCGGTATGGTGGGAAAGGCGGCCGCCGTAAAGGGCCTCAAGACGTCCGTGATCGATGCAGCGCCCCGCCGTTACCTCCAGGTCTGCGGGCAATCGCTCCAGCAGTTCCTTTTCACAACAGGCGGTCAGTGTCATCCCCAGGGGATTCAGAACGGCCAGCATCTCCTCCAAAATCGGCATCTGCGCGGCTGGACCAGGATATTCAAACTCTACTCCTTGAAACCTGCTTGAGCGGCGCTGGATCTTGCGGTAGTCGTCGCAGAAACTGGTGATACAGCTGCGAATCCCCATAGCTTCGGCGTGGCGGGCGATGGTCTGAAAATCCGTTAAATTTGTCCTGAGCGCCCCGCCATCCACCCGATAGAAACAGATGGGATCGTGGCGCCACTGAATGCTCTCGGGTCCGAAACGGACAGCCAACGCCTTCATCTGGGCGAGACGAACTTCCAGAGGGGGCAGATTCGGTTCGAGACGCGCATCAGGACTGTTGAGGGTGAAATTGAAAACAAGCCCAAAGCCCATCTCCCGCAGCTGTTCGCCGATCTTTCCATCGAGGAAGGGCCCGTAACTCTTGGACCAGAAAACGATGCTGTGCACCTGCCCGGGGGTTATGACCACCTCTCGCCGGCGGCGATTGTAAGGGTTCTCCACCGTAAGAGCGCCACGGGCCACGCCGTCCATGAACCACTCCAGGTAGAAAGCGGGGATATCCGTACGGCGGGAGGCGGAGATAACGGTGGGGTATTGACTGGACGTCACGGGATCACCCCAAGGGGGGGTTGGCAGTATATCTGAATACGGATTA
>JBNKKA010000060.1:0-8548 GCA_050291585.1 Desulfobacteraceae bacterium
TTTGCGCTGCAACACTCACAATAGATCTATGATCAGCTATGATATTGAGGTATCTAAATACTAATGCGTCATGTAAGCCTGATTTATGACCTATTTCTTTCAACTGGTAGTTAGCGGCGTGGTGGTCGGGTCGATTTATGCCCTCAGCGCTCTGGGCTTTGTGCTGATATACAAATCCAGCCGGGTGCTTAATATCGCCCATGGGCAGATCATCGCTGCGGGCGCTTTCATTACTTACGCCCTTAAGGTCTGGCTGGGGGTGCCCATTATTCTGAGTTTTCTCCTAAGTCTGGGCATCACCTTCCTGCTGGCCATGAGTGTGGAACGGGTTTTTCTGAGGCGGCTGATCGGTGAACCCATCATCAGCGTCATCATGGTTACTATTGGCCTCATGTCCATTATTGACGGGCTCATCTATCTGACCCCCTTCGGGACAGAAAATTTCTCCTTTCCCCGGTTTCTACCCCAGACACCAATCTCCCTGGGTGGGGTTTCCATCAGCTGGACTCAGCTTGTGGGGGTGATCATTACAGCGGCACTGATCGGTGGATTTTCTTACTTCTTCAAGCGTTCGACCCTGGGCATCTCCATGCGCGCTGTTAGCGACGATCAGCTGGCCTCCATGTCTATCGGTATATCGGTGCCGCGGGTCTTCGGCCTAGCCTGGGCCGCGGCAGGCCTCAGCGCGGCGGCGGCCGGTAGCATTATCGGCAATATCACCGGCCTCAACTTCGACACCCTGCACGCTTTCGGTATTACCGTCTTTCCGGTAGTGATTCTCGGGGGGCTCGATTCTATCCTGGGAGCCGTTGTGGCCGGCATTATCATGGGTCTCATTCAGCAATTTGCCAGCGGCTATCTGGACGGTAATTTTGGCCTTAATGGAACGGCCGATGTACTACCCTATATCATTCTGTTGATCATCCTGCTGTTCAAGCCCCACGGGCTGTTCGGCATTCACGAAATCGAGCGGGTGTAATCATGGCAGCGAATCGTTGGTTAGCCACCGGCAACTACTTCATCTCCTACCGGGAAGAGCAGCGCATCTTCTTCACCCATCTCGACCGCTCGGTCTTCATGGTTTTTATCGCGCTCCTGTTTTTGTGGCCCTATTTCTTCACCTTCAGCAATAAGTATATGTTGGTGATCGACAATATTCTCATCGCCATGGTGGCCATCCTGGGCCTTAACCTGGTTACGGGCTTCGCGGGCCTGATCTCCATCGGGCACGCCGCTTTCGTTGGTGTTGGGGCATACACGGTGGCCTCCTTTGCCCGTGTTCTGGGAGACAATCACGTCATCGTGACCCATGCCTGGCCTGTGCTGATCCTTCTGGCCGGCGGCATGGGCGCCGTCTTCGGCGCCATCGTGGGGCTGCCCGCCCTGCGTCTCAAGCATCTCTATCTGGCCATGGCAACCCTATCGTTTCAGATGATCTTCACCTGGGCGATCAATTTTCTCACTTTCTTCAACCAAGGTCAGACTATCAGCGTAGGACGTGTTCACTGGTTTGCCGGCATGGTGGCCCGCAAACAACACTATTTATTCTGGTACTATGTGGCCCTGGCAACCGTGATTGTTTTAGGGCTTATGATTCGTAACCTCATGCGCACCAAATACGGTCGCTGTCTGGTAGCGGTGCGCGACAATGACCGGGCCGCCGACGCCATGGGCATGCACCCGGGCTTGACCAAGGTTTACGCATTCGCCCTGGGGGGCTTTATCGCCGGGGTGGCCGGCGCCTTGCACGCCTATCTCTACCGCGGGGTGGGGATCGAATCCTTCTCCCTGCACGAGTCGATCACCTATCTGGCCATGGCCATCGTGGGCGGGTTGGGCACACTGCACGGGGCTTTCTGGGGACCCTTGGCCATACGGTTCCTCAATCTGCAGGTCGAGCACATGGCGGCAGCAGCCGCTAAATTGCTGCCGGCCAGCATGAACCTGGCTACCGCTTTGAGGCCTCTGACCTTCGGCCTGGTGATCGTCCTTTTTCTGATGTTTGAACCGCGCGGTATCGCCAACTGGTGGCGGATCGTGCGTTCCTATACAAAGCTGTGGCCCTTCCGTTACTGATGGCGGCCGACACCGCTTGATTTCGGTAGCATGGTCGAGGCCGCTTGGCTTCGGCTGCTTGGGCCACTGCAACCGGGTTTACGGCAGTAAACGGCTTAATTAAACTGCTGTGCTTAATCCAAACTGAAAAACAAGGGGGGAGTATGAGAACTTCACTGAGAAGATCGTTACAAATTGGGCTGGCCGTGTTGATGGTGCTGGGTCTGGTCTGCCAGGCGCAGGCCGGAGAAACCTACAAACTGGCCCTCTCACTGGCCATCACCGGCCCAACCTCCGATGCGGGCAATCCCTACGCCAAGGGCGTCGAGGACTACTTCCATTTCGTCAATGACACGAAGCTGCTCGGGGATGACAAGATCGACTGCACCATCCGCGACGATCAGTACAAAACCGACGTGACCAAGCGCAACTTCGAAGAGTTCCTCGACATGGGCATCGTTTTTTATCTGAACTATTCCACGGGCTCAACGCTGGCCCTGAAGAAGGACTTCGAAGAGGAGAAGATGCCCACCATCCCGGCCTCTTTTCACGCCGGTAACCTGGTGGACAGCCATTACATTTTCCTGCCCATCGCTTCCTACTCTGCGCAGGCCATTGGTTTGTCAGAATATATTGTTAAAAATCATAAGGGCGATACTCCGAAGGTCGCCATGTTTATCCATCCCTCCGCTTTTGGGCGCGGGCCGGTGGAGGACGTCAAGAAAGCGATCGCCGCCGGGTTGAAGATGGAGATCGTCGAGGTGGTTGAACATGGCAAAGATCTGGACAATACCGCCATGCTCCAGCGCTTGATGAGCAAAGGCGTCCAATACGTCATCTGCCATACCGTTCAGAGCCCCGTGGCTACCCTACTCAAGGACGCCAGCCGGCTGGGCCTAACCGCTAAGAGTTTTGGTGAGGCGGGCAAGCTTACTTTCATGGGGGCCCACTACACCGGTGGCAACGATCTTATTGCCCTGGCGGGTCCGGCGTCGGAGAACTTCTTCTGGACGACTTCCTATACGCTCACTTCGGAGCCAGGCCCCGGCACCGACGCCCAGTTGGCGCTGGCCAAAAAATATGGCCGCGACGATAAGGCGGCCAACTCGCATAACTACACCAACGGTATCATGGTCGCCCAGGTGGCCACCGAGGTGATCCGGCGTGCCAAAGAGCGCGGCGTTAAAATTACCAAAGAGAGCCTCTACGATGAACTCCAGATGATGAATGGCGACAAAGCTTTCAAGCCCGATACAACCGTGGGGCCCGTGACCTATTCCAAAACGGACCACATGGGAGTGGATACACTTCAGCTGTATTCGGTCCAGAAGGGGGTTTTTCGTTCGGTAGATAAGCCCTTTTCACCCGAATATGCGATGAAAATCCAGTAAACCTTCTACAAGTATCCGGGCCGATCTCCCCAGCCAGTTTTTGGGGAGATCGGCAACAACCGGCGGCAGAACGAAGAGACCATGGCACAAAACGAGACCCTGCTCGAAGTCAACAATATCGAAGTCGTCTACAACGATATCATCCAGGTGCTTCGCGGTGTGAGCCTGAATGTATCCAAGGGCAGCATTGTGGCCCTCCTGGGAACTAACGGCGCCGGTAAGACCACCACCCTGCGCGCAATCAGCGGCCTGCTCAAACCGGAGAACGGGTATATCCGTGATGGTTACATCCGCTTCAAAGGTGAGGACATCACCAATGTCCTGGGCACCGAGATCGTCAAGCAGGGCGCCGTGATGGTTCCTGAGGGACGCCGGGTGTTCAAGCACCTGACCGTGGATGAGAACATTCGCGTGGGGTCCATCACTCGTAAAGACGGCGGCGCCGCCATTCGCGAAGATCACCGTCAGATGTACGTCCACTTTCCGCGCCTATCGCGCATCACAAATCGCTTGGCGGGATATTGTTCAGGTGGTGAACAGCAGATGATCGCCATTGCCCGGGCTCTCATGGCCGCCCCGGAAATGCTCATGCTCGATGAGCCTTCCCTGGGGCTGGCCCCGCTCCTGGTCCGGGAGATCTTCGACAAGGTCAAGGTGATCAACGCGGAACTCAAGACAACTATCCTGGTGGTGGAGCAGAACGCCAAGATTGCTCTGGAGATCTCCGATTATGCCTACATCATGGAGTCCGGCAAGATCGTGCTCGAGGGTCCCTCCCAGGACTTGAAAGACAACCCGGACGTCAAGGAGTTCTACATGGGTATTACCCAGGGGGGCGGGCGTAAATCGTTTAAGGAAGTAAAGTCGTACAAGCGGCGCAAGCGCTGGATGTAACCCCTGTAAGCAAAGCTTACCGCAGCAGGGTAGGCACTCCAATACTGCGGCGCATTCATACGTATTTAGATGAAGGAGGCAGACCATGGCCAAGCAGTTCTTGGTGGGCTACACGGGGAGCCCGGAATCCCAGGCGGCGCTGAAGCTGGCCATCGAAGAAGCCCGTATGTACGATGCCAAACTTTTCGTGATTACCTCCCAGGAAGGCGGAGCCACGGAGAAACCGGGTGAACTCGCAGAGATCCAAACATCGCTTCAAGGTGCCCGCGAACAATTGGCCGATGCCGATATCGCTTATGAAGTCTCCGAGTCGGTGCGAGGTCTCTCCCCTGGTGAGGACTTGGTGCGCTTCGCCACGGATAACCGGATCGAGCGCATCTTTGTGGGGGTCGAAAAAAAGTCACGTACCCGCAAGCTTATCCTCGGGTCCACTGCCCAGTACATTATCCTTAAGGCGGAGTGCCCGGTAGTGGCCGCTAAATAGCGGTACGCCGCTAAATAGCGGTCAGCTAAATAGCGGTACGCCGCTAAGTAGCGGTTAGCAAAATAGCAGTGGGCCGCATGCTATGCGGTGGGCCATCATAATAAGACTCATCCATTCTGGATGAGTAAAAAGTAAGTTAAGCATCCTGAATTATATCCAAAATTATAGCACCGCAATTTAGCGGCGACAGCTAGGCTTTGTCCAAAAGTCGGAACGTCTGCCGATCCTGACAAGGAGCCATCATGAGTGTCTACGCCTTGAGTTTCTATGACATCGTCGTGCGCAATGCGCGCAGCTTCCCCTCTAGATTGGCCTGGCTGGAGGTGGATACCGGGCAACAACTCAGTTTTGGCGAATTTAAAAAGCGCGTTGACCGTTTGGCGGCTGGGTTGCGTTTGACGGGCATAGGAAGAGGGGACCGCATCGGAGTCTTGGGCAAAAACAGCTGCGAGTTCTTTCAGCTCTATGGTGCCGCGGCTGCCATCGGTGCCATTGTGGTGCCCATCAACTGGCGCCTCTCGGCCGAGGAAGTGGCCTTCAATCTTTGCGATGTCACCCCGACGGCTCTGTTCGCGGACCAGGAGTACCAGCCCCTCATTGAGGAGATTCGTCCCCAATTGACCTCGGTTTTAGCCTGCTACAACTTGAAATCGAACCAGGGTGATTACAGCTCCTTCAGCGCGTTGACCTCTGGAGAAGCAGACTTTTCCCCTGGGCCGGTGGGCGCTGATGCCGGTTTCGTCATCATCCATACCGCCGCAGTGGCGGGCCGCCCCCGGGGGGCGCTCCTCAGCCATGCCAATCTGCTCTGCGCCAGCTTGCAGTTTCTTTACTCCTTCGGCCTGGACCAGAGCGACGTGCACCTCAATCTGCTACCCCTCTTTCATGTGGGAGGGCTCTTCACGGCTGTCAGTGCCTTTCATGCCGGGGCCCTCAACGTCAACATGAGCAAGTTCGACGCCACTGTGGCCGTCGAACTGATCGAGGCGCACAAGGTCTCATTTTTCTTCGATTTTACGCCGATCCTGGGAGCCATCCTCGACGCCCACAAGGAGAAGGGGGGCGATCTCAGTTCCCTGCGCAATGTAGTCGGTCTGGACACGCCGGACACCATCGCGGCGTATCAGGCAGCCACCGGAGGGCGATTTTTCTCTATGTTCGGTCAGACCGAAACCAGCTGTCTGGCCACCCTGTCGGCTTATGACGACTGCCCCGGCTCCGCCGGGCGGGTGATTCCCATGGCCCAGGTCCAACTCCTCGACGAGGATGACCTGCCGGTTGACACGGGCGAAACCGGAGAGATCGCCGTACGCGGACCCATGGTGTTCAAGGGGTATTGGAACCTCGAGGTCGACACCGCCCAGACCTTTCGTAACGGCTGGCACCACACGGGCGATATGGGCCGTTTCGACGAGAACGGTTTTCTCTGGTACGCGGGGCGCAAGCCTGAAAAGGAGCTGATCAAGCCGGGTGGTGAGAACGTTTACCCCGCCGAGGTGGAGGCCGTTATCCTGAATCACCCCGCCGTTGCTGAAACGGTGGTCTTCGGTGTCCCCGATCCCAAATGGAAGGAGGGCATCAAGGCGGTCTGCGTCTTGGGCGAGGATCAGCACCTCAGCGCCGCCGACCTCATCCAGTTCGTGGGTGAACGCATCGCACGCTACAAAAAACCCCAGTATGTGGAGTTTGTCGAAAAACTGCCCAAGACCGCCGCGGCCGACATCGACCGCGCCGCTGTCAAAGCGCTCTATGGCGGTGAGCAGTGAGCGCGTAAATGGGGGGCTGAGATCCCGATTCGGGGCCTCGATGTGGGGAGCCCACCAGGGGGCTCCAACGGAGGCGAGCATGAGGTGGTCAGAGTGCCAGCTCTCTCTAAAGTCCCTGTCTGTCCTGCCGATACTCTCTCTGTCGGTGTGTCTGTTGGCCGCCGCATTTTTGCACCTTCCATTGCCTTACAGAGACTGGGGTATCGACCATGTTCTTCAAACGACGTCAGCAGAATAAACGGCGATTTCCGCGCAAAGCGTATGGAACCCCCGTCACCGTCACCTGTGAAGAGCGGACCTTCAGTTGTGTGCTGGAGGATATCAGTAAAGGGGGCGCCTTTCTCCGCATTGAGCAGGGGCATCCTATCCATCAAGGCGCCTTCATCGATCTCAGCATCCCTTTCACCGGTCGTTCTGAGTATGTCCAGAAGATGGGTAAGGTAACCCGCGTGGACAAAAACGGCATCGGCGTCCGCTTCATCGGCTGAGGCCCTGATCCCGTGTCCCCTCTCCGTTAGCCTTCGGGTCAGTCGCCCGTATTGACGTCTCCCCTTGCCTGTGGCAAGCTTTTCGCCATCATCCTTACTAAATACAGTGTCATCCTAATCCCTGGAGGCAGATATGCAAAGATCCGGAGCCATACTCTGGTTTTTGATTTTTTGTATATATCTTGCGGGTTGCGGTGATCTCAGGGCGCTCTCCACGGCTTCGCCGGGGACCGTCTATCCGGGTTGGCACTGGCGGTCCATCGATTCGGTGGGCACCTATGGTTGGTCGCCCGCGAAACTGGCCGAGGCACATCGGGTGTTCGAGGCGATCGGATCGGCGGTTGTGCTGGTGGTGGACCGGGGCGTGGTCATCGCCGCCTGGGGAGATGTGACCCGTAAATATCGTTGCCACAGTATGCGCAAGAGCCTCATCAGCGCACTCTATGGTATCGCCTCTGACGGTCGGCAAGTGAACCTTGAGGCCACCCTCTCCGAGTTGGGGGTCGACGATAACCCGCCCGCCCTGACACCCATTGAACGAACTGCCACCGTCGAGGATCTGCTCAAGGCCCGTTCGGGCATCTACCATGCCGCTTTGTCAGAATCCCCTGAAATGAAGGCCCGCCGTCCTGCCCGCCACAGCCATTCCCCGGGCACCTTCTGGTATTACAACAACTGGGACTTTAACGCCCTGGGAACCATCTACGAACGGGCTGTTGGCAAAGGCGTGTTCGATGCTTTTTACCAGGAGATCGCCCTTCCCATTGGAATGGAGGATTATGCCCCCTCCGACGGGCGCTACAAAACCGGTCCGGAGAGTATTCACCCCAGCTATCTATTTCGCATGAGCGCCCGTGATCTGGCCCGCTTCGGTCTTCTCTACCTGCGTCAGGGGTATTGGAAGGGCCGGCGACTTCTACCTTCGGAATGGATCGATACCAGCACCCGCTCCCATTCTATTATCGGTCCCCATCATGGATATGGATATATGTGGTGGACGGTGGACGCTGGGGGCAAACTGCCCAATATACGAATCCCCGAGACCGCATACTTCGCTGCCGGTTATCGCGGTCACCGTATGATGCTCTTTCCCGAAAGGGATCTGTTGATTGTTCATCGTGTGAACACCGATCTGCCGGACAGCGGCGCTTGGTTTGAGGGCCAAGCAGCGACGATCGATAATCGCCGTATCGGCCGCTTGCTATGGAAACTGCTGGATGCGGCGGGAATGCAATCGATCGGCCCCGACCCTTCCTGGTCGGTGGCACCGGGGGAGCGCCTGGGCGGTGACGCCATACGAGGGATTCTCTTGAGCAAAACCATTGAGATGGAAAATGGTATGCGTTTTAAAGCCTATGCAGATGGGCGTTGCGCCATCTTTCGCCAGGGCCAGGTGCTCGAGAAGGGGCGCTGGTGGGTGGTAGACGACCTCTTCTGCAGTCGCTGGAGGCGGGGTGGGGGGAGAGGATT
>JBNKKA010000060.1:8558-23308 GCA_050291585.1 Desulfobacteraceae bacterium
GGGGTGGGCGCAGCGCGCTGCGCCGCTATCGCTTGGCCTTGGAGGGCACCATACTGCGTCGCTATGAGACCGATGGAACGTTGGCAGGGGTAGGGCGCTTGGTGGAGTAGTCTTTTTAGCCATGCAGGGTATGACGGCCTCACTTTAGTGTTGCTTTGAATTCTTCATGCCCTGCATGGTTTTTTGCTTTATCATTCTTTTTTTTGAAACACCTTGGCCGCTTGGTCGATATCTTCGGGGCAGAAGACAAAAAGGCACTTGGCGTCCGGACCGGAGACCGACCCATAGACGTAGTTGATATTGATTCCCTCCTCACCGAGTTGGGCCGTGATGCGAGCCAACTCGCCGGGCCGGTTGTCCAACTCGACGGCGATTACCGGCAGGATGTCGAAAACGTAGTCATTGCGGGAGAGCAGATCTATGGCCTGATTGGTTTTGCCGTTCTCGGCTAGAAGACGGATCAGGGCGAAGTCGGCCGAATCTTTGCGCATGGAGTTGTAACTGGCTGCCGATGCGATTCGTTTAAGGCTTTTGCCCCGGTTTTTAAACAGCTCACGCACGTAGCTGGAGGCGTCCTGGATGGTCAGGGCGTCGATGTTGATCTGGGCCTCGGCAAAGAGGGTGGCCAATTTGCCCAGCTCGCCCGGTTGGTTAACGAGGAAAAGAGAGATCTCTGTGCGTACCATGGTGCCTCCTTCTATGGTTTGCGTTTGTCTTTGAGGATGTTGTTGGAGATGACGATGCGCTGGATCTCCGAGGTGCCCTCATAAATGGTGAAGACACGTGCGTCGCGGTAGAAGCGCTCCACGGGATAGTCCTTGGTGAACCCGTAACCACCGTGCATCTGCAGGGCCTTGGCGGTGATGCGGTTGACCATTTCCGAGGCGAAGAGCTTGGCCATGGAGGCCTGCTGGGTGAACTTCTTGCCACGGTCTTTGAGCGCGGCGGCGTTGAGCATCAACAGGCGGGCGGCCTCGATCTCGGTGGCCATGTCGGCGATGATCCAGCGCAGGCCCTGGAATTTAGAGATCTTCTGGCCGAACTGCTCACGGCCTTTGGCATATTTAATAGCGGCGTCAAAGGCCGCACTGGCCACTCCCAGGCTCTGGGCGGCGATGCCGATGCGTCCGCCGTCCAGCCCCGTCATGGCGATCTTGAAGCCGTCCCCGGGCTTCCCCAGCATATTGGCTGCCGGGACCCGGCAGTTCTCGAAGAGCAGATCGACGGTGTCCGAAGCACGCAGTCCCATTTTGTCCTCTTCGTGGCCCACATTTAGCCCCTTGGTGCCCTTTTTGACCACGAAGGCGCTGATCCCCTTGTGGCCGGCGGCCAGATCGGTCTTGGCGGTGACGATCACCAGGTGTCCGTTCTTGCCGCTGGTGATGAAGCGTTTGGTACCGTTGATAACGTACTCGTCGCCATCGCGTACGGCAGTGGTCGCCTGCCGGACGGGGTCGGAGCCGGCGTGGGGCTCGGTGAGGGCGAAGGCACCGATCCATTTACCGGCGGCCATCTTGGGGAGGAAGCGTTTTTTGAGGTCTTCGCTGCCGAATTTAACGATGCTCTCACAGGAAATGGAATTGTGCACCGACATGACCACCGCTGTGGAGGCGCAGGCGTAGGCGATTTCCGACAGGGCCAGCACATAGCTGACCGAATCGGCGCCCTCGCCACCGTACTCGATGGGGACCATCATCCCCAGCAGCCCGAGCTCACCCATCTTTTTGAGGTTGCTCTTGGGAAACGCCTTGGTCTGGTCGCGTTCGGCGGCCGTGGCAGCCACCTCCTTGCGGGCGAATTCGCGTACCATGGCTTGGATCATCAGCTGTTCTTCGGAAAGCTGGTAGCTCATACAGGTCTCTCCTCATTCATGATGAGGCCTCATCCGTGATGGGGCCTTATCCTAAGATAAAACCTCGTCCGTGATAACGGCGTGTGAGGGCTCCCCGGCGGTAGGTTGTCGCTAGGGCTGTAGGCGGCCTGAAAATGTTCTCAGGGGCTGTACACGACAACAATCATCTCAGTAGGCGTTTTCCCTGCGTTGCGCATTTGGTGGCGGATATTGGAGTTGAAGTGCAGCGAATCGCCGGCTTTGAGCTTATTGACGTGCTCGCCCACCTGCACCTCGATCTGGCCGTCGAGGACGTAGACAAACTCTTCGCCTTCGTGCTGATACCCCACCCCCTCGTGCTGCTGCTGGGGATCTACGCTGACCCGAAAGGCCTTCAGGTGTTTGTTCTCCGCACCTGGTGTCAGGCTGGTGTAAGCGTAGTTCTGGGTCCGTTTGGTGTAGGCCTTGACGCGGTCGGCTAACCGATCCTCCTGTTCCTTGAGCAGTTGGCCTGAATCGATCTCCAGGGCGCGTGAAATGGAGAGCAGAGCACCCACAGGGGGGGTGACCTTACCGGTCTCGATCTCTTTGATGAAGTCGATGGAGAAGCCGGTCTCGTTGGCCAGCGCGTCGTAGCTGATCTTCTTGGCGGTGCGAATCTTTTTGATCGATTTGCCCACCAGGGGGAGGGTGTTTGCCTTTTTGCGTGCCATGTCGTCTCCCTTGTTTACAGGTGGCCGGCAGGTGCCCTTTGTCAGACACACCTGCCCGCCGAATTGCTGCGCCATCATCCGTAATCGTAGAATCCACGGCCGCTCTTGCGGCCCAACCAACCGGCCTCCACATATTTTCGCAGCAGGGGGCAGGGGCGGTATTTGGAGTCTTTGAAGCCATCATAGAGGGTGTCCATGATGGCCAGGCAGGTGTCCAGGCCGATGAGGTCGGCCAGGGCCAGGGGACCCATGGGGTGGTTCATGCCCAGTTTCATCACCGTGTCGATGGCCTCGGGGGTGCCCACCCCGTGGTAGAGGGTGAAGACCGCCTCGTTGATCATGGGCATGAGGATACGGTTGGCGATGAAGCCGGGGAAATCACTGGACTCCGCCGGGGTCTTGCCGAATTTGCTCGCGAGATCCCAGGTAAGCTGGAAGGTCTCATCGGAGGTGGCCAGGCCGCGGATCACCTCCACCAGCTTCATCACAGGCACGGGGTTCATGAAGTGCATGCCGACCACCTTGTCGGGGCGTACGGTTTGGGCGGCGATGCGTCCGATGGGGATGGAGGAGGTGTTGGTGGAGAGGATGGTATGGGCGGGGCAGATCTCGTCCAGATCCTTGAAGAGCTGAAATTTGATCTTCTCGTTTTCCGTGGCGGCTTCCACCAGAAAATCCACTTTGGCCATCTCGGATAGCTCAGTCGTCGTGGCGATGCGACCCAGGATGGCGTTCTTATCTTCCGCCGCCAGCTTGCCCTTCTCCACCGAACGGGTGAGGAGCTTGGTGATGTTGGCCATCCCTTTCTGGACGAACGCTTCTTGAACATCGAGCATGATAACGTTCAACCCGGCGGTGGCCGCTACCTGAGCGATGCCATTGCCCATCTGTCCCGCGCCGATGACGCCGAAGGTTTTTACTTCCATTTTTATCTCCTTATTGCTGATATAATAAAGCCTTACATTGTGTAGGTCAGGTTGGGCGCGGAGCGACCTACCTGACAGATTTTCGAGCACTTATCACGGACCTAAGCTTCGCTAGTGACTTAACGTTTTACAATCAGCGCCACAGCCTCACCACCCCCCAGGCACAACGTGGCCAGGCCGGTTTTGCTGCCACGGCGCTTCATCTCGTGAATAAGGGTTACCAGCACCCGGCACCCGCTGGCGCCGATGGGGTGGCCCAAGGCGACGCTGCCGCCGTTGACGTTGGTCTTCGCGGGATCCAAATTCAGCTCCTGCATGACGCCCAGGGTGGAACCGCTGAAGGCTTCGTTGATCTCGAAGAGATCCACGTCCGCGATGCCGATCCCTTCTTTGGCGAGGACCTTGGGGATAGCCCAGATGGGGGCCACAAGGACGTACTTCATGTCGATACCATAGGCGGCCTGGGCGCCGATGGTGGCCAGGACCTCGCAGCCCAATGCTTCGGCTTTTTCCCGGCTCATGAGCACTACGGCGGCCGCACCGTCGCTGATGATGGAGGCGTTGCCGGCTGTGCCGCAACCGTCCTTTTTAAAGGCCGCCTTCATCTTCACCATCGCTTCATAAGGGGTATCGCGGGGGCACTCGTCGGTGTCGAAGATCAAAGGGTCGCCCTTGCGCTGGGGAACGGATACGGGCACAATCTCGTCCTTGAAGCGGCCTTCGGCGATGCTGGTCCGCGCGCGGCGATAAGACTCTGCCGCATAGCGGTCCTGGGCGTCACGCGAGATGTCGTAGCGTTCTGAACACAGCTCGTTGGACATACCCATGTGGAAATCGTTGACGATGTCCCAGAGGCCGTCGTGGATCATGCTGTCCTGGAGCTGGCCGGGGCCCATGCGGTAGCCCCAGCGGGCTTTTTCGAGGAAGTAGGGGGCGTTGCTCATGCTCTCCATCCCGCCGGCGACCACCACATCGGCGTCGCCCAGCTGGATGGCCTGGGCCCCCAGCATGATGGTCTTAAGGGCCGAACCGCACACCTTGTTGACGGTGATGCACTCGGCCTCCCAGGGCAGGCCGGCTTTTACGGCGGCCTGCTTGGCGGGGTTCTGGCCGTAGCCGCAGGGCAGCACCTGGCCCATGAGGACCTCGTTGACCTCGGTCCCGGTTACACCGGCCTTCTCCAGGGCGGCCTTGATGATCAGCCCGCCTAGATCGGTGGCGCCCAATGGCGCCAGGCTGCCGTTAAAAGATCCCAAGGGCGTGCGTACGGCACTGACGATAACTGCTTCTTTCATACTCTCTTTTCTCCTTTAGTGTATTCGGCTAAAAGAATACGCCCTAACCGAATTGGCGATTTGATGAAACCCCATCACATATTCCGGCGGTATTGTCCACCAACATCATAAAGCGCCTGAGTGATCTGCCCCAAACTGCAGGAGCGCACGGTGTTCATCAGTTCGGCGAAGATGTTCTCTCCCGAGAGGGCCACTTTCTGGAGCCGGTCGAGCGCCTCTTTGGCGGTGTCGGCGTTGCGTTCCTGGAAGGCCGCCAGGCGGCTGAGTTGCGACTCCTTTTCCTCGGGGGTCGCGCGGGCCAGTTCGATACAGGTGGCCCCTTCGCTGAGGTCGTCGTTATCCGCATGGGGGTCGCGAAAGGTGTTGACCCCCACGATGGGGTAGTCGCCGGTGTGTTTGAGGGTCTCGTAGTAGATCGACTCCTCCTGGATCTTGCTGCGCTGGTAGCCGGTCTCCATGGCCCCCAGGACACCGCCGCGCTCGGTGATTTGGTCGAACTGGTAGAGCACGGCTTCTTCCACCAGGTCGGTCAACTCTTCGACGATGAAGCTACCCTGAAGTGGGTTTTCGTTTTTGGTCAGGCCCCACTCGCGGTTGATGATGAGTTGGATCGCCAGGGCGCGGCGCACCGATTCCTCGGTGGGGGTGGTGATGGCCTCGTCAAAGGCGTTGGTGTGCAGGCTGTTGCAATTGTCATAGATGGCGCAGAGGGCCTGCAGGCTTGTGCGGATGTCGTTGAACTGGATATCCTGACTGTGGAGGCTGCGTCCCGAGGTCTGGATGTGGTACTTGAGCATCTGGGAGCGCGCCGAGGCCCCGTACTTCTCTTTGAGGGCGATGGCCCAGATCCGGCGGGCCACTCGACCAATGACGGTGTACTCGGGGTCCATGCCGTTCGAAAAGAAAAAGCTCAGGTTGGGGGCGAAACTGTCCAGGGGCATGCCACGGGAGAGGTAGTATTCCAGATAGGTGAACCCGTTGGAAAGGGTGAACGCCAGCTGGGAGATGGGGTTGGCCCCCGCCTCGGCGATGTGGTAACCGCTGATGGAGACTGAGTAAAAGTTGCGTACCTGTTTTTCAATGAAGAAGGCCTGGATGTCGCCCATCATTTTAAGGGCGAAATCGATGGAGAAGATGCAGGTGTTCTGGCCTTGGTCCTCTTTCAAAATATCGGCCTGGACCGTGCCGCGCACATTCTGAAGGACATCGGTGCGGATCTTGGCGAACTCCGCCACATCGGGTTGACGGCCATTCTCCTTGGCGAATTTGTCCACCTGCTGATCGATGGCAGTGTTGAGGAACATGGCCAGGATGATGGGTGCCGGGCCGTTGATGGTCATGGAGACCGAAGTGGTCGGGGCGCACAACTCAAACCCGCCGTAGAGCACCTTGACGTCGTCCAGGGTGCAGACGCTCACCCCGGAGTTGCCCACCTTGCCGTAGATGTCGGGGCGCCGGTCAGGGTCGTAGCCGTAAAGGGTGACCGAATCGAAAGCCGTGGAGAGACGTTTGGCTTCGCTTTGCGAAGAGAGCAGTTTGAAGCGCTGGTTGGTGCGCGCCGGGTCGCCTTCCCCGGCGAACATGCGCGTGGGATCCTCACCCACCCGCTTGAGGGGAAAGACACCCGCCGTGTAGGGGAAGCAGCCGGGCAGGTTCTCCCGGCGCATCCAGCGGTATAATTCGCCAGGGTCTTTGAACTGAGGCAATGAGATCTTGGGGATCTTCTGTTTGCATAGGCTGAGGCTGTAGAGGGGCACGCGGATCTCTTTGTCGCGCACCTGGTAGACAAGCTCGTCCTGAGTGTAGGCCGCCGCGTGCCGCTCCCATTGGGCGAGGGTTTCGCGGGTGTCGGCCTTGACGGCCCTGTCCGCGCTCGCCGAAGCCGCCTTCAGCTTGTCCAGTAACGCCTCCGCTTCACCGGCCAGAGCGTCCGCGTCAATGGCGGCTGCGGTCTCCTTGAGGTGCCACTCGCGTCTGAGCGCTTCGGCTTGGTTTTCGGTCTCCTGGTGGTAGCTGCGCACCGTATCGGCGATCTCGGCCAGATAGCGGGTACGCTCCGGAGGGATGATGATGGTTTTTGAGCTGGAGGTGGTCCGGTCGGTGCGCGGCAGGGATGAGCGCAGATCGGTGCCCGCCTTGGCGTTGAGACCGTCGATGAGGCCGTGATAGAAGGCCGTGACCCCGTCGTCGTTGAATTTAGAGGCGATGGTGCCGTAGACGGGCATCTCCTCGGCTGGCACGCTAAAGGCGTTGCGGTTGCGTTGGACCTGCTTGCGCACATCCCGAACGGCGTCTTCGCCGCCGCGTTTTTCATATTTGTTGACCACCACGATGTCGGCGAAGTCGAGCATATCGATCTTCTCCAATTGGGAGGCGGCACCGAATTCGCTGGTCATGACGTAGATGGAGAGATCGACGATGTCGATGATGTGGGAGTCACCTTGGCCTATGCCAGCGGTTTCGGCGATGACCAGGTCGTAGCCGGCGGCCTTGGCCACCTCGATGCACTCGGCCATGGCATCGGGGATCTCGGTGTGGGAGCGGCGCGTAGCCAATGAACGCATATAAACCCGCGGGTTGCCGATGGCATTCATGCGGATACGGTCCCCCAGGAGGGCGCCGCCGGTCTTGCGGCGGGAGGGGTCGGCGCTGATGATGGCCACCTGGAGGTCCTGGAAATCGAGCAGGAGGCGTTGGATCAACTCGTCGGTGATGGAAGATTTTCCCGAGCCACCGGTGCCGGTGATGCCGATGACGGGGATTTTTCGATCCTTGATCTGTTCCTGGAGGGTGGTCCTCAGGTGGGCCAGGTGGCCATTCTGGGCTGCCTTGGCATGCTCCACGGTGGTGATCAGGTTGGCCACCAGGAGCTTGTTGTTCACTGACAGGGCACTCAGGTCCATATCCATGGGTGCTACGCGGGAGTAATCCATCTCCTGGACCATATGGTTGATGATGCCTTGGAGCCCCAGGTGGGCGCCGTCTTCCGGGGAGTAGATCTTTGCCACGCCATAGGCTTCCAACTCGTCGATCTCTTCGGGGACGATGACGCCGCCCCCGCCGCCGAAGACTTTGATATGGTCGGCGCCGGCGTCCCGCAGCAGGTCGAGCATGTACTTGAAGAACTCAAGGTGGCCGCCCTGGTAGCTGGAGATGGCGATTCCCTGGGCATCTTCCTGGACGGCCGCGTCGACGATCTCTTTGACCGAGCGGTTGTGGCCCAGGTGGATCACCTCGACCCCGGTGCTCTGCAGGATGCGTCTGAAGATATTGATGGATGCGTCGTGGCCGTCAAACAGCGAGGTCGCCGTGACGACACGCACGTTGTTTTGGGGTCGGTAGACTTCTACTTCTGAGGTAGCACTCATGCCCCCCTCCTTCTGCGTCACTAAGGTTGCCGCCTTCCCCGTGATATGGTGCGGTCGTGGAAACGCGCCGTAGATCTCTGGTGTGAGCCCCCGGTGAGAGGTCTTGCACCTGAGAACGACAGGGTGGCAGGGGGATCTCCCCCGCAACTGCCGTCCAGAAACAGGTGTTGGCCACACCCCTTTCTGGAGGAACGCTTCCATGTGCCGGTGAACCGGCCGACAGTTCGGTTTAGACGGTGGTCGTCTGGCGTGTGTCGAGCCACGCCGGTTGAGTTCGGATCACGCTATACCCCAATTTATGCAACCTTTGGGTATACTTATTTCATTTTGCCTAGTACACCGCTGGCGATGGTGTTCTTCTGGATCTCCTTGGTGCCTTCGTAGATTTCGCAGATCTTGGCGTCGCGGTAAAAACGCTCCACCTCGTATTCGGCCATGTAGCCATAGCCGCCCAGCAGCTGGATGGCCTCGTCGGCCACTTCTACGGCCGTGCGTGCGGCGAACATCTTGGCCATGGAGGTGAGCTTGGGATCGATGCGTCCCTGGTCGAAGTTCCAGGCCGCCTTGTAGGTGATCAGGCGGGCCAGCTCGATCTTGGTGGCCATATCGGCCAGCTTGTGCTGGGTGGCCTGAAATTGGGCGATCTTCTTGCCGAATTGTTCGCGTTTTTTAACGTAGGCCAGGGCGCGATCAAAGGCGCCCTGGGCGGTGCCGAGGCCCTGAGCCGCAATCTGGATGCGGCTTTCGTCAAAGAAATGGAGTACATGGTAGAAGCCCTTGTTCTCTTCGCCGATGAGGTTCTCCAAAGGGACGCGCACCTCTTTGAGACTCACCTCGGCGGTGGGCATCATACGGATGCCCATCTTTTGGCCCACATCCGCGGTGCTGATCCCTTCGCGGTCGGCCTCCACTAGGATGACGCTCAGGCCTCGGTAGCTGGGGGAAGCGTTTGGGTCGGTCTGGCAGAGCACGTTGTAGAAACCGGCCAGGCCGCCGTTAGTGATAAAGGTCTTGACGCCGTTGATGACCCACTCATCACCATCCTTGACGGCGGTAGTGTTCATGGCGGTGATGTCCGAGCCATGATCCGGTTCGGTGAAGGCGCCCGCGGAGAGCACTTGGGCCTCGGCCACCTTGGGCAACCACTTCTCTTTTTGCGTGTCGCTGCCGTAGTGCAGGATCAGTTCGCTGGCAAAAGCGGCCAATGCGACAGCGCTGCCGATGGTCGAATCCCCGCGGCAGAGTTCCTCGATCACCAGAATATCTTCCAGGCATCCCAGGCCCTGACCGGAGTAATCCACGGGATAGTGGGCCCCGATGAGGCCGATCTCGCCGGCTTTCTGCCAGATTTTGGTGGGAAATTCATGCTTGCTTTCCAGCTCCAGGGCGAGTTCCTTGTCAAACTCGCCCTTGCAGAAATCGCGGACGGCCTTTTGGATCTGTTTCTGGGTTTTGTTGAGTTCGAATTCCATTCTTCCCCCTTTGGTTTGGTTAAGAGGTCCTCTGTCGGTGTACGGTTCCACCGAACCTTTTGGTTGAACTGCCAACGGGGATGGTGCCCGACGCCGGCAGCGTTTCACATACGCTTCACTGCGCGCCGTTTTCCGGGGCCTGGCACATCCCCAGGATGGCGCTGGTTTGCAGTTCGATATAGGTGTCGATGCTGTAGTTGCATGCCAGAAACCAGCGCCGGAAGGTCCACATGTGCCCCAGCACGGCGATGTTGTGGGCGATCAGATCCACGAAGGGGCCCGGCATGCGAGGTAGATCACCGGCGGCCATGAGCTGCACCAGTACGGCGGTGAACAAGCCGGTGATGCGGACCTCGCTGTCCAATACACGTTTACGCCACTTGGGCGGCAGGCTCTGGGTTTCCTGATAGATCAACAAGATATGGTCGTTCATGCGGTGGCAGACCAAGAGATACTCTCGGATCACCTCGGCAAGGAGATTTTTACCGCCTTTGGCCCGCTCCAGTCCTTCGGCTACGCCGTGTTCGATCTCGGCGTGGATGGCATCGCAGACTAGGTAGAGGACATCCTCTTTGCAGGAGACGTATTCATAAAGGGAACCGATGGAGATACCGGCGGCCTTGGCCATCTGGCGGGTGGTGGTCTTGTGGAAACCGTTGGCGATAAAGAGTTGTACGGCCGCATCCACCAGCTGGCGGCGGCGGCGCTGCACCAGTTGCGGGTCTTTTACCTGCGTGGGAACCTGACCGGTTTTGGCGGTTTCCATGAAAAACCCCTCAAGGCTTGCGGTTGAGATCCAAATGGTCCGGAGCGATAAATCCGAACGATCGCTCAGTCAGAATAGCGGGGCCTTGACAGCGTGTCAAGATGATTTTTTATTATAGATAACAATCAGAAATAATAATATAAAATTATCACGCTCAAATAAGCGCTCAAGATTCAATTTCGAATAAGGTGAGCTGAATGAAGATCATTCAATATTTATGGATATAATAATATTATAAAACGTACAATAATCTTGGTGGTGAAAGCACACTTGATCTCAGGTTCCACTCATGGGCTAGTCGCTGGTGGGTTCATGCGGGTCAACACAATAGGGGACTGATGATCTACGCGATTATGCACCAGGCGGTGGAAGCCAACATCGAGAGGGAACTGATGCATTCAACTGCCCTTCTTAGTGAAGACGATTGGTCGCAACGTTTTCCCACAAGCTTTTAAATACTATTGAATCGTACTCGGTTCGAGTGATACATGGTATGCGCTGGACACGCTGCTTGTACACGCAAGAGATTCAGGAATACTGAGGCCAATTCACTGCCATAGAGGGACAGACCCATGCCTAGTGCAATCCGGGACTGGATCCAGCGAATTTTTCTGCCTGTCGGGACCAGCGCTCACGACTGTTTTCATAAATTCAGGTCTAACATGTCGCTCCGATGCCTCGTCATCGGCCTGTTGAGTTGCGCCCTTCTTCTTTGCCTTACGGTCCACAGTCGAGCGGCGGACCCGGAGAGTCAGCCATTGTTCTGGCAGCATCAATTGTGTTTCTCCGCTGTGGCTATCACCGTCCTCATATTCATTGCAGCTTTTGCCTTGCTTTGGCTGCGCTTCAGTAAAAAGGTGTCCCATGAAGTGGCGTTGAGGCGGCAGGTGGAGGCGGCCCTGCGTGAGAGTGAGGACCGTTTTCGGGTGATGTCCGAGTTGACGGCGGATTTTGCATACGCCTACCAGGTCTTAACGGATGGCTCCCTGCGCAGCGATTGGATCACCGGCGCCCTCAGCCGTGTGTCCGGCTATTCTCGCGAGGATCTCAGTGATTTGGGGGGATGGATTCATTTGATTCATACCGTAGATCTGCCCATCGTCCATGAACAGCACCATGTGCTGCTGGGTAATCGGGAGAAAACCATAGAGTATCGCATCCGGTGCAAAGATGGTGGGGTGCGTTGGGTGCTCGATCATGCCCGCCCCATTTGGAGTGCCGGCGAGGGGCGCGTTGTCGCCATCGAGGGCGCGGTGAAAGACATTACCGCGCGCAAGGCCGCGGAAGAGGCTCTGCGAAAAAGCGAGGAGCGTTTTAAATTGGCCATGGCGGCCAACCAGGACGGTCTCTGGGATTGGGATGTTAAGACAGATGAGGTTTACTTCAGCCCTGGATGTGCCGCGATTCTTGGTTATCCTACGGATTGTTTCCCCCCCGATAACTGTGACTGGCGGGAGTTGATTCACCCCAAAGACAAAGCGCTGGTTCTCAAGGCCAATCGGGACTGTATCGATGGCCACAGGGACGATATTGAGATCGAGTTTCGCATGCGTGCCCATAGTGGTGACTGGCGCTGGGTACTTGATCGCGGCACTGCCGTTGCGCGAGACAGCAATGGTAGCGCCCTGAGGCTCGTGGGCACGTATTCGGATAATACGGCTCGCAGGCGAGCAGATCAGGAACTGCGCACCAGTGAGGAGAAATACCGCCGCATCTACGAGAATTCGATTATTGGTTTCTACCAGAGCACACCCGCGGGTCGATTTGTAAGCGCCAACCCCGCCTTTGCTAAAATGCTTGGCTATGACAGCTCCGAAGATCTGTTGGCAAATATTTCTGACATCACCGGGCAATACTATGTGAACTCGGAAGACCGGCGGAGGTTTCAGGATCTTCTACACAAGGTTGGCATGGTGGAAGGCTTGGAGTACCAGGTAAAGCGTAAGGACGGCGCGAACCTGTGGGTGGCCAGCAGCGCGCGTGCCTATTTCGATGCAGCGGGCGAGGTGGTCTCCTACGAGGGCATCGTCATGGATATCACGCGCCGCAAAAAGGCTGAAAAAGAGGCGGCTGAGCTGCAGGCTAGACTGCACCGTTCCCAGAAAATGGAATCCATCGGCGTTCTCGCGGGAGGCATCGCCCACGATTTCAATAACATCCTGGCGGCCATCATGGGGTATACGGAGTTATCCTTGGAAGATGTCCCGGCGGGCACCCTTGTATCGGAAAATTTAAAGGAGATCCTGACTGGGTGCATGCGCGCACGTGATCTTATTAAGCAAATCCTGATTTTTGCGCGCCAGTCCGATGAAGCGCTTCTACCCATTCGGATCGACCCCATTGCCAAAGAGGTTCTCAAACTGATCCGCTCCACGACACCCGTTGGTATAGAGATCCAACAGCACATCGCAACAACCACTCCCATTGCCGGGAATCCCGCCCAGATACACCAGATCCTGATGAACCTGTGCACGAACTCGGTGCATGCCATGGAGGCCACAGGTGGGGTCATGTCGGTTGATGTTACCAGTGCTCGTTTTGATCAGAGCTTCGATTTGTCCCAGGCCAAACTGCCGGCCGGCGAATATCTGAAAATAGTGGTGACAGACACCGGTTCTGGGATTTCGGCGGATGTCATCGATCATATTTTTGACCCCTTTTTCACCACAAAAGAGGTTGGCGTTGGCACCGGGATGGGGTTGGCCGTGGTACACGGCATCGTCGAAACTTACGGCGGCCAGATCGCCGTGGAGAGCGAGGTGGGTCGGGGCACCCGGGTATCCGTTTTTCTGCCTGCTTCCAGCGCGCCCCGCGAAGACGCGATCACCAACGCACAGACGCCGGTTCAAGGTTCGGAGCGAATATTGTTTCTCGATGACGAGGTCCCCATCGCCTTCATGTGCAGCCAGATGCTCAAACGATTAGGGTACACGGTAACCACGCGCACCAACAGTGTCGAAGCTCTTGATTTGTTCCGTTCGGCACCCTATGATTACGACCTGATTATCACGGATATGAGCATGCCCCAAATGAACGGTGATGTGCTGGCGTCCCGACTGCTGGCCATTCGTCCCGATATCCCCATAATACTATGCACCGGTTACAGCAAACAGTTCAGTGAAAAGGCCGCCCGGGAGATAGGCATCCGGGCCTATATCTACAAACCCGTCACAAAAGCGGACCTTGCCCATGCAGCGCGCGAGGTGCTCACGGCGGCAAAAAGGCGGTCTAACCTGGAGCAATTCTTAAACTAAATAAGCGTCAGTCAGCCCCCTGGCGTCGACACCTTAATTTAAAGGCAGTCAAATATGTGTTTCGCTGAAAAACGGACGCTGGGACGCACCGGACTCAGTGTTGGCAGGCTGGGCATCTCCTCTAGCTTTGGCGCTCCGGCAGATGCTTATGAAGAGGCCTTTGACAAGGGCTGCAATTACTTCACCTGGGGCAGCTTCATCAAAGGGCGCTCCGGCCCAATGCGCACCGCCCTCGCCAACCTCTGCGCTCGGGGTAAACGCGACGAACTGGTGGTGGGCATGCTCACCTACGCCCACAACGCATGGCTCACGGAATATTTCTTCCAAAAGGGCCTCAAGGCCGCCGGTCTCGATTATGCAGACGTTCTCCTGCTCGGCTGGTTCCCCAAACGCCCGCCCCAGAAGATCATCGATGGTGCCTTGAAGCTCAAACACAATGGCTTGGTGCGTTTCATTGGCCTCACCAGCCACAATCGCAAGCTCTTCCCAGAGTTGGCTAAAGAGGGTCTCTTTGACCTCTTCCATGTCCGCTACAACGCCGCCCACCGCGGGGCCGAAACCGAGACTTTTCCTCACCTGAGCGGTCCCGCCGAAGAACGCCCCGGCGTCGTCAGTTTTACTGCCACCGATTGGCGCAAGCTCCTCAACCCCAGAAAGATGCCCCCCGGTGAAGCCCCCCTGACCGCCGCCGAATGCTACCGCTTCGCCCTCTCCCATCCAGCCGTGGATGTGTGCATGCTGGGCGCCAAAACCACCGAGCAGATGCGAGAGAATCTGACGGTTTTGGAGCAGGGGCCTTTGACAGAGGAGGAGATGGAAAGGGTACAAGGCGTTGGCTTACATGTGTATGGTGGCTAAGGCATAGAGGGTGTCCGGCCGCTGATCCTCGACGAAAGCCCCTGCTTGTCCGGCAGGGGCTTTCGTCGTTCAGGGACCTATCAAGGCTCGTGAGTCATGGGTCAGGCGGGGGTAAATTAATTTACACGGATATCCACTCTAATGAAGTCAACCATATCAGGTACTTCGCTTCGCTCACAACCTGACCTGCACAGCGGCGGTGTATCGGGGCAGGATTTATTGATCAGGTTTTGCAAGGCCTGAGCTTGTTCCCGGAAATCTTGATAG
>JBNKKA010000061.1:0-22469 GCA_050291585.1 Desulfobacteraceae bacterium
GGTGGACGGCAACTTTGATGAGCGGCGCAATGTGATCTTCTCCACCCGCGCCGCCCTGGATTACCTCCAGGACCTCCACGACCGCCTGGGTAGCTGGACCCTGGCCGCGGCGGCCTACAACATGGGGGAAGAGGGCCTCGAGGCGGAGATGCTCGAACAGGATGGGGCCGATTTCTACGAACTCTACCTGCCCCTGGAGACCCAGCGCTTTATCTTCCGCATCCTGGCGGCCAAGCTCATCCTGTCGAACCCCAAGCGGTTTGGATTTCACCTGGCGGCAGAGGATTACTATGCGCCGGTCGCCTCCGCCAGTATCCAGATTGACGCATTTGAGGAGGTGCCCCTGCGCCTCATCGCGGCAGCGGCCAGGGCCAGCTTCAAGACGATCAAGGACCTCAACCCCGAGATCCGCGGCCACTACCTGGCCGCCGGCAGCCGCACGGTGCAGATCCCGCCGACCGGTCAGAAGGGGTTTGCCCAGCGCTACCAGGTCCTCTTGGATACCCATCGCAAGGATCGCCAGCAGCGCATCTACGTGGTCCGGGCGGGGGACAACCTGACCACCATCGCCGCCAAGTTCAACGTGCCCCTGGCGGCCCTCCTCATCTGGAACCGCCTCGACCTGAATCGCGCCTTGCAGCCCGGTGACCGCCTGGTGATCCATAACCGCAGTTTACCGACACCCAAGCCCGACTAGCTTTTTCTTTTGACAGGTGTGGGGAGGATTGGGTAAGGACGCGGATTCTATTTGCTTTGGTATGTTTCTATTGGACCAAGAGGGTGCAGGCATGATCAAAAAAAAGCCCTATGGTGAGGACCTCAAGGCGCAGCTCAAGGCCAACGCCCGGGATCGGGTCCACAGCTTCCTTTTAGCGGGAGACCAACTCCGCGGCGGGGTGCTCTGCGGCACCCGCATGGTCAACGAGATGCGCGCCAACCACGAATTGGGGATCCTCGAGACCCTGGTGCTGGGACACGCCTACCTGGCCGGTGGGCTGCTAACGGCCACCCTCAAGGGGAATGATCGCATCGCTCTCAAGGTGGAGTGCTCGGGGCCCATACGGGGGCTGCGGGTGGAGGCCAACGCTTACGGCGAGGTGCGCGGCTTCCTCAACCAGGTGCCCATCCCCATCGAAAAACCTTTGGAAGATTTCAACCTGTCGCCCTTTTTCGGGGCTGGTTTTATCTCGGTGACGCGTTATCTGGAGGACGCCAAGCAGCCCTTCACCGGTCAGGTGATGATGGAGGCGGGCAGCCTGGCCAAGGACCTCTCTCTCTATTTCGTCAAATCGGAGCAGGTGCCTACGGCCTTCAGTTTGAGCGTCCAGTTCGACGGCCAGGGGGCGGTGACGGGCGCCGGAGGGCTCTATCTCCAAGCCCTGCCCAATGCCGAGCCGGATACCATCGCCGCCATCGAGGCCCTGGTGCCCGAGCTTCCCTCCCTGGGGGCCGCCATGGCCGAAGGTAGCACCGCAGAGCGCTTTGTCCAGGACCATTTTGCCGCCCACGCCCCCCGTTTTCTGGCCGATCAGCGGGTGGAGTTTTTCTGCCGCTGCAATGACGACAGCATCCGCCGCATGCTTCAGATGCTGGCCCAGGAGGACCTGCGCGACCTGCGCGACAACGGCCCCTTTCCCATGGAGATCCGCTGCCACCATTGCAACACGGCCTATAGTTACGCGCCTGACGATATTGCCGAGATCTACGCCCAGCGATTCGGTGGTGCCTGACCCATGCCGGCCAAGGCATCCTTGAACCAACACCCCGCGGACACCCGCGGCCTGCCCACCTCCCTGGGTGCGGCCATCTTCAGCCGCTTCATCCTCAATACGGCGCGCCGTTTCGCCTACCCCTTCGCCCCGGTGCTCAGCCGGGGCCTGGGTGTGCCCCTCACAGCCATCACCTCTCTCATCGCCGTCAATCAGTTCAGCGCCGTTTTGGGGGTGGGCTTCGGTCCTCTGGCAGACCGCTGGGGCTATCGCAACATGATGACCGCCGGCCTGGGAATGCTCGGGGTGGGCATGCTGGCCGCTGCGCTTCTACCCTTCTATGCCGTGGTGATGACGGCCCTGCTGTTGGCGGGGTTTGGTAAGACCCTTTTCGATCCTGCCCTCCAGGGGTTCGTGGGCCAGCGCGTGCCCTTTGAGCGGCGCGGACTGGTGGTGGGCCTGGTGGAGACCTCTTGGGCGGCCAGCACCCTGGTGGGGGTTCCCTTCATCGCCATCCTGATAGAGCGCTTCGGCTGGCGGGCGCCCTTTCTGGTTCTGGGGGCGGCGGGGATGGTGGGTGCCGGTCTGCTGTGGCTGCTTTTGCCTGTCCCCGACGGGCCGGAAGGCGCCCATGGGGATCAAACAAAGCGCGGCCTCCTGACCGCCCTGTTGGGTCTCTTCAGGGATCGGGCCGCCGCCGGCTTTCTGGCCTATGCTTTCCTGGTGAGCCTGGCCAACGACGTGGTTTTCGTGACCTACAGCTCCTGGTTGGAAGGGCGCTTCTCATTAGGGGTGGTGGCCCTTGGCGTGGGCACCAGCGTCATCGGCGTCGCCGAGCTGGGGGGCGAAGGCCTCACCGCCCTATTTGCCGACCGCCTCGGTTTGCGCAGAATGATCCTCCTGGGCGGCTTCTTTTCGATCCTCAGCTACCTGGTTTTACCCCTTTTGGGGAGCTCGCTGGTTATTGCCCTGGGAGGCCTCTTCTTTGTTTTCATCAGCTTTGAGGTTACCCTGGTGACGAGCCTTTCTTTGTGTACCGAGATTCTGCCCGCCCAGCGCGCCACCATGGTGGCCGGTTTCTTCGCCGCCGCCGGGATAGGACGCGTGCTGGGGGCTTTTTTAGGCGGCTACCTGTGGACCTGGGGGGGTATGACGGCCGCCGGCAGCGTCGCCGGGGGGAGCGCCGCCCTCGGGATGGTGTGTATCTTCATGGGGCTGCGCCATTGGCGGCGATAGGCTTTCTAGCGGACGTGCTTCTCGATCATGAAAAGCCCGGCGATGGTTTTAGCATCGGTGATGCGACCGTCAAAAACCATCTGGCGCACCTCGGCCAGGGGGAGGGTGTGCACCGCGACGATCTCGTCGGCATCCAGGTTCTGAGCGGCCGGGGAGAGGTCCCGGGCCAGGAAGAGGTGGATGCGCTCGTCACTGTATCCGGGCACGGGGGTCAACTCGCCGAGAGCCTCCCAAGTGGCGGCGCTGAAACCGGTCTCCTCCACCAGTTCGCGTCGGGCACAGGCCAGGGGCGAGGCGTCGTCTTCATCCATGGTCCCGGCGGGAATCTCCCATAGATCGCCCCCCACGGCATGGCGATATTGTCTCAGCATGATGACGCCGCCCTCCGCCGTTAGAGGGACGATGGCCGCCGCTCCAGGGTGGCGGATCACCTCCATATCCACGGTCACTCCGTTGCTCAGGGTGACCCTCTCTTTGGTAAAGTCGAACACCCGTCCGCGATGTACTACATTCGTCTGATGTACCTGAGTCGTCTTCATTATCCGGCTTCCTGGGAGAAACGCTTGATCAACTCCTTGACTGGCTGTCCATTGGGCGCCATGGCGTTGGGATTGATTTTCACTAACTCCTGCCAGGCGGCCAGGGCGCCAGGGATGTCATTGAGGTCGTGGAGGAGGACGATGCCTTTATTGAAACGGGCGATTTCATGGTGGGCATCCACCTGCACCGCTTTGTCGAAACTCTCTATAGCTTTCTCGGGTTGTTTGCTGCGTCGATACATGACCCCCAGATCGGTGAGCACGTTGGCGTTGTCCGGGGCAATGACGAGGGCCTTTTCATAGGCCTTGATGGCCTCGGCCGACTGCCCGGTGTCGAAATAGATATGACCCAGCTGAATCCAGGCCTCGGCATTGTCAGGAGCCTTGGCCGCCATGGCTTTGAGCCCCTCGATCTCGGCACGTTTTTCCGGGGTCAGCGGCATCGGTCCCGACGGCTGCTGTTGGGCCTGGGGCGGCATGCCCCCCGCACCCACACCCGGAGGCGGGGCGATGCCTGGTGAACGATAGATGCTGAAAACCACCCCCCCCACAAAGCCCACGGCCAGGGCGATGAGGACGGAGAGGAACAGGTTTTCAGTTTTGATATAGCCCTTGGTCGCCTTGCTCTTGGAGGCCTTTCCATCACTAGCTTTGGCTTTATTTGCCATGGGTGGTTTCCTCTCTATTGCGCTGTGCGCATGTCGCTGAAAGTTGCCAGATCGGGCTTGTAGCCTTCCTGGGCGGGTCGGGTCAAGCTGGAATTGGCTCCGGGCACATCAGCCGGCCGCTCTGCGAATCGCCGTCAGGTAAGTCTCTTTGGGCAAGAGCCCGCGAAGCCGGTCCAGGGTTTTTCCATTTTTAATCAGCAGGATGTTGGGAATGCCCGAGACCCCCATGCGCTGGGCCAGTCGCCGGTTGGCATCCACGTCAATGGTGTAGACGTCGGCAAGATCTTTGACCTCCTCGGCGACTTCCACCAGGATGGGCGCCAGCAATTTGCACGGCGTACACCAGTCGGCAAAGAATTCGATCACCAGAAGCCGCTCACCGGCAGATGCCAGCAAGTGATCGAAGCTTGCCGTATCCGCAATCCTGGGGGTAGTTTCAGGTGCTTTGGCCACACCCGTTTTTTTGTCCATGCAACCCCAGATAAGCAACCCTAGGACCAGCCAGAGAACTATCACGCCAACCAGGGGCCAAAGATGATTTTGGATTTTTATTCCAATCGACTCTGTGCTCAACACGAAACCCCTCTTTTTTATGCGCGCAAGTCCGAACCTAGCTTAAAGAGGTGACGATGAATTGGGGGCTTGTCAAGCTGGGGGTCGAAGTCCCGAAGATAGATTAGTCGATTCCCAAAAAGGAGGGCCCCGACCGCAAAGCTTGCGGTCGGGGCATAAGACAGGAGGTGTAGAATGGAGTTTTTGGCATCCTGGCTTTAAAGAGCCTGAAGGTGAAAGAGCGTTACAAAAAAAATGTCGTCTGGTGGATGTGCTGGAAACCGAGAGGGATTTAAAAACACCGGCAGGGGGTTCCTGCCGGTGTGGGAGCAGTATGGTTTTTTGATAGGCGTGTCAGTGGACGGTTGCAACGGGGCACAAGTTGTGGATCGATTCGGTGGTCTGGGCGATGCCGTCGGCGATGGTCACCAGGAGATTGCGGAAGGTGGCCGAAAGCTTCTCAAATTCCGACTGGAGAGGATCCAGGCGCAGGGGTATTTTTTTGACCTCTGAATTGCCCACCACGGTTGCCCGCTCGGGTTCCTGGCCCAGGTTGACGAAGGGTAGGTTACCGAAGATGTCACCCTTGTAAAGGTTGATCAGGGGGACGCTGTCGCAGTTGCGGTTACCCATCACTGACGCCTGGCCGTCGGCCAGGACATAGAGTCCGGTGGCTCTTTGAGCCATGGGAATCAGGGGGATCCCGTCGAGGATGAAGTTCTTGGTGCTGAGGTTGCCTGTACGCATCTCAACGGCGCGGTCGGTAGTGCGTTGAAAGCGATCGTTAAGGCCCCACAATACTTTGCGGAACTCGGGGCTCATGCGATCGTATTCCGCCAATAACCGCTGGGTATCAACGATCCCCAGGAGCACGGACTCCCGTGCGATGATGGATGCCTGGCGGCTGTGATTGCGCGATACCAATGTGCTAACGCTGCCGATGAAGGCCCCGGGACCCAGGCGGGCCACCTTGAGTTTACCCTTGGTCGTGTGACGCACCACATCGGCTGTGCCATCCAAGATGACCCACATCCAGTTGCCGAAACGTCCCTGTTCGACGATAGCCTGTCCCTTCTCGAAGCTCTCTTCGTCCACCACATGAAGGTAATCCACCGGCGGGCCCTCGATAAAAGGGCGCTCCTGACGACCTGGGACCGAGCTTAACAGGCCACTGTCGGCGCAGTGATTGTTTCTCTGGTCTCGCAGGAAGGTGCAAAAGGCGTTGAATCCGGTCTTGTCACTGCGGGTAAAACGCACGCCGGTGAAGTGTTGTCCCCTTCTTTCGGACTGGGTGTAGGCCACCTTGCCGCGAAAGTAGACCAGTTCACCGGCAAGACCTATGTTAATCGAAAGTTGATGGTCGGGGATGATGGGTGTGGGGGTTTCCATCAGCATGCCCGCTTCGCTGATGTTGAGGGTGCGCCCCATGCCCTGACCGGTGCGCTGCATCGACGCGTTCAGCTGAGTATAATTAATCATGTTGACGGAATCGATACGCTCGTATCTGCGTCTATTTTGTGCTTTCATCGGAGTCACCACCTTGATCGTCCGATCTCCCTGCAATGCCGGCCCTTAACCGCGCAGGAGAAACCGGTCCAAAATGTTATACCGGACTCAAGAGGTCTGTCAATCAGCGGAGGAGAAAAGAGTCCTATTCCGATACTTTGCAGATAGCGTGCCACAAAATGGTAATTTTCACCTTATGGCTATTGAATCACAACCATTTGAAAATACATGAAAAAATGTGTGCAGATCAAAAACGCTCTATCGCACGCCCATTTGTCAGGTGTGAAATGATTAACCTAGTGGCCGGAGGAGGTATGTAATTAATTTCTGATGATCCCGGCCCCGTGCCATTGCCAGATACTATGAACAGAGTGCTGCGGACGCTTACTCACTATAGAATATCGGTGTCCCCAAGGCCCTCGCGAATGATTTCAGGGATGTCGCTGATGAGGGAGATCACACTGGAGGGTTCCATGGGTACCGGGCCTCCATCGATAACGGCATCCAGGTGGTTGCCGAAGAGATCGTGAATCAGGGATGCATCGTGGAGTACCTCACCCGTTTTAGTGGTGGCGCTGGTGCTGAGGATAGGATTTCCCAGGGCCTTTGTTAGGTTGAGGCAGATGCTGTTGTCGGGAACGCGGATGCCCGCTGTCTTGCGTTTGGTGAGCATGATTTTGGGGACCAGTTTGGTACCTTCCAGGATAAAGGTATAGGGTCCCGGAAGCAGGCGCTTCATGGTTTTATAGGCGTAGTTGGAAACTTTGGCAAAATCGCTGATGTGTTTGAGGTCTGAGCAGATGAAGCTGAAGGGTTTGGTTTTGCGCCGCTGTTTGAGCTGGTAGATCTTTTCGATCGCCTTTTTGTTCATCAGGTCACAACCGATGCCGTAGTAAGTGTCGGTGGGGTAGGCGATCACACCGCCGCGTTGAATGATGGCCACAACTTTGTTGATGAGCCGATCCTGAGGATTTTGTGGGTTGATGTTGAGCAGCATGAAGCGGATGTCCTCTCCATTTTCTATGGATCACTTGGGGGGCCGGCGCCGCCCGCAGGGTAGTTGGATCAGTGTTGAAAAGCGCATAGGGCCATCAAGCATCTGTATTTTTATGCAAGCTTTAACTAATACGACTCCCTCCAGACCGTGTCAAGCACGCAATGCTCTAGGTTCGACATAAATGTGAGGGCCTCGGCGGATGCCGCCGAAGGTGGATTAAGGATTGCGATATTGGGACCTATTTGTTATTTCAAAAGGCAGTCGATTGAAGGCCCTATGGTGACCGTTGACCCTCGGGAATCGGCGCCGGACGGCCATTAAGGAGAGCCCATCCATGAGCAGTGACCTGATGGATGGGTGTTAGATTGCTTTAGACGGCAGGTATGCAGATCGCTTCGGTCTCGACCCGCCGTTTTGTGCATGGTCTCAACAGCACCTCGTTCAAGTCGCACGAAGTGCAAGCCATAGGGTGTGCCGCTGCAGATGCGGCTACCTCCGCCTAGGTCAAGTATCTATAATTTCAGCGGTTCATCCTAAGAGTGTCTGAATTTAGGGCGACGTCCGCTTTTCACTTTCGTATTGCCCGCCCCAGGGTGATTTCCGGAGAAAAAAACATGCTGAATACCAATGAAGAGGCTCCGTTGATCCAAGAGGCTTTCTCCTTTGATGATGTCCTCCTGGTTCCCAACTACTCGGACGTACTGCCCAAGGATGTGGACACCCGCACCCGCCTGACGCGCAACCTCACGCTGAACATCCCCATCGTGAGCGCGGCCATGGATACGGTCACCGAGGCCGATGCGGCCATCAGCCTGGCGCGTGAGGGCGGCATCGGTTTTATCCACCGCAACATGAGCGCGGACAGCCAGGCCGTGGAGGTGGACAAGGTCAAGAAGTCGGAGAGCGGCATGATCATCGATCCGGTGACCATAGACCCCGATGAGAAGATCGAGGCCGTCATGACCCTTATGGCCAAATACCGCATCTCGGGGGTGCCGGTGGTCAAAGGGGACCGGCTGGTGGGCATCGTCACCAACCGCGACCTGCGCTTCGAAACCCAATTGGAAAAACCCGTGTCGGCGGTGATGACCAAGGAGAACCTGATCACCGTCAGCGAGGGGATCGGGTTGGAGGATTCCAAGGCCCTGCTCCATGAGCATCGCATCGAAAAGCTTCTGGTGGTGGATGCCGCCGGGCGCCTCACCGGGATGATCACTATCAAAGATATCGAGAAGATAAGGAAGTACCCCAATGCATGTAAGGACGACAGGGGCCGCCTACGCTGCGGGGCGGCGGTGGGCGTGGGCCCGGATATGCTCGAACGCGCCGGTGAACTGCTCGACGCCGGTGCCGACGTCCTCCTCATCGATACCTCCCACGGGCACTCCCAAAACGTCCTCGAGGCCACCCGCAACCTCAAAGCCAGTTTCGCCAACCTGGAGTTGATCGCTGGTAACGTGGGCACTGCTGAGGGGGCCCAAGCCCTGGTAGACGCCGGTGTGGACGGCATCAAGATCGGCATCGGCCCAGGGTCCATCTGCACCACCCGCATCGTGGCGGGCATCGGGGTCCCCCAGGTGTCGGCCATCATGAACTGCAAGGCGGTCTCCGCCAAAACCGGCGTGCCCCTCATCGCCGACGGCGGGATCAAGTTCTCAGGTGACGTCACCAAGGCGATCGGCGCTGGGGCTCACACGGTGATGATCGGCGGACTCTTCGGCGGCACCGAAGAGAGCCCGGGAGAGACCATTTTGTATCAGGGCCGCAGCTACAAGGTCTACCGCGGCATGGGCTCCATCGAGGCCATGAAAAAGGGCAGCAAGGACCGCTACTACCAGACTGAGCAAGCATCGGATGACAAGCTGGTACCCGAGGGCATCGTGGGGCGGGTACCCTATCGCGGCACCCTGAGCAGCAACATCCACCAACTCATAGGCGGCCTCAAGGCCGGCATGGGCTATGTGGGCTGCCGCACCATCGAGGAACTGCGCGAGAAAGCGCGCTTCGTCAAAATCAGTGCCGCGGGCATGCGCGAGAGCCACGTGCACGATGTCATCATCACCAAGGAAGCGCCAAATTACCGGATCGAATCCTGACGTCCCGATGTTCTGACACGCATTTTTATCCACCGTCGCCAATTCAAAGGACCTCAAGCAAAAGACCATGAGCGATAGCACTACCGCCAGCAGCAACACTCAGGATTTCGTTCACCTGCACGTGCATACCCAGTACAGTCTGCTGGATGGCGCCATCCGCCTCGGCGACCTCTTCAACCAGGCTAAAAACTTCGGCATGCCGGCGGTGGCCATCACCGATCACGGCACCATGTTCGGCGCCCTGGATTTCTACCAGCAAGCCAAGAAGGCTGACGTCAAGCCCATCATCGGCTGCGAGTGCTATCTGGCCCCGCGTTCCCTGATTGATAAGACACCGCGGGACCACAAGGGCACCCGTCACCTGGTTCTGCTGGCTAAAAACATGGACGGCTACCGCAGTCTGTGTAAACTGGCCTCGGTGGCCCAGATGAAGGGATTTTACTACAAACCACGCATCGACAAAGCCCTCCTGGAGGAGAACTCCACCGGCCTCATCGCCTTGTCCGCATGCCTCAAGGGAGAGGTGGCCCAGTGGGTGCTGGCCGGGCGCATGGACGAAGCCGAAGCCTCCGCCATCTACTATAAAGATCTTTTCGGCGAAGATAACTTCTACTTGGAGGTTCAGAATAACGGCCTGGAACCCCAGGAGCGGGTCAATGCAGCGTTACTGGAGCTGAGCCGGAAGCTGGATATCCCGTTGGTGGCGACGAATGATTGCCACTATCTGCGCCGGGAAGACGCCCGCGCCCATGAAGTCCTGCTTTGCGTCCAGACCGGCAAGACCATCCACGACGCGGACCGTTTCCAGTTCGACTCGGACCACCTCTACTTCAAGTCCCCCGAAGAGATGACGGGCTATTTCGAATCCTATCCGGAAGCGGTTGCCAACACGAAGCGCATTGCCGACCGCTGCGAGATCGAGTTCGACTTCAAAACCTACCACTTTCCCCAGTACGATGCCGATTCGGGTAAAACCGCCGACGAACTCTTCGAAGAGAAGGTCCGGGCGGGCTATGCCAAGCGAATGGCCGCCATCCTGGCCAAGACTCCCGACATCGACCGGAAGGTCTACGAAGAACGCCTCGAATACGAGCTCAAGACCATCATCGACATGGGCTTTCCGGGCTACTTCCTCATCGTCTCCGACTTCATCCTCTACGCCAAGGAGGCGGGTATTCCCGTAGGACCGGGGCGCGGTAGCGCCGCCGGCAGCTTGGTCTCCTATGCCCTTTTCATCACCGACCTGGACCCCATTGAGCACGGCCTGATCTTCGAGCGCTTCCTCAACCCCTCGCGCATCAGCATGCCCGATATCGATGTGGATTTCTGCATCCACGGCCGCGAGAAGGTCTTCAAGTACGTGGTGGAGCGTTATGGCGGGGGCGACTTCGTGGCTCAGATCATTACCTACGGAAAGATGAAGGCGCGTGCCGTACTCCGCGACGTGGGCCGCGCCATGGGTGTGCCTCTGGCCGAGGTGGACGTCATCGCCAAGCTGGTGCCTGACGACCTCAAGATTACCATCCCCAAGGCCCTCGATCAGGAGCCGCGTCTGGCAGAGATGGCCCGCATGGACCCCCGCATCGGCGATCTCATTGAGGTCAGCAAGGCCCTGGAGGGCCTCCCCCGGCACGCATCCACCCACGCCGCCGGGGTGGTCATCGGGGATAAACCCCTGGTGGAGTATCTGCCGCTGTACAAGGGGAAGAAGGGTGAAATCGTCACCCAGTTTGACATGAACAACGTCGAGAAGATCGGACTAGTGAAGTTCGATTTTCTGGGACTGCGTAACCTCACCGTCATCGACGACTGCCTCAAGATGATCGCCCAGCAGGGGATCAAGCCTCCCGATCTTGCCCACCTGCCTGAGAATGACGAAAAGACCTACCAGCTCCTCCAGGCCGGCGATACCACCGGCGTGTTTCAATTGGAGAGTTCCGGGATGAAGGACCTCCTGATCCGTCTCAAGCCGGAGTGCTTCGCCGAGCTGACGGCCCTGGTGGCCCTCTACCGCCCCGGCCCCCTGGACAGCGGCATGGTGGACGACTTCGTCGAGCGCAAGCATGGGCGTAAAAAAGTCGAGTATTTGGTGGACAGCCTGGAGCCCATTCTCAAGGAGACCTACGGGGTGATGGTCTACCAGGAGCAGGTTATGCAGGTGGCCGGCGTGCTGGCCAATTACACCATGGCCGATGCCGACAGTCTGCGCAAGGCGATCGGCAAGAAGATCGCAACTCTTATGGCCGAACACCGCGAGAAGTTTGTCAGCGGTGCGGTGAGCAATGGGGTGGACAAAAAGGCCGCCACCGATCTCTTCGACCTCATCGAGTTGTTTGGCGGTTATGGTTTCAACAAAAGCCACAGCGCGGCCTACGCCCTGATCTCCTATCAGACCGCCTACCTCAAGGCCCACTATCCGGTGGAGTTCGTGGCCGCCCTGCTCACCAGCGAGATGGGTTCCATCGACGGGGTGGTTAAGTTTATCGGCGAGTGCCGGGCCCATAGCATCGATGTACTGCCGCCGGACATCAACGCCAGCTTCAAGAGCTTCACCGTGAGCGAGGGCAGCATCCGCTTCGGCCTGGTGGCGGTCAAGAACGTGGGTGGCAACGCTATCGACGCCATCATCGAAGCGCGCCAGGAGGCGGGCACCTTCGACAGCCTCTTCAACTTCTGTGAGCGCGTGGACCTTCGGCGGGTCAACAAGCGTGTGGTGGAGAGCCTTATCCGCTGCGGCGCCTTCGACTCCACCGGAGCCCTGCGGGCCAGTATGGAGGCCACTCTCGAGGACGCCCTGGAATATGGGCAGTGCATCCAGAAGGAAAAAGCCGATCCCCAGATGGGCCTATTCGACACCTGCAGCGTGGAAGACCAGGCCCTCAACGTGCCGCCCATGGCGCGGGTGCCCGAGTGGGATGAGAAGGAAAAGCTGGCCCTCGAAAAAGAGGCCCTTGGTTTTTACATCAGCGGCCACCCCCTGGAGCGCTTCGAAGCCGTGATGAATAAATACTCCGGCCTCAATGCCGAGACCCTGGCCGATCGCGGTGATGGCAGCCTCGTGCGCCTGGGGGGCACCCTTCAGGCCACCAAGGTGATCCGCACCAAGCGTGAAGAGCTAATGGCCTTCGCCACTCTGGAGGATATGCGTGGCACCGTGGAGGTGGTGGTCTTCCCCTCGGTCTACGCCGAGACCAGCGACCTCCTGGTGGTGGACACCCCTCTCTTCGTCCAGGGAGAGTTGCAGAAGGCGGAGGGCGGCCTCAAGATCCTGGCCGATACCATCATTCCCATGGAGGCGGCCGAGTCCCTATGGACCGCCACGGTGCATTTCAAACTCGACCTGAACAAAACCGAAGCCGACACCCTGGCAGAACTCCAGCGGATCATCCGCCGTCACTCCGGGAACTGCAAAAGCTTCATTCATCTGCTGGAACCGGATCGTACGGAGACCGTTATCGCTTTAGGGGCCGATTACGCCCTTGCTTGCACGCCTGAATTGAACCGTGAAATCAACGCCTATTTGGGCTATTCGGCCGTGGAGACGGGCTGTAGCGCCGCCACCCGCCGTGAACGAGGTAACGGCTTCGGCAAGGGACGCCGCAATGGCTTTCGCCGCAAAGGAAACTAAACCCCATGAATGAACTCGAACTGAAGACCTATCCCGTGCTGCTCGCCGGCGGATCGGGAACGCGCCTGTGGCCCGTATCACGGGAACTCTACCCCAAACAGCTGGTCAAGTTCACCGGTAGAGATTCTTTGGTGCAGACCACCATCAAGCGCCTCTCGCCCGTCCTCAGTCCGGAGAATATCCGCATCGTCTGCGGGGACGAACACTATCATGAGATCGCACGCCATATGGACGCCACGGGGATCTCTTCCGAGGGCAAGGTGATCCGTGAACCCTGTGGGCGTAATACGGCCCCGGCCATCCTCCTGGCGGTGTTGGACATCCTCAAACGCGCCGAGGACGCCATTGTCTGTGTTTTCCCCGCCGACCATGTGATCCGTGAAGTGGACGTCTTCCACGAGAACCTGCGCGCCGCCCTGCGCCTGGCCGACCAAGGCTACATCGTCACCTTCGGCATCCAGCCCAGCTACCCCGAGACCGGCTATGGTTATATCGAGGGGGAAGGCGCCTTGCCCGAAGGGGCCTTGTCCCTCAAGCGCTTCGTTGAGAAGCCCGACCGCGAGACGGCCAAAAAATATCTTTCGGCGGGCAGCTTCTTTTGGAACGCCGGCATGTTCGCCTTCAAGGCCTCGGTGATGGTGGCCGAGTTCCAGGCCTTCCAAACCGATCTTTACTACGAACTCTCCGCCTTGATGGCCTCCGGCGCCCCCCTCAACCGCGAGAACTACAGCAGCCTTGAAAACATCTCCATCGACTACGGCATCATGGAGCACACCAGCAAGGGGGCCGTGCTGCCGGTGGACTTCGGCTGGAGCGACATCGGCTCGTGGAAATCCCTCTACGACTTCCTGCCCAAGGATGAGAACCAGAACGTGGTGGATGGAGACGTCATCAGCAAGGAGACCCACAATTGTTTTATCCTGGGCCACGAACGCCTCATCGCCACCAACCACCTGACAAACCTGGTCGTGGTAGAGACCCCCGATTCGGTCTTTGTCTCGGACATAGAGAACAGCCGCGACGTCAAGGCCATCGTCACAGAGCTCAAGGCTCGTGGTCGCCAGGAGTATCACCACCACCGCAAGGTGCATTACGCCTGGGGCAGCCTCACCCTCCTGGAGCACCAGAAGCACTACCACGTTGACCGTTTAATTCTCCATCCCAATATGACCTTCAAGGATGAGGCCGGCCAGTGGGATTCCCGTCAGCTCACCGTGGTGGAAGGGCAGTTGGCCCTCTTCGCCCAGGGCGACGAGAAGGTGCTCCAGCCGGGGGAAGATGTACGCTTCACCAACGGCACCAGCATCTACCTGAAGAATCCGGGCAGTCAGCCGGTCAAGGTGTTGCGCATCTGCTGCGGATTTAATGACGATACCACCACCGGGGAGAAATAGGCGCCCCACGGTGTCCGATTGCACCGGTCATAAGAAAAATAGGTAAGGAAGCAACCAATGAATGTCCCTCTGCTTGACCTCAAACCCCAATACCAGCAGATCAAGAGCGACGTGGAAGCGGAGATGGCCGACATCGTCGCGAGTCAACACTTCATCCTCGGTCCCAAGGTGGAGAAGCTCGAGCGTGAGATCGCCGATTATTGCCATGTCAAAGATTCCGTTGGGGTCAGCTCGGGTACCGACGCCCTGATCATCGCCCTCATGGCCGCTGGCGTTGGCACGGGCGATCTGGTTTTGACCACGCCCTACACTTTTTTTGCTACGGGGGGGGGCATCAGTCGCTTAGGGGGGCGGCCGGTCTTCGTGGACATCGATCCCGTGACCTACAACATCTCCCCCGAGGCATTGGCTCAGGTCTACGATGCGCTTCCCGCAGCCGAAAAGGCGCGTGTCAAGGCCGTCATCCCCGTCCATCTCTACGGCCAGTGCGCCGAGATGGACCCCATCCTGACCTGGGCTAAATCCCACCAGGTGATCGTCATCGAAGACGCCGCCCAGGCCATCGGTTCCGAATACCAGGGCCGCCGGGCGGGCAGCATGGGCGACTACGGCTGCTTCTCCTTTTTCCCCTCCAAGAACCTGGGTGCCTTTGGTGACGGGGGGATCGTCACCGTCAACAATGAAGAGAATGCCGAACGGCTGCGAGTGCTTCGCATGCACGGCTCCAAACCCAAATACTTCCATAAGCTCATCGGGGGTAATTTTCGCCTGGACGCCCTCCAGGCTGCGGTGGTCTCGGTCAAGCTGAAATACCTCGATGGTTGGAGCAAGAAGCGCCAGGAGAATGCCCGGTGCTATGATGCTCTCTTTGCCGAAGCGGGCCTGACGGGGAAGATCGGCCTGCCGACGGTGGTTCAGAATCGCCACATCTTCAACCAGTACGTCATCCGCGTGCCCCAAAAGCGTGATGATTTGCGCACCCACCTGGGCGAAAAGGGTGTCGGATCAGAGATTTACTATCCGCTGCCCCTCCACCTGCAGGAATGCTTCGCTGATCTAGGGTATGGCAAAGCCAGCTTCCCCGAGGCCGAGAAGGCGGCCGAGGAGACATTGGCCCTGCCCATCTATCCTGAGCTGAGCGATGAACAGTTGACATATGTGGTGGATTGCATCAAGGGGTTCATGGGATAAACGCGATTGTTTACCCCAATATTGGAGGTGGCCCATGACGCCGACCCTCAGTTTAGGCTATTCGCCGTGCCCAAACGACACCTATATCTTCCACGCCCTTAGCCGTGGGCTGCTGGAAGATGTACCGGCCAGTTTCACCACCGAATTGCACGATGTGGAAACCCTCAACCAGATGGCCTTCGGGAGCCGGTTGGATATTACCAAGCTCAGCTTCTTCGCCTACCTGAAGTGCAAAGCAGATTACCAACTGCTCAACAGCGGGGCGGCTCTGGGCTATGGCTGTGGGCCTGTGGTGGTGGCCAGGAAGAAGCTCCTACCAGGGGACATGGCCTCCGCCCGCATCGTTCTACCCGGTGAATGGACCACTGCCCATCTACTCTTCCGCCTCTGGGTGCCTGAGGCAGAAGCGCGGTTTTTTCTACCCTACGACCAGATCTTTGAGGCGCTTGAGACCGGGGCCGCCGACGCGGGGGTTATTATCCATGAGAGCCGCTTTACTTTTGAGGATGCCGGTTTAAAAGCGGTGGTCGATTTAGGGGCCTGGTGGGAGGCCGAGACACGCCTGCCCATCCCATTGGGCTGCATCGCTGCCCGGCGCAGCCTGCCGACTGACCTCATCCAGTCGGTAGACAACGCCATCGGGCGCAGCCTGGATTTTTCCCGCGATCATCCCCAGGATGTGATGCCGCGGGTGCGCCGCTATGCCCAGGAGATGGAAGACAGCGTTCTTCTGGCCCACATCGACACCTTTGTGAACGATTTCAGCCGTGATTTGGGTACTGAGGGTCGCAAGGCGATTGATCGCCTCGAGCAGATGGCGCATGAACGGGGCATCCTGACATGATGGGCCTTGTGCTGGCCACCGAGCGTGAGGCGCGGCCCCTGCTGAACCTTCTGGCGGCCAAAGTGGTGACCGAATCCCCCTTTCAATTGTGGCGGGCGGTGGTTGGGGAGAAGGGCCAGGAGGTGCGCATCCTGGTCTCTGGTATGGGAAAAGTAGCCGCCGCGGCGGCAACCGCGAACTTGCTCAGCACAGTGGACATCGGTCGGCTGATCAATTTGGGGGTTTGCGGGGCCCTGGTGGATCGCGAGGATTTGACCCCGGGCGCCCTCTGCCAGGTGGACCGGGCCGTGGAGGGCGATCACAGCGGTTTTGGCGGCCGACCGGCGGATCCAGTGGTCTGCCAACTAGTGGATGCCCCCCATCTGGTCGGCGTTGATCTTGTGACCACTGACCGGCCGGTGTTCGATGTCCAACGGCGTGCGACCCTATCCGCATTAGGCCAAGTTGTGGATATGGAAGGTGCCGCCGTGGCCCGCACAGCCGCCTGGTTGGGTGTGCCCTGCACCTTAATCAAGGGGATCACCGATCCGGCCGGGAGCGGAGATCGCCGCCAGCTGCTGGGTAACCTTGATCGGGTTGCGGAGGCCCTTGCAGGCCTTTGCCTGGAGATTTTTGGCAAACAGGCCATTTCAACAGGTCCCTGAGCGGGACGGGAGCGTGAAACGACATGCAGCAGGAAGGGCAGATCAAGAATATTTTGAACTTCACCAAGATCGAGCATACCCTCTTCAGCCTGCCGCTGATCTTCACCGGCGCCTGGATGGGGGCCGGCAACCGTTTCCCCTCCCTGGGTATCCTGGCGCTCATCATATTCGCAGCTTTGGGCGCCCGTATCTTCGGCATGGCCTGCAACCGCATCTTCGACCGCCATATCGACGCCAAAAACCCTCGTACCGCCGGTCGTGAGCTCCCCAGCGGCAAGATGTCGGTGGTCATGGCCATGGGGGTGGCCGTGGCGGGCCTGTTGGTCTATCTGGTTGCCTGCGCCCTCTTAGGTGCCTGGTGCCTCAGACTATCCCTTGTTCCTCTGGTCCCCCTTTTGGGCTACTCGTTGCTCAAACGCTTCACCCCACTGTGTCATTTTGGCATCGGACTTTGCCTGGCTTTGGCACCCATCGGCGCCTTTATCGCCACAGCGGGCAATCTACACTTCAGCTTGAGCGTGCTCCTCTTCGCGCTCTTTGTTTTCTGCTGGCTGAGCGGGGCGGATATCATCTACGCCATTCTGGATATCGGTCACGACCGCGGCCATGGGATCCACAGCCTCCCGGCTCGCATGGGGGCCGTGCGCGCCCAGAAGGTTGCCGCCGGTGTGCACACGGTGGCCCTGACGGCCCTGGTGCTTATTTTGCTCGTATCGGGTGGCGGCGGCGGGGCCTGGTTCATGCTTGGTGTGGCCACCGTGGTCTTTGTGCTCATGTACATCCCCAGTATCCCCGTGGGGACCCGTTTCTTCCCCATCTCCACCATCGCCGGCATTGCCGGTGCGCTGGTGCCCATACTGGCCTAATTGCCGCGCCAAGGAGGCTGCCATGTCGACCTCAGAAAGATCCAACTCAACGCCCCAGCTCGTGGTGGCCATGACCGGTGCCTCGGGCGTTGGCGCCGCCGCCCTGCTGGTGGAGCGCTCCCCCTGGCCGGTGGCTCTGGTGGCCAGCGCTTGGGCCCGCAAGGTCTACGATTACGAGTGCGGTGATTTTGACAAGCTGGCCGACCAGGCGTCAGCCCTCTACATGGTGGACAACCTCTGGGCCCCCATCAGCAGTGGGTCGGTGCCCACCGTCGGCATGGTGGTGCTGCCCTGTTCGGCCCACAGTCTGGCTCAGATCGCAGCCGGGTTGGGTGACAATCTCATCGCCCGGGCGGCCCACTGCCACCTCAAGGAGAAGCGCCCCTTGATTCTCTGCCTGCGGGAGTCGCCCCTCACCACCATCGATTTGGAGAACGCCAAACGTGTCGCAACGGCGGGGGCCAGCGTTATGCCCCTGTCGCCCCCTTTTTTCATGTTTCACCCCAAACCGCTGACGGCCATTACCGCCCAGGAGCTGCTGGCGGCCTTCGTGGATCGGGTCCTGGCCCTCCTGGGACAGCCGGCTGCCAAGAATTGGGAATCTGTCCAATGAAGCTCACCGATCTGCGAGCATTTATCCGCCAGCTGGAGGCCTCCGGCGATCTGGTGCGTATCCAGGCCCCGGTGGACGCCGATCAGGAGATCACCATCATCCAGCACCGGGTCATGGCCAACGATGGCGGGCCGGCTCTCCTCTTCGAGAACGTCAAGGGCTCGCCCTATCGTCTGGTGAGTAACCTCTTCGGCACCATGGACCGGGTGGAGCAGATCTTCGGGGGTGATCCGGCCCGGGTGGGGGAGGGCATATTAGGACTTGCAGAACGCTTGATGCCCCCATCCCTGACTGGCCTGTGGCGTTCGCGCAGGGATCTGCTGCCCCTCATCAACGCCCGCTTCAAGCGCGTGGGCTCAGGTCCGGTGCTCGAAACCGTCACCACTCCCCCTCGCCTGGACCGCTTGCCGGTGCTCACCTGTTGGCCCGAGGACGGGGGTCCCTTTTTCACCCTGCCCCTGGTGCACACCCGCGACCCGGAAACCGGCCAGGGCAATCTGGGCATGTACCGCCTGCAGCGCTTCGGATCGGCCACGACCGGCATGCACTGGCAGATTGAGAGGGGCGCTGGCTTCCACTTTCACCGCGCCACCGAGTTGGGGCAAGCGTTGCCGGTGAGCGTTTTCCTGGGCGGGCCACCGGCCCTCATCATTGCCGCCATCGCCCCCCTTCCCGAAGGTATCGATGAGCGGCTCCTGGCCGCTTACCTGAGCGGCCAGCCCCTACGGATGATTGCCCGTCAAACGACGGGTCATCTGATTCCCGCCGAGGCCGAGTTCGTCATCGAAGGAACCGTCAGGGCCGGGGACACCCGCTGGGAGGGGCCCTTTGGCGACCACTTCGGCCACTATTCAAACGCCGCCGACTATCCCGTCTACCGGGTGGACCGCGTCCTGGCGCGCAAGGACGCCATCTATCCCGCCACGGTGGTGGGCAAGCCTGTTCAGGAGGACTACCACATCGGGTTGGCCCTGGCCGCCATGGGTGTGCCACTTCTCAAGCTGATCCGTCCGGCAGTGGTCGATCTGCATGCTTTTCCCGAAACTGGCTTCCACCCTTTGGCCGCCATGTCGGTCAAAGAGCGCTATCCCCGCGAAGCCCTCAAGCACACGTTGGGGATGCTTGGTGAGGGCCAGGTCTCCCTCACCAAGGTGATGGTCACGGTGAACCCCCAGGTGGACGTGCACGACTTCAAGGCCGTGTCCGAGGCCATCTGGCGCCACCTGGACACCACCACCGGTCTGCACCTCCTGGCGCCCACCGCCCAGGACACCCTCGATTTCACCGGCCCGCGCATGAACACCGGCAGCCGCCTGATTCTCATGGCCGTGGGGGACGGGACCGCCCCCCTGCGCAGCGAGCCCCCCCCGCAACCACCAACGGCAGAGGCCTTGGGCCCCCAGGTGTTGGCTGTGGGAACTTTCGGTCCCGCCTTTCTGCTGGTCCAGGTGAGCGGCACCCTCGGCACCCTTGCCGACCTGGGTAAGCGCTTGGCCGAGCATCCCCAGACCAAACCCTACCTCTTCCACGTGATCCTAAGCGCCGACATCGATCTGAATGATCCCGTCATGACCCTCTGGTCCTGGTTCACGCGCTTTGACCCCCTGGATGATCTTTACCCCGCCGAGCGCGAGTGCCGGGGTAACCGCCTCCTCCTGCATCCCCCCATTCTCATTGACGCTCGCTGGAAAAAGGGGTATCCCAAACCGGTGGAATTCGACCCGACCATTGAGAAACGCGTGATGGAGCGCTGGTCGGAGTTCGGTTTACCAGAATAGACTGGCTTCAGAACTGCCCACATAATCGCTAGTAGATGCCATGGATGGGAATCATGACCGTCGATCTGTTTCAAACCGCCCTGGACAAGGGTGCCGCCGGTGATAGGCTTTCGCGTGACGAGGTCTACGCCCTGGGGGCGTGTATCACCCCCAGGCGCCTCCACGCCCTGGGGCAAGCGGCATTGGCCCAGCGCCGTGCCCGCTACGGCGACACGGCCACCTATGTGTTCAACCTCCAGATCAACCCCAGCAATATCTGCGGCTCGGGGTGCACCTTCTGCAATTACGCAGCCTCGGCCTCGGACCCCCACGCCTATGTCATGGAAGAGGGGGAGATCCTGGAGAAAGTGGAGCGCCTGAGCCCCACCGAGGCCCACATCGTCGGCGGCCTCAATCAGATCTGGGGCTACGAACGCAATCTGGAGCTGGTTCGAACCCTGCGCCAGCGTTTCCCAAAGCTGCACATCAAAGGGTTTACGGCCGTGGAGATCGCTTACTTCGCCACCGCCACACGCACCACCACCACCGCCATCCTGGAAGCCCTCATGGCGGCCGGCCTCGACGCCATGCCCGGCGGCGGAGCGGAGATCTTCTCCGAACGCCTCTGGCAGCAGCACTGGAAGAATAAAGTTGGCCCAGACGAGTGGTTGCGTATCCACGCGGAGGCCCACGGGCTGGGCCTGACCACCAATTGCACCATGCTCTTCGGATTTGGTGAGACCTGGGGTGAGCGCATGGAACATCTGTTGCGGCTGCGCGAAGCTCAGGATGCTTCAGGCGGCTTTACCTGCTTCATCCCCTTGGCCTTCCAGCCCGGGGAGGGCAATTTTCTCAAGCAGGGGCCGACAGCCTTGGAGACCTTGGCCGTGCTGGCTATCTCGCGCCTGGTCCTCGACAACGTTCCCCACCTTAAATCCTACTGGCCCATGACGGGTGTCGAGGTCGCCGCGGCGGGCTTGAGTTGGGGCGCCGACGATATGGATGGGACTATCACCGAAGAGCGCATCGCCCATCTGGCGGGGTCGCCGACCCCGGTGGGACTGGCCCGCCAGCGTATGGAGGAGACCATCGCCATGGCCGGCTTCACCGCCGTTGAGCGCGACGGACGCTTTAAACCCATGGGGCGTCAAGCCGTTGCAGCCGTGGCAATTGACAGCGGCTTGCAGACACCGTCCCTTGGCACGCGCTCACGTCTCACTGACGCCCCATCAGCAGCGGACAACCAAGGATAAGCCGGCCATGAGTTATCCCATCTCCATGATCCCCTACGCCAATATGGCGCCCTACCGCATGTTGGGCGAGCCCCGGGATTGCCACTTCGTGCCCCTGGTGCCCAGGGAGAGCATCGACGCCCTCATCCAGGGTCGCGTGCTCGCCGCGGCGGTGCCCGTGGGGGGCCTCTTTGCCCTGGGGGACCTGGTGGAGCCGCTGGGGCCATACGGCATCGCCGCGAAAGAGCGCTCCATGAGCGTCCTTCTATACAGCCGCATGCCTCTGGATCGGCTTGGACCCGAACATACCCTGCGCCTCACCACCGAATCCGCCTCCAGCGTGCGTCTGCTCTACCTCCTCTTGGGACACAAAATCGGTTTTCAGCGTCTGCCGCGGTTGACCCCTGAAGGTGGGACGGCCGATGGCGAATTGGTGATCGGCAACAGCGCCCTGGTGTGGGCCTGGCAGTTGGAAAAATGCCCCGGTGCCCAGGTGGGGCCCAGACCATCGGAGCTGACCTTAGTTACCGACCTGGCCAGCGAGTGGTTTGCCCAGGAGGGGCTTCCTTTTGTCTTTGCCCGCTGGGTCGTCAGGCAGGATGCCCCTGAAGCGGCCAAACAGGCCTTACGGGATTGGATGGAACGCTTCCGTCGCGAAGAGGACGCCCTCGTGTCCAAGGCGATACAAGTGATTGCCCAGGAGATGTGCGCTCCCGAGGCCGCCCTGGCCCGCTATTATAAGGTGATTCGGCGCAGCCTGGACGATGAGGATCTGGACGGGCAAGCCCGTTTTGAAACGCTTTTCCGCCGCCACGGGCGGGAGCCTCTATTTGATTGATAGGACCGGCCGCCGGGCCCAAGGATTCGTTTTATGGAAATTTCAGCCCCTATGTCTGACAACCCGCCCAAGCCCATCGGCCGGCGCTACACCGCCACCGAGGGATCGCAACTGCTCCAGAAAATGCCTCTGGGCGAGCTCATGGGGCTGGCCCATGAG
>JBNKKA010000062.1:0-22439 GCA_050291585.1 Desulfobacteraceae bacterium
CAGCCCACGATGCAGTCCTGAGCCGGGTTCTCGCGCAGGAGGTGCAATTGCCTTTTGGGTGGCGTCTCGATCCAGTCAAAGGAGATGCCGGCTGCTTTCAGAGCGCGTGCCACCGGCGTGGCGCACAACCCGACCACCCCCTCGGGTGTTTCGGCGTAATAGGGCGGACGGTTGTGAAAGTGGGCCTTCAGATCAAAGGATTCCGGTGTCGCCCCAAGGACTTGAACGGGCGTCCCCTTCAAAGGGGATGAAAAGGTCCAGAGCCTCGCCAGAAAGATTCCAGCGGCGATGATGGCTATTGTCAAGGCCACCCGCGTCCAACTCTGCAGGTGGAGTGTCTTTGATTTCATCGGTCCAAGCATCTTATTTGTGGTTATGGATTGTCCTCGTTGCAAATATCGGGGATTTCCAACCAGACTTGAGAACAGAATGGTAAAGCTATGGGGCCCCCTGCCGATATGAGAAAGTATCGCTTGCACCACAAATTGTCAGGCCTCTTACCCTGCAGAACCCGCTAAGCGCGGCTAAAAATGAAAGCCCGGAATCTGCGATATCGCAGGTTCCGGGCTGTTTGGGTTTTGACTGCAGTGAGATACGGATCCGGGAGCTGTTGCAGAAATGGTCCAACTAGACCGCTCGCCGAGGACGGATCCAGTGGTTGTAGATACCCTGGGCCCAGGAGTAGGCGTACCAGAGGGACAAGAGAACGATCCCCCATTGACCGTTTCTCCAACTCGTGAACAGCCAAAACGGTTGGGCGCAGAGACCGGCAATATACCCCCAACGGCGCCAACCCTCGGTGCGTCCCACCAGCCAGACGGCCGAACAACCGAACAGCATAATCGCGATTTGACAAACCCATTGATCCATCGCCCATATCTTCATGCTCAGATGCTCCTGACGGTGCCGGTAAGTTGGCTAACAAATGCAGCCTCTCGCAACTGCTTATTGGGCGCTAACCAACCATGAGATGGCCCCATTCGTAGTTTGATGTCATCATATCAAGCCATAACCACCGTAACAGCAGATTATGTGCCGAATCTGTTCCGATTGGTTGAGAAATTATTCAACTATTTGATATTATATATTATATTGTTATTTTTCCTCCCGCCTCATCCATCGGGTATGACGCAGGACAGTGGTGAAATCCCCCGCTGGTGGGGCTAGATCGACCATCTATAGCCGAAAAGGCGGAGAGGAGGGCCGTTTCAAACGCCGATCCGGGCGGTGGACAAGGGAGACTGCAGTTCTTAATTTATTAAAATATTGGTCAGCATTGTTTGACAGGACCCTTACCAAAGGAGGTAGCCATGTATCTCAAACAAGCAGATATGCTGGCAGGACTCGACAAGGCCTTCATCGGCAGGATGATGGAGGTGGGCGAAAAATCGACCTATGCAGAGGGAACAACGCTATTCGGTCAGGGGGACTCGGCACAGCGATTCTACATTCTGGTGAAGGGTCGCGTACGGCTGAGTTTCGGCGCTAACAAAAACTCCGTCTATACGGTGGACCATGGGGGGGAAGCCTTCGGCTGGTCTTCGCTGATCGGCAGCTCAGCCTATACCGCCTCGGCCGAATGTGTGGCGCCCTCTACCTTGATCGCCTTTGACCATGATCAGATGGAGACCCTCCTGAATGGTGACCCTGAAAACGCCATCCGCTTCTACAAGAATCTGACCCTCACCCTCGGCAACCGCCTCTTGCGGATCAGCTCCCAGCTCGCTGACCATCTCTCTGCGGACAAAAACATCTCCTATGGTACCGGACAGGTTCAGGAGACGGCTGAAGCCGTCTAACGGCCACCTGCCGTCAAAATAGATCTTTTTCCCCACCGGCAATGCGGATCGTGTCAGCCGTACACTACTTCTCTATGGCGACAAGGGCCTCCTCAAACTGCTCCCGGCTGATGCCGCAGTGGTTGAGGCGCCGAAGGAGCTGTTTGGCGTTGGCGTAGCCGATGGCGAGGTGGCGGCCGAGGGCTTCGCGGCGGCGGGCGGCCTGGGGGTGGGCCATGAGGTGGTGGCGCTGGAGATCTGCCAGGGAGAAGCGCACATAGTCTTCAGGGGTGGGGGTGCATTGGGCCTGGTTCAGGGCGGAGCGGATGGCTTTGGGGCGCGCGTTTTCGATACCGATGTTCGCTTTGCGGCGGGCGTCGTCGCGGGTGAGGTAGGCATTTTTGCAGCCGGGGATGCGTTGGTTGATCTTACGGCGGATCTGTTCGCCGGCGTGGTCGGGGTCGGTGAAGATGATGACGCCAGTGCGGGGCTGGGCGGCTTTGATGCGCTCCCAGGTATCTTTGGAAATGCCGTAGCCGCTGGTGATGATGACTTCGGCATCCACGGCGGCTTTGACAGCGCGTTCGTCGGCGCGGCCTTCGACGACAATGATCTCTTCTATCTGCATGGGGGCATCGGGCACGGGGTTATTCATCGATCCGCTCAACAAAGGCCGTGAGCGTTTCAGGCTCGTAGGCACAGCCACTCAGGGGTTGCCATACGCACTGGGCCGAGATCTCGACGCCCTCCTGGATGACGGCCACGGGGCGGTCGGCGGAGACGACCACAACGATGATATTGTCATGTTCGGCGGAGAAGCGCAGGGCCGAGTTGTAACGCGCCCCCCGGGAGAGATCTTCGCCAGGGATGGTGCGGCCGTCGAGGAGGCAGCCGAAACCGCGCAGGCGGAAGCCGGTGGTGAGGTGCAGGGCGCCATCGACCTTGGTGAGGGACTTGGCCAAGTCGATGAGGTGGGGCTGGAGCATATCGAGAGGCGCTTCGAGGGTCTGACCGGAGATACGCACCGGTTCCTCGTTGAGGTCGATAACGATGGTGCAGCCGTGTTTCTGGGTCTGGGCGTGGTGGGCCAGGTGGGCCACGGTGCGGAAGAGGGTGCCGCCGGTCTCGGGATCGAGTTTGCTTTCGAGGAGGAGTTCTTCCAACTGTACGAGTTTGGCCCGGTGGGTGGTGGACTGGAAGCTGCCGTCGCAGAAGCTGCAGACGGTCTCTTCGTTGATTTTGAGAAAGCCGTGCTGAGCGCGGAAATCGGCCAACAGGCAGAAGAGGGGCAGGGCGCCGTTGGCTATGCCCAGGATGGTTTGGCCGTCGGAGACGAGTTTGCGCGGCGATCCGGTAACGGCCTGGAGCAGTTTGCAGACATGTTTGTGGTTGTTCAACTGGGGCTGTTCGCTGGGGCGGAAGCGCGCCACGAAGGAGATGGTGTGCTGGAAGCGCGGTTCGCTGAAAAGTAATTCTCCCCGGGGCCAGGCGCCCTCTTCACGGGAATTGGAGATCCCCAGGACGGCGTCGAGAATGGGGTAGACGCGCAGGGGGGAGTCCCAGCCGAGTTTGAGGTTGATGTCGTCGACGATGTGGTCGCGCACCGCGTGGGTGGCGTACTCGCGCAGGAAGCTGCCGGAGATGCCGGTGTAGAGGGCGCTGCCGTTGGCGATGTCGTGGGAGAAGCGCCAGCAGGCGTGCTCCAGCCACCTTTGGGTGGGGCCCACGGCGCACAGGTCGGGGTGGTGCTCGCTGAACCACATCTGGTAGAAAACCGAGCTGGAGCGACCCCCATAGGAGATCAGACCGGCCAGGCCGAGGTCTGGTTCGCTGAGGATGCGGTCGTATTTAAGGCGGTCTTTTTCAGGGGGTGTTTTATCTCTCCAGGAGCTGTCCTCCTGGTAGAGTTGACGGAACTTGGGTTCGTGACCACGCAGGAGGTTCTGGGGGTCGCAAACCATCAAGGGATCGCCGGCCTTGATGGCATAGATCACTGCCGCCCGGCTGGGCCCGGAGAAGTGTGAGAGGCCGTCGCGCAACCCTTCTAGGGTGTCGCTGACCACCTGATGGACGAAGGCGTTTCCATTGAGTTCCGGCATGGTTTTTTGTAGCAGGAAACGGGTTGAATTAACAGAGAAGTTCTTATTTAAAGCTTGGCAGCTTGAACTTCAAGATGACTTCGCCGGTGTCGCGATCGAGGGTCACCAGGCGGCCGTCCGGGGCGTCACTGGACAGGGGCTGGCCGGTGGCCATTTCCATGAGCCCACTGAGGAAGCTGACCACTTGGTTGAGTACGGCTTCGATTTTCTCCGGGGGCTGGGCGGCCGGGGAGTTGCCGGCCTGCGCGGAAGCTTCCGCCGGGGCGACGGTTTCGTCAAACGCGCCGTCGTTCTCCTCACCGGTGATGTCGAGCCGGTCTTCGGGCGCTGGCGCAGTTGCGGCTAAGACACACCGGTGACGGCAGCTTCCTGCGGTTAGGGACAGTCGCAGCTGGTGGCGGGCGTATCCCCGTCCAAGCCCACGCGGACGGTGTAGTCGCCGCAGTTTCCGTCCACGAAGAACTCGTATTGGCCTTTGGGCTCGTCGATCGTTATGGGGGCGAAGGCCCCGTGGGCACAGAGCCGTACACCGCGGCTGTAGATCGCTTCCGAATCGGCGATCTCCCTGCGGATATAGTTCGGGCTGAGAGGGGGCATGGGCGACTCCATTGGCATACGGGCTATAGTTTGACGACCTTCTGCTCTCCCTTGGCGTCCTGCACCTGGTAACCCAGGGCCTTTATCTCGTCGCGCAGCTGGTCGGAGAGGGTCCAGTTCTTGTCGGCGCGGGCTTGCTGACGCTGGGCCAGCTTGGCCTCGATCTCGGCGGGTAGAGCCTCATCAGCGGTCACCTGGTTCAGGGAAAGCCCAAGAACCTGGTCGAAGTCGAGGACGGTGGCCAGTTTGACGGCCGGGGGCAGGTCGCTCTTGAGGGTCTCCTGAACGGCGGCCATGGCACGCGGCATGTTGAGGTCGTCGTTGATGGCGGTTAGAAAACGGGTCTTGTGGTCGACGTCGACTTCGGCGGCCGGAACACCGGCTTGGTCGAACAGCTGGCGCACCTGGTTCTTGAGGTGGTTGTAGCCGTTGCGGGCGGCTTGGATGGCCTCGTCGCTGTACTCCATGGGCTTTCGATAGTGGGTCTGAAAGGCAGCGAAGCGGTAAACCAGCGGATCGATACCCTGGTCGCTGAAAGTGCTTGTCAAGGTCAGAAAGTTGCCGCTGCTCTTGGCCATCTTCTTGCCGCCGGTGATGTTGAGGAAGGCGCCGTGCATCCAGAAGTTGAAGAAGGGTTTGCCTGTGGCGGCCTCGCTCTGGGCGATCTCGTTGGTGTGATGGACGTCGATGTGATCGGTGCCGCCGCAGTGGATGTCGAGCTGGTCGCCGAGGTACTTCATACTCATGGCGGAGCACTCGATGTGCCAGCCGGGGAAACCGACCCCCCAGGGGGAGTCCCACTCCATCTGGCGCTGGGCGTCCTTTGGGGAGAATTTCCAAAGGGCGAAGTCGGTGAAGTTGCGTTTTTCGGGGTTTTTCTCCACGCGGGCGCCTTCCTGGAGGGCGTCCAGGTTCTGGCGCGAGAGTTTGACGTAGTCTGGAAAGCGGGCGGTGTCGAAGTAAATGCCGTCGGATGTTTTGTAGGTGTACCCTTTTTCTTCAAGCATCCGGATGAGATCGATCTGTTCAAGGATGGTGTCGGTGGCCTTGCACCAGATGGTGGGGTCGAGGATGTTGAGGCCTTTGAGGTCTTCTTGAAAGGCCTTGGTGAAGAAGGCGGCGATGTCCCAGGCGCTCTTGCCCTCGCGTTGGGCCCCCTGCTCCATTTTATCTTCCCCCATGTCACGGTCGCCGGTGAGGTGACCCACATCGGTGATGTTCATGACGTGTTTGACCCGGTATCCGTTGTAGGTCAGCACGCGCTTGAGGATGTCCTGGAACAGGTAGGTTCTCAGGTTGCCGATGTGGGCGAAGTTGTAGACCGTCGGTCCGCAGGTGTAGAGGCCGACTTCACCGGCTTTGAGGGGGGTGAAGGTCTCTTTCCGGCGGGTGAGGGTATTGTATAGCGATAAATCCATATGGACACTTCCTAAAATTATGCTGTTGTTCGTTGGCCTTTCTTCAGCCCCAAAAGCACCCCCACCCCGCTGAGGATCATGGCGGTGCATAGCAGTTGACCCATGGAAAAGGAGAGCCACACGAATCCCAGTTGGTCGTCGGGCTGGCGGGCGAATTCGATCATGAAGCGCACGCTGCCGTAGCCCATGAGGTAGATGCCCAGCATGGCGCCCGACAGGTTCACCCGCCGGCGGAGTAGCCACAGCAGGACGAACAGGACGATGCCCTCGAAGAAGGCTTCGTAGAGCTGCGAGGGGTGCCGCATCCCACTGCCACTGGCCTGGGGAAAATACATGCCGATCTTGGCGCTGGTGGCACGTCCGTAGAGTTCGCCGTTGATGAAGTTGCCCAGGCGTCCGAAGGTGTATCCCAGGGGGATGGCCGGGATGATGAGGTCGGCCATCTCCAAAAAGGAGAGCCCGTTGCGGCGCGTGAAGTAGATGGCCGCCAGGATCACGCCGATGAGGCCGCCATGGTAGGACATGCCGCTGATGCCGGTAAAGCGCATTCCGTTTGAAAAGTCAAACGGGAGCAGGATCTCAAGGGGATGGTTGAGGTAGTAGGCGGCATTGTAGAAGGCCACGTAGCCCAGACGGGCGCCCAGGATGAGGCCGATGATCATTGCGGTGAAAAGGCCCTGAACAAGCTCTATCGATACCTTGAAGCGCGGCTCGCGCGCCAGGCGATAGCGCACCAGTGCGTAGGTGACGCCGAAGGCCACCAGATACATCATGCCATAGTATTGCAGTTTGAAGGGGCCGATGGCGAATATTACCGGGTCCATCTTAGCGGGCAGGTGTTGCCACCACTGCCAGAAAGCGTCCATGGGACTGTGTCCTTGTTATCGGGTTCAGGGATCAGCGTTGAAAAGTGTGGATAGCGGCTCAAAAATAAGGGACCCTAAATCAAGGGTTCATGGGCGTCAATGGTTTTTCGGTGGAGACCATCGATAGGGGCTGGCGGCTATTCCGGCGGTCCCTCTATTCCAATGTGCTGGTGTCGGGAATGCCGTCGTAGTCGTCGTCCAGGCTTTTTTCCACGAGGTGTCCGTCGGGGGCAAAGATCTCCCATGCGTCGGGGCGTCCGTCGAGATTGCGGTCAACGATGCGGGCCACCCGGTGCTGGTTGCTGAAGTGTTCCCAGGTATCGGGTTGGCCGTCGCCGTTGCTGTCGCTGGCTTTGGCATGGGGTTGGCCGGTGTCGTCCACGGGCCAGATGATGTTGAGGACACCTTTACCCGGGGGCCAATTTCGGCGGTCGCTGACGCGTTTGTCATTATTGAGCCACTCAACGCGTTCGAGCAGGCCGTCGGCGTTGCTGTCCTGTTCACGGCGGGCCGGGCGGCCGTCTTGAAAATAGGTGCGCTCGTCGGCGAAGCCGTCACCGTCGCGGTCCACCTCGACCACTTGCTCCCAGCCGGCCACGGCGTACCATTGGATGGTTTCAAAGTGGCCGTCCTGATTTTTGTCGTTGAGGAGTTTTTTCTTCTCCTTGTCACGGTAGTAGATGCGCATCTCAGGGATGCCGTTGCCGTCCTCATCACGATCCATCTGACGCAGGTCGCCATCCTCATAAAAATAACGCGTATCGATGCTGCCGTTGAAGTCGCTGTCACTTTCGACTTTGCGGCGCAGCTCCTGGCGATCGAACCAGAACATGATGTCGGGTTGGCCGTCCTGGTTTTTGTCACGGGTTTGGCGCACCATACGGCCATTTTCGTAATCCACGGTGGTATCCAGTCGGCCGTCGTTGTCGCTGTCCAGGTGGTCCTTGAGGGGAACCTCCTTGTCGAAGGTGCGGATGAGGTTGATTTTTCCGTCGTGGCGGGTATCCACTTCGGCCTTGACCAGCAACCCTTCAGCGTTGAAGGTGAAAGTGAGGTCGTCGCGGCCGTCGAAGTTGGTGTCCTGGGTCTGGCGTTTGCGGACACCCGCTACCAGCCAGGTGGTTACGTCGGGTTGGCCATCGTTGTTGCGGTCCTGGCGCAGAATCCGTTCTGTGGCATCCGCATTTGTGAGGTCCGTTGGGACGGGGGAGCTATCGGACCGGAGCGTAATTATGCCACCCGCATTTGCTGAGGCGCCCTCTATATCGGCATCCTCGACTAAGAAACCTTCCGTTGGGGCATTTTCAGTGTCTATGATAATCTCACTGTCCGGCTGACCGTCGTTGTCCTTGTCCACCTGGGCGCTCACCGCCTTGCCGTTGCGGTAAGCGTTCCAGATGTCGGCCTTGCCGTCTCCATCGGTATCATGCTGGGCGGTGACGATCTGCCCGTGCTCGTAGCGCCACTCGGTGTCCAGGCGGCCGTCGGTGGTGGTGTCCTGGGCGACACTCAGGGGGTTGTCCTGATCGTCGAAGCGGGCCCTCTGACGTACCTTTCCGCTGGGGTCGAGCTGCTCTTGAAGGCGACGGCGGCCTTTTTCATAAAAATCTTTTACGTCGATCTTCCCGTCGTCGTCCAGGTCACCCTCCACGCGCGTCAACTCAGGCCCTTTGTAGTGCTGAAAGCGATCCATGACGCCGTCGCCGTTGCTGTCCAATTCCAGCAGGAGCAGCTTGCCGCGGTTATCGTAATGGGCCACTTGATCCACATGGCCGTCCTGGTCGATGTCTTTTCGTACAATCCGCTCAGCGGATGCCAGCTTGGGTTGTGAGAGGGCAATAGCGAGGAGCAGGAGTCCCGTCAGGCCAAGGGCCCGATGGGGAAAGGTCCATTTTAGGTTGGGTCGCAACAATTGTGTCGGTACGAACCTGGAGAGTGTCGCTGACATGTGTGCTGGTCTGCCTGTTTCGATCCGCTCTGCCGGCGGTTGGGTCGTCTGGCTGAAAACGGCATTGTACGTTGGATGTCCCAAACGTATTACGGCATGCTAGCTGCGCGCTTCAGTCCAGTAGTCATCTGTTTCGCGTCCCCATGGTGCCAGGTCAGGCAGGAGAAACGTCGGGGCGCGTCTCAATGTCGGGCCTGCTGCAAGGTGGGTTGGGCAGGCCTGCGAATATCATGGGCTGGGTGTCCTGGCTGCCGCCGCCGTGGTAGCGTGAAATTGAAAGCGCCGATCGACGGGCTGCAGGTCAGTGTTGCCCGGTTGTGGGGTGGTGCGCTCCACAACGGTCAGGTGGGCTTGGTGGTCCAGCCAAACCAAAGAACAGCTCCGTGTACCATATTGCGGGCTGTTGATAAAGAGGGGGGCTAAAATTCGTTCCCAGGTCAGCCCCACTCCGGTGTTGGGCAGGTCGGCGTCGTCTGGTTGGGTTCGGTCGGCGAGCACATCAAAGAGGGCTTCTGTGAGACCCTCATCGGAGGCTTTCGTCAGGCAATGGGCAAAGCGACGTTTGCCGCTTTTCACCTTGGGCCAGGGGGTGTCCAGGCGGTGGTTGCTGAGACCGTAAATTCCAGTGGACAGGGGCACGGGGGCTGGGTGATTCGGGCTGCCGGCCTTGTTGTCGCGGTTCCCATAGTAGAAGAGTCCTCTACTTGTATCGCCCAGCACCAGGTTGAAGCCGTTGTAGCGCTGACTTTGGGTGGCGATGTGCTCAAGATAGGCACCAGGCGACATATCGCCGGTGAGGAAATCGCTCACCAGTATGCCCCGCGAGGGGCTACGCTGATAAGTGCTGCGGGCCTCTCGGTAGTTGGTCACAGCGGCAAAACGCCCTTCGCGGGTGATGCCCATCCAAGTGCCGCCGGCGGTGAGGTCGCGACCGGCCAGTACCTGGGGATGATCGGTCCACCAGCCCAGGGGCGCCGTTGGGCGGTCGCGGAATTCATCGCGGTTGGCCGCAATGATCCAGGGATAGCCGGGGCGCTGGTCTATGGCGAGTAGGATTAGGCACATGATGTTCGTCGGCCGGTGAGCCAGTCAGCCAGTAAGCCGGTGATACGATAGGCCAGCAAGCTGGGTGGCTATTGTGACGGTTTGATGACACTGCATGGACACTACTGGGGGCGCTATGGTATGGTTGCCTTCAGAATTCAGCCCCCCTGAAAAACACGCCATGCTATCAATTTTCGTTAAGTTCCGCAACAACGGTAGGAGGTTGGGAGATGACATCGAGGTTAAAAGAGGTGGTTATCGTAAGCGGCGCGCGTACCCCTGTGGGATCATTTGGCGGCAGCTTGAAGTCGGTGGCCGCTATCGATATGGGCGCTTTGGTGATGAGGGCCGCCATTGAGCGGGCGGGGCTCAGGCCCACCCCAAGCGACGAGATGGGTCGGGTAGCACCCGATGCCCTAAAAGATCAGGGGATCATCCCCCTGGAGGCGGATGCCGCCCAATGGGACGTCGGGGCGATCCCCGTCACCATCGATGAGGTGGTCATGGGCCATGTCCTCACGGCTGGTTTGGGGCAGAACCCCGGTCGCCAGGCCATGATCCGGGCGGGCATTCCCAAGGAGACGCCGGCGTACACGATCAACAAGGTCTGCGGGTCGGGCCTTAAAGCGATTGCATTGGGCGCGGCCTCCATCATGACGGGACAGGCCGATGTGGTTATGGCCGGCGGGCAGGAAAATATGAGCCAGGTCCCCCTGGCCCTGCCCAAGGCGCGCTGGGGACACCGCATGGAGCTCACCGGCGTGGGCGATATCTACGACCTGATGGTCTACGATGGCCTCTACGAGATTTTCTACGGTTACCACATGGGGTTGACGGCGGAGAATATCGCCGCCCTCTACGAAATCAGCCGCGAGGAGCAGGACGAACTGGGGGTCCTCAGCCATACGCGCGCCCGGGCGGCCATCACCGGCGGCGAATTTGTCGAGGAGATCGTGCCCGTGACGGTGAAAGGCCGCAAGGGCGATACCATCGTGGACACCGACGAACGGCCCATGGACACCAGTCTGGAGAAGATGGCCAAACTGCGGCCGGCGTTTAAAAAGGACGGCTCGGTGACCGCCGGCAACGCCTCCGGAATCAACGACGGGGCTGCCGCCGTTCTGCTCATGAGCGCGGAAAAGGCCCTCGAGCTGGGGTTGACCCCCTTGGCGAAAATCAAAGCCTTCGCCTCTGGCGGGGTGGATCCGGCTTATATGGGTCTGGGACCGGTGCCGGCCATCCGCAAGGCGGTGGCCGAGTGCGGAATGAACCTGGCCGACATCGACGTGATCGAGCTCAATGAAGCCTTCGCCGCCCAGGCCATCGGCTGCCTGCGTGAACTCAATCTACCCACCGACAAGCCCAACCTGGTGGGCAGCGGCATCTCCCTGGGGCATCCCATCGGCTGCACCGGGGCGCGCCAGATGGTCACCGCCATCCACCTCATGAAGCGCCGCCAGCTGAACAGCGGCCTGATCTCCATGTGTATCGGCGGCGGGATGGGGATGGCCATGCTGGTTGAGAGTTGAGGCTGCTTTTTGTGTTTACTTTTCAATCGCTTATTGGTAGAAAATTTTCCGAGCGCAGTCGGCTTTTTCGGGCCGTCTGCGCCTTTACAGATTGTGCACTGGTAACTTAAGAAAAGGGTTTCAAATGTCGGAAATGACGGTCAGCCGTAAACTCGGTACATTGGTCTTCTTCGCAGTCCCGGCCATCGTCGGCGGGGGGATCACCTATTGGCTCTCGGACAGTTACACCATTATGTGGATTTATGAGATCCTGCTCTATGCATTGGCCGGGGCAGTGGTCAGTAAGTAACTGAGAGGTCAGTAAGTAACTGAGTGACCAGCAAATAGCTGTTGGTAGGCAAACGGCTGCATTCCGGCGGTTATGACTATGGCCTCCCTCGCAATTCATTTCTTTTGTTTGCGTTCATCCGCGTAACTCCCGCTGCGCTTACGGCAGGTAGTTGCGCGGTGTTGTTTCCCCAGCCTAATAATCTTAAGTATTATCCGACCCGACACCCGGGCCGCATCGCCGAAGGGTCGGCACGCCAAAGAGCAGATGAGCCAGAAGGAAACCGGTGTGGAACTTGACAACCATCGTAGCCTGATTCTCTGGTTTTTCCTGATCTGTTTCCTGATCTCGTTTTTGCTAATGGGCAAGCTGTTCGCGCCTTTTTTCTCCATCATCGTGCTGGCCGGGGTGCTTACGGGGATTTTCCACCCCCTCTACCGGATTCTGCAGTTCAAAGACCGCGTGCGACCACCGCTGGCCTCTTTCATGACCTGCCTGATTCTGTTTTTCATTCTTTTCGTCCCCGCTGCCCTGTTTATCGGTGTTCTGACCCAGGAGGCCTTCGGCCTCTACGAACTGGCCCGCAACGCCGTGCGCAATGACCAGATCAAGGCCCTTCTGCAGAACAGCGCCGTGCTGGAGCGGGCCAACGACTACCTGGAACCATTCAATTTTCAGATCACCGGTGACCAGCTCCAGTCCATTATTTCAGAGGTGGGAAAGGTGGTGGGGCTTTATCTCTACGAGCAGGCGCGCGCCATCGCCTCCAACACCTTGATGACCCTCGTCAATCTCTTTTTGATGCTGCTGGTGATCTTTTTTCTACTCATCGACGGGCCGCGCCTGATCAGCTACATCATCGACCTCTCACCCCTGCCCAAGGAGCAGGAGGAGAAGCTCATCAGCAAGTTCAACGACATGGCCGGCGCGGTCCTCATCGGCAACGGATTAGGGGGGCTCATCCAGGGGGTTCTGGGCGGTCTGCTCTTTTCGATCGTAGGCTTGCCTTCGGCATTTCTGTGGGGCGTCATCATGGGGCTGTTGGCCTTTTTGCCCATCATCGGCATCGGCGTCGTTCTCGTCCCGACGGCCATCTTTCTGGCCCTCAAGGGCCGGTTGGGGCTGGCCATCTTTTTCATGATCTATTATTTACTGCTTTCCGGCGGTGTGGAATACCTCTTCAAACCCCGCCTGGTGGGCCAGCGCGTAAAGATGCATACCCTGCTTGTTTTTTTCGCCATCATTGGCGGTTTGAAGGCCTTCGGCATTCTGGGCATCGTATACGGGCCCCTGATCGCCACGGCCTTTCTGACCCTGGCCGACATCTACCGCACCAGCTACCAGAAACAGGTTGAATCCGACCGGAACTCAGTTTAATATAGCCTGTTTAACCAATATGGGCCTGAACGGCGGCTTGACTAGGCAATGGTTGAGGCAGCCTGCCTCGATCAGCCCGCACGCCCACTTCCCGCTGGGTGCCGGGATCCGATCTACCCAGAAAATTTAATTCCTGAAGGTTGCGGGCAACCGTTCAGGCGGATGGTACAGGAGTGAATATGAGCGAACTAGAAACAACTCCGATGATCAGTATCGAGAAGGAGATGAAGAAGTCCTACCTGGACTACGCCATGAGCGTGATCATCGGCCGGGCCCTGCCCGACGTGCGGGACGGACTCAAACCGGTACATCGGCGCGTCCTTTTCGCCATGCGGGAACTGAAAAACGACTGGAACAAGGCCTACAAGAAATCCGCCCGCATCGTCGGTGATGTGATCGGTAAGTACCATCCCCACGGCGATACCGCCGTTTACGACACCATCGTGCGCATGGCCCAGGATTTTGCCATGCGTTACCCCCTGGTGGACGGGCAGGGTAACTTCGGCTCCATCGATGGCGATCCCCCGGCGGCCATGCGTTACACCGAAGTGCGCATGATGCGTCTGGCCAACCAGATGCTGGCCGATCTGGATAAGGAGACCGTCGACTTTATCCCCAACTACGACGAGTCTCTGGAAGAGCCCTGCGTTCTGCCCACCAAGCTGCCCGCCCTCCTGGTCAACGGGTCGGCCGGTATCGCCGTGGGCATGGCCACCAACATCCCCCCCCACAACCTGGGGGAGGTGGTGGACGCCATCAAGGCCTATATCGATGCCCCTGACATCACCTGTGCCGAGCTGATGGCCTATCTGCCCGGCCCGGATTTCCCCACTGGCGGCCTGATTTTCGGCAAGGCGGGCATTCGCAGCGCCTACGAAACCGGGCGGGGGATCATCCGCGTGCGGGCCCTGGTGGAGATTGAGGAGAACGAGCGCACCGATCAGGAGACCATCGTCGTCCACGAGGTGCCCTATCAGGTCAACAAGGCGCGACTCATCGAGAAGATCGCCGACCTGGTCAAGGCCAAGGTCATCGAGGGCATCCAATATGTGCGCGACGAGTCGGACCGCACCGGTATGCGCATCGCCATCGGCCTCAAACGCGGCGTCATCGGGCGCATCATCCTCAACCAGCTCTACAAACACACCCAGCTGTCCACCAGCTTCGGCATCAACTGCCTGGCGGTGGTGGAGGGGCGCCCCAAGGTGCTCGCCCTCAAGGATATTCTTGAGAATTTTGTCTACCATCGCAGGGAGGTCATTGTGCGGCGCACGCGCTACGACCTCAACAAGGCCGAGGCGCGCGCCCACATCCTCGAAGGGCTCAAGATCGCCCTGGACAACCTCGACGAGGTGGTGGAGCTGGTCCGCCGCTCGCCTTCGCCCGTCGAGGCGCGTGAGCGCCTGATGGAGCGCTTCGAGTTGAGCCGCATTCAGGCTCAGGCGATTCTGGACATGCGCCTCCAGCGCCTCACCGGCCTGGAGCGTGACAAAATCGTCGAGGAGTACGAGGAGATCATGAAGGCCATCGCCCGCTTCAAGGAGATTCTGGGTAGTGAAGCGCTGGTACTGGGCATCGTCAAGGATGAGCTCGAAGAGCTTAAAAACGAGTTTGGTGACCCCCGCAAAACCGAGATCGTCGATGCCACCAGCGATTTGACCCTCGAAGATATGATCGCCGAAGAGGATATGGTGGTGACCATCTCCAACGACGGCTACATCAAGCGCAACCCCATCACCCTCTACCAGAGCCAGCACCGCGGCGGCAAAGGCAAGACCGCCATGGGCACCAAGGATGAAGACTTCGTCAAGCACCTCTTCGTGGCCTCCACCCACCACACCTTCATGTTCTTCACGAACCAGGGTAAGGTTTACTGGCTCAAGGTCTACGAGATTCCCCAGGCCGGCCGCCAGAGCCGCGGCAAAGCGGTGGTCAACCTGCTCAACTTCGCCGAGGGCGAACACCTCACCACGGTGCAGGCGGTGCCCTCCTACGAGCCGGGGCGTTACGTGGTCATGGCCACCCGCAACGGCACGGTCAAGAAGACCGACCTGATGGCTTTTTCCCGCCCACGGGCCGGAGGCATCATCGCTCTGCGCCTGGCGGAGGGTGACGAGCTCATCTCGGTGCGCATCACCGACGGCACCCAGAACGTCTTTCTGGGGACCGCCATGGGCAAGGCGACCCGTTTCATGGAGAGCGATATCCGGGCCAGCGGGCGCACCTCGCGCGGGGTGCGGGGGGTTTCCCTGGCAGCGGGCGACCACCTCATCGCCATGGAGGTTCTGCGCCACGGCGACACCCTCCTGGCGGCCACCGAGCACGGCTACGGCAAGCGTACGTCGGTAGATGAGTATCCCCTCCACCGGCGTGGCGGCAAAGGCGTCATCGGCATCAAGGCCAACGAACGCAACGGTCTGGTGGTGGCCCTTTTGCTGGTGGACGAGAGCGAGGACCTCATGCTGGTCACCAACGCCGGTAAGCTCATCCGTATCCCCATCAGCAGCATCTCGGTCATCAGCCGCAACACCCAGGGGGTGAAGCTTATCGATATGGACGAGGACGAGATCCTGGTGGGCGCCGCCACCCTGGTGGAGGATGACTCCAATGGGGATCTGGGGGAAGATGCCGACGCGTCGGCGGAAGGTGCACCTGACCTTGGCGAAGGCACCGAGGCCTGATCGACTTTAGACAATAGGAAGAAGTATATGCAGACTGACATAGAGAGATGCAAGCTCGGGGTGGTGGGTGCCGGAAGCTGGGGCACCGCCCTGGCCAACCTCCTGGCCACCAAGGGATACAGGGTCGAGCATTGGGTGTTTGAAAAGGATATCTGCGCCCAGATAGCCAACGAGCGGGAGAACAAACCCTTTCTGCCCGGCATTCGCCTGTCGGAAAATCTTTTCCCCAACAACGATCTGCAAGCGGTGGTAAGGGATAAGGACCTCCTCCTGCTGGTGGTGCCCTCCCATGTGATGCGTAGGGTGACGACCCAGATCGCCAACTTGGTGGGCCCCCGGACAATTGTGGTCTGCGCCTCCAAGGGGATCGAGAACGAGACCTCTCTGACCATGTCGGGGGTCCTGGGGGAGACTTTACCCCAAATGCCGGCGGAAAATTTCGTCGTTCTCTCCGGCCCCAGCTTCGCCCGCGAGGTGGCCCAAGGAGCCCCCACTGCCGTCACCGCGGCGTCCACCTTCCCGGCCACGGCCGAGTCGGTGCAGAAGATATTCGCCACCCCCGCCTTCCGGGTCTACACCAACGACGACGTCATCGGCGTTGAACTGGGCGGTAGCGTCAAAAACGTCATCGCCATCGCCGCCGGGGTGATCGACGGCCTGGGCCTGGGCCTCAACACCCGCGCCGCCCTGATCACCCGCGGTCTCACGGAGATGCGTCGTCTTGGGCTGCGCATGGGGGCCAACCCACGCACCTTTCCTGGCCTGGCCGGGATGGGGGACCTGGTGCTGACCTGTACCGGTGACCTGAGCCGCAACCACACCGTGGGCAAGGAGATCGGCGGGGGCAAGAAATTGAAGGATCTCCTGGCTGAGATGCACATGGTGGCCGAAGGGGTCAAGACCGCCAAAAGTGTTTACAATCTCTCCCGCAAGCTCGAGGTGGAGATGCCCATCTCCCACGCCATCTACCGGGTGCTTTACGAAGACCTGTCGCCTCGCGATGCGGTCTATGCGCTCATGACCCGCGACCTCAAGCACGAACTGGACGAAACCTGATGGCCGACAGCCCCCTCCCCAATCGGCGTCCCTACTGCTTTGCGGACCTCGACACAGTCTTCCCCATGCAGACGGGAGGCTTGCGCGAGACACCGCCCGCTTGCATGGTGTGCCATTGTAAGACCGAGTGTCTGCGCACCGCCATCGGCCGTTCCGGCGGTGTGGCCGTGGAGGAGGAACGCGTGGACCGTGCGTACAAAGCCGGCGCCATGAGCTTTCTGGACCGCTGGTCGCGTAAGAAAAGTCTGCATCAGAAGCGCCAGGAGCGGTCTGGGAAAAAATGATCGTTGCCCCATAAACTCATAAGCATGGAAGAGGCAAGCATGGCCAAACTCACTATAGAAGATCTGCAGGTAAGGAATAAACGCGTCCTCATGCGCGTGGATTTCAATGTCCCCCTGGAAAACGGCGCAGTGGCTGACGACAAGCGCATCCGGGCGGCATTGCCCACCATCCGTCATCTGGTCGACCAGGGGGCTCGCCTCATCCTCATGTCCCACCTGGGCCGACCCAAGGGGGAGCGCAAGCCCGAGTTTTCGCTGGCACCCTGCGTCAAGGTTCTCCAGGCGCTGTTGGGCAACACCCCCGTGGGTTTCGTGGACGATTGCGTGGGGCCGGAGGTGGATGCCGCCGTGGCCGCCCTGCCGGCCGGTGAGGTGCTGCTGCTGGAGAACCTGCGCTTCCATGCCGCCGAGACAACAAACGGCGAGGACTTCGCCGTCGCCTTGGCACGTCACGGCGAACTCTACGTCAACGACGCCTTCGGGACCGCCCACCGGGCGCATGCCTCCACTGCCGGGGTCACCGCCCACATTGCCCAGTGCGCCGCCGGCTACCTGATGATGAAGGAACTACGTTACCTCGGAGACGCTACCCGTAATCCCCAGCGGCCCTTTGTGGCAATTCTGGGCGGGGCCAAGATTTCGGGAAAGATCGACGTGATCGCCACCCTGTTGCCCCAGGTGGACCAGCTCCTCATTGGCGGTGGCATGGCCTACACCTTCTTTAAGGCCAAGGGCTGGTCCATCGGCGATTCGCTTCTGGAAGCGGAGCGGGTGGATATGGCCGCCGATCTGCTCAAGCAGGGCGGCGATAAACTCCTCCTGCCCGAGGACTGTGTGGTCAGCGACCGTTTTGACTTCGCCGCCCGCCAGGTCGGTACCCTCAAGACTGTCGCCGCAGATGAGATCTCCGATGGCTGGGGGGGGCTGGATATCGGCCCCCGCACGCGCGAGCGCTTCGGCGCGGTGATACAGGCCGCCAAAACCATCGTCTGGAACGGCCCCATGGGGGTCTTCGAGATCGATGCCACCGCCCAGGGTACCCTGGCCGTGGCCAAGTCCCTGGCCGAGGCCACAGCGGCGGGGGCCACTACCATCATTGGCGGCGGCGACTCCGCCGCAGCGGTGCGTAAGGCGGGGCTGGACGAAGCGGTTTCCCATGTCTCCACCGGCGGAGGGGCCTCTCTCGAATTCCTGGAGGGCAAGACCCTGCCGGGGGTGGCTGCATTGACTGATAAATAGGTTAAAAAACGATAGACATAGCATTCCTTTAAAGGGCCGACCCCTGTACGCCTTCCTTATCAAACATCGCTGGGGTTTGTTGTTTCTGGCCGCCTTTGTGCTCGTGGGCATTGTGTTCAGCGATGCCCTCGTCCAGTGGCTGACGAAAGCATATGCCTTGCTCTCGGATCGTGAACGGGTCTCCGACCTGATCCGCTTCTTCGGCCCCGGCGCCCCCCTGGTATTCATGGCCCTCCAGATTCTGCAGGTCGTCCTGGCGCCGGTGCCGGGGGAGATGACGGGTTTTTTAGGGGGGTACCTCTTCGGTGCCTTGCAGGGGTTTTTCTACTCCACCATCGCCCTCAGCCTGGGTTCTATGCTCAACTTCGGTATCGGGCGGGCACTGGGTGATCGCTACGTACGCCGCTGGATTCCGAGGGATAAGTTCGCCCGCTATGACCTGCTGCTCAAGCGCAAGGGCCTCCTGGTCATTTTCTCCCTCTTTGTTTTTCCCGGCTTTCCCAAGGACTGGCTCTGCCTCTTCCTGGGCCTCAGCACCATGCCCCTGCGGGTCTTTGTCTTTCTCGCCGCCGTGGGCCGCATTCCCGGAACCCTCCTGCTGAGCCTTCAGGGCCACTATCTTTTCGAGCAGAACTATCTTCTTCTGGGCGGGCTGCTGGCCCTCAGCCTCTTTGTAGTGCTGGTGGCCTTCTACTATCGTGATCGGCTCTACGAATGGGCCGAGCGGATCGATGGGGATGTGTCCGAAGCGGAGGGCCCCCCATCACGAAGAGCAGGACACCCATCCCGAAGAGATGGACACCCGCCCGATGGTCGTTGATTCCAGTCCTCAATAGTGATAATGTACAAGAATCCATGTGATTTATCCTAATCTTTGCCCCTCCCCCGGGCGATATGTAATAAGAGGCTGTATCCCGCCTTTCCAATCGTCATGACCCGGAAGAACCACCCCAGGTCCCAGATCGGCGGGTTGCGCCGGAGCGCAAAACACAAAACCATTTGAAGCAACGGTCCTTCCGGTCCGTGGGCTTGTTCAGGAGTTAGCAGTGGCATTCTGGAGTGTACGCGAAGAGTTGAGCCAGGTCAGTCGTCTGCGGCGATCGTACTACGAGTTGCTGCGCGATGAATTGGACCAGTACATGTTGACCTATGCCCTCTTGGATTCCTATAAGCGCTTCCGCGACCGCAGCGAGTCCTATCCCTTTGTTGAAAAGCGCGAACTCAAGCCGCGCGCCCGTATCCCTGGCTTCGAGCATGAGCTTCAGAATACCTTTTTGGTCATCTTCGTGGAAGACACGATTCCGGCGGGTCACAAGAAGTATATCCGATTCTTTGACCTCAACAGGACCACCAAGACCAACTTGCTGCGCTCAAAGGCGCTGCCTCTGATGGAGGATTTCGATCGCCATCAGAAGTATTTTGACGCTGTCCATTTTTACAATTTTCTGGAAGTACTCCTGCCGGTGGACTATGCTCTCCTGATTCAGCGCGACCCGGCTTCACGGATCAAAGACCGCTACTCCCTCTCCCATTTTCACGTGCGCATAGATTGGCCCATCGCCGATGCCGCCGAGGACCTGGGCCAGGGCCTGCGCTATATTTCAAAGGATCTGTACGAGAAGGGGGAAAAATACGCGGAGCTGATGCAGCGCAAGCTCTTCGAGTATTACGGTATGCCCTTGATGGTCGGTGGGCGTCGCACGGCGGCCATGGTGGCGGCCCAATATCTGAAAAAGATTCCCTGCATCACCACGGTGTACGCCGGCAGCAGTGAAACCCGGGCCCTCTTCCGCATATCGGAACGCGGGGTCTCAAAGGCGGTTCTGATGCGTTTCAAGGATGCAGAGATGCAGGATCTGGCCACCGCCCACAATCTCAATGTGCGCACCTTCAAGAAGAACTATTGCGTGGCCCGGGAAGGCAAGGCCGGCATCTGTATCTTCCAAACCACCTACTCCTTCACCGACCATTCTCGTCCGCCGGATGACGGTAAGTTGCGGGAACTCAATCCCGACGTTAACTGGCTTTCGGTGGGCGGTGAACACATTCTGCCCAAACCGGGCGTTTTTCGCTATCCGCCCCTGCCCGTCAGTTTGATCTATACCTAATAGAGCGTGTCGGGAGAGGCCGAACCTTCCGTCAGGAAGCGTATTGTGGTGCAGCTTATGGATGCGTGGTAGCTAACGCCTTGACGCTTCCATGAGGTGGGCCTCCTGCCTCTCGCCAATCCAGACCACCAGATCTTTTAAAGGTTTCGTCCGGTTAGGTTCGCTTTCATTGTAGAGCTCATGCCCGCAGCGGGGGTAGACGCGCAGGGTCTTGGCGCCTCCCGGCAGGCGCAGGTAGACCGCCAGAGACGCCTGGGAATCCACTACCGTGTCGTCGGGTGAAAGCTGCATGAGCAGCGGCAGGGATAGGAATGCCGCCTCATGAAGCGCCCGGTTTTGAGCCGTGAGGATCTCGTTGAACCAACGGGGTGTGATCGTGCGATGCACTAGCGGGTCTTCAGCGTAGGCGGTGATCTCGGCGGGGTCATGGCTGATGCCCTGGAGGTCGACCTTGTGGGTCAGAGGCAAAACGGGAATGAGCCAGGCGAGGAGCCGGAACAGCCAGCGCAGCCCGGGACTTGTGGTGGGCAGATTGGCCATGTAGGGCGCCGACAGGATAAGACCTTGGTAGTGGCGGGGATACCTGAGGGCCAGGTGAAAGGCCACCAGGCCCCCCATGCTGTGTCCCAGGAGCCAGCGTGGGGTTTTCCCTCCGGGGCGGGGATCTTTTAAACTGAAGAGCTGGGCCAGATCCTGGAGGTAATCGTCGAAGCGTCGGATGTGGCCCCGTTTGCCGCCGCTGTGGCCATGGCCGCGCAGGTCGGGGAGATTGACTTCCAGGTTCAAGGGGGTAAGAGCCTTGAGCAGGTGGGTGTAACGGCCGGAGTGATCGGCCCAGCCATGAACCACATCCAGGCGGCCTGTGGGCCTGCCCTTGGCAGGACGAAATGTGCGCTGGAAAAGCGGGGTGCCGTCTGCGGCCGTGTGGCGGTGGTGTCGATGGCAGTATCCGTCGATGCTGGTTGGGGTGATGGGCTTCGTCATTCGATGGAGAGGCCTACCAGGTAGTGGCCCTTGAAGCGACCGGACTCGTTCATCGTAATGTGCTGGATGCGGGTCTGGAGGTTTTCCAGGGCGCCCTGGGGGTCACTGACATAGTAGGTCATGTTGAGAAGATCTCCGGCCTTGAGGTGGTTGAGAACAGCGGAGCCCTCCTTGACCAGGATGCAGAGGCCCTTTTTGGAGATGTTCCAGGTTTTAAACTGATATTGGGTTTTGAGTCCGGCGAGGGTGAACTGGACACTGTAGTATCGATCGGCGGGTGAGCGTTGCTCTGATCTTCTTTCAGAAGGCGATTTGTCGGCCATAGTGCACCTAGGACCTTAAGTAGAGTGTTGAGATAGTTTAAGATATCACAGAACAGGACCGATATCAAATTACGGACTGAAACCGACTTGTAAAATCTTGCTGAAACCGATAATTAGCGGACCGGGAAACACACCGGCCGGTCCCAGATAAATGCGCAACCTGGAGGTTGGATATGGAAAATGAAAACATCAAACCGATGAATAAACCGGTCGGAATGAAACCCTTTGATTGGAAACCCTATGTCGTGGGCGCTTGGATGGTGTTTGTGACCGCGTTTCTATTCTATCTAAACGGCCGCATCGGTACCGTCCAGCAGGCCACACAACAGGTCATCAGCACCCAGAGCGCCATCGAGAGCGTCGTCCTTAGCTCCGACAAGGTGATCATCGACATGGACGAGCGGGTTAAGGGTATCAACGGGAATGTCAACTACATCGTGCAGAAGGTCAGAAGAAAATAAGATGAATAGCAGCCAACGGAAATACTTGCGGGGCCTGGCCCACGGATTGAAACCCGTGGTCTTCGTGGGGCAGAAGGGCGTCACCGTCGCCCTTGGAAACGCCATCAACGAGGCCCTCGATACCCACGAGCTGATCAAGATCAAGTTCGTTGAATTCAAAGAGAAAGCCCACAAAACCGCCATCACCGAGCGCATCGAAACCGATACCGGCGCCGTTCTGGCCGGCCTCATCGGCCATACGGCAATCTTTTATCGACCCCACAAGAACCCGGAGAAACGTCGGATTCAGTTACCAGGCTGAATACTGTTCTGGCAGACCTCATCGGCCATGCGGCAATCTTTTATCGTGCCCATGAGGATTTTGAGAAGCGCCAGATCC
>JBNKKA010000063.1:0-21853 GCA_050291585.1 Desulfobacteraceae bacterium
TTACAATCCCCGGGATCAATTTCGTAATCGATACCGGATTGGCGCGCATCTCGCAATACACACCCCGGTCGCGCACCACCACCTTGCCGGTGCGACCCATTTCCCAGAGCAGCGCAGAGCAGCGCCAAGGCCGCTGCGGCCGTGTGGCCAACGGCATCTGCATTCGGCTCTATGAAGAGGAGGATTATCAGAATCGTCCGCGCTACACCGCACCCGAGATCCTGCGGGCCAACCTGGCCGAGGTGATCCTGCGCATGATCGCCCTGGGCCTGGGGGATGTGGCCGCCTTTCCCTTCATCGACCGCCCGGCGGAGAAGAACATCCAGGCCGGTTACCAGCTTCTGAGCGAGCTGGGCGCTATTATGTCCAATGGGGAGAAAACGGGCGGACGTCGGCGGGGCAGGGCTCCCCAGGGACCCTACAAGCTCACCGCCCGGGGGCGCCTCATGGCACGTTTGCCCCTGGACCCGCGTCTCGCGCGCATGCTCATCGAGGCCGCCGACCAGGGGGTGCTGTCCCAGGTGGCCGTCATCGCCGCCGCCCTGAGCGTGATGGACCCCCGCGAACGCCCCCTGGACCAGCAGGCCGCCGCCGACCAGGCCCACGCCGTGTTCAGGGATCCGGCCTCGGACTTCATCACTTTGCTCAATATCTGGGAGGGCTACCAGAAGGTGGTAAAGAACCGGCGCACCTGGGCCGAGGTGCGCAATTTCTGTAAAAAACACTTCCTCAACTTCCGGCGCATGCGCGAATGGCGCGATATCCACGGCCAGATAGAGGGGCTGCTGGCCGAGAACCAGGTGGGCCAGGGGGAAGCGGCCGCCGCGCCGCACGAAGTGCCGCCTGGAAAGAGTGAGATACCAAAGGGCAAGGCGCCCCAGACGGCTTTTACGCCCCTATACTGCGCCATCCACAAAGCCGTCCTCAGCGGTTTCCTCTCCAACATCGCTCAGCAGAAGGAGAAGGTTTTCTTCCGGGCCGCCAAGGACCGCGAGGTGATGATCTTTCCCGGCTCGGGGCTCTTCAAAGCCCCGGGGGAGTGGATCGTGGCTGCGGAGATGGTGGTCACCAGCCGCCTATACGCCCGCACGGTGGCGCGCATCGATCCGCGCTGGCTCGAGCCCCTGGCAGGAGACCTGTGCCGCCGCAGCTACCGCGATCCCCGCTGGGAGCGCAAGCGCGGTCAGGTGGTGGTCACCGAGCAGGTGACCCTCTTCGGCCTGACCATCGAGCCCGGGCGGCCCAAGGCCTTCCAGCCCATCGACCCCCCTCAGGCCACCGAGATCTTCATCCAGAGCGGCCTCATCGAGGGGGACCTGCGCGCCCACGACTGGCCCCCTTTCCTGACCCACAACCACAAGCTGGTGGCCGATATCCGCCGTCTGGAAGATCGCCTGCGGCGCCGCGACCTCCTGGTGGACGAGGGGGGTATGGCCGATTTCTACCGCGGCCACCTGGAGGGGATCGCCGACCTGCGGACCCTCAAACATCTGATCCGCAAGCGCGGCGGCGATGATTTTCTGCGCTTCACCCGTGACCAACTGCTCAACTACGACCCCGACCAGGGTGAGCTGGTCCGCTTCCCCCAGCGCCTGCGCCTGGGTCAATCCAGCTACCGCGTGGGCTACCGTTTCGAGCCCGAGGCGGGGGATGACGGGGTGACGGTCAAGATCCCCCTGGCCGACGCCCAGCAGGTTCCCCCGGAAGAGATGGAGTGGCTGGTGCCCGGCTTGCTGCTGGAGAAGGTCACGGCCCTCCTCAAGGGGCTGCCCAAGGCCCACCGCCGCCGGCTGGCCCCCGTGGCCGACACGGCCAGGTCGATCTGCCGTGAGCTCAAGCAGAACGAGGGGGCCTTGATCCCCGCCCTCAGCGCCCACCTGCACACCCACTATGGCCTCCAGATCCCCGCCGCTGATTGGTCCGTCATCGAGCTGCCCGACCACCTCAAGATGCGCATCGCCCTGTTGGACGGCAACGGGCGCGTGGTCAAAAGCGGCCGCAATGCCGCCCTGCTCCAGGACGTCCCCGCTTCCGAGGTGGATGCCGACGCCCTCGCCGACCTGCGCAAACGGTGGGAGCGCGACGGTATTACCCAGTGGGATGTGGGTGACCTGCCGCCCTCCGTTACTGCCAAGGTGGTCGACAAGGGCCCCCAACGGGCGAACCCGTTACAACGGGCGAACCCGTCACGACGGGCGAACCCGTTGCAACGGGCCTATCCCGCCCTGGTGGCTGCCGAAGAGGGCCAGAATACGACGGCCGCCCTCAAGCTCTTCACCGATCGCCGTGCGGCCGAGACGGCCCACCCCAAAGGGGTCCAGGTGCTGTTGATGAATGGCTTCCGTAAAGACCTCAAGCACCTCCGTCAGCAGCTGCGCTTGCCCGCCCCGGCGAGCAATTATGCCGGCTATTTCGGCGGTCAGAAGGCCCTCGAGATCCAGCTTTACGGCACGGTTTGCCGGGCCCTGTTTCACTGCGACCTGCGCACCGAGGCGGCCTTCGACACCAAAGTTGCAGAGCTGCAGAAAGCCGGGATTCACCAGCAGGGGCAGACGATGGTCACCGTTGTGGCCGCCCTTTTGACCGCCTACCACGAGACCCGCACCACTCTCCATGCACTGGAGGCATCCCACCCCCGGGGACCGCTGGCCGACTTCATCGGCGGCCTGCGTGAGACCCTTGGCCAGCTGGTGCCGGCCAACTTCGTGGCCCTCTACGACGAGGTCCGCCTGACCGCGCTGGTGCGCTATCTTCAGGCCTTGACCATCCGCGCCCGGCGGGGGGTGGAGGACCTTCCCAGGGATCTGGGCCGCACCAAGGGATTGTCCATCTACGTCGAAAAGCTCAATGGACTCGTGGCCGGCCTCGATGCGCACACCAGCGCAGAGAAACGCCAGGCCGTGGAAGACCTCTTCTGGATGATAGAGGAGTATAAGATCTCGGTTTACGCCCAGGAGATACGAACCGCCTTCCCGGTCTCTCCTAAACGCCTTAAAAAGCAGATCGAAGAAATTGAGATGATGCTGTAGCTGGATCGTTCTAGTGAATCCAACCAAACCGACAGACGATTACATAGTCCGTATATTTTAAAGGCTTTAATGATTCTACTTTCCAATGCTTGAAAAAAAATAGACGATATGGACGAACTGATGTTTTGCGCAATAGAATAATATAATTACCTTTTTTCCGAAATTATAGGTTGACTTGATGTTAATTCATTGTTATAAGCTCCTCGTCACTATGGGACTGGCAGGAAGTTGATTTGCTTCTCTATTCTTTTTAATGGCCTGACAGTTTCCACTTTTGACTACCTTTTTTACAGGGATGGTCTGTTAGCCCACCCCCCGCCTGATTTGATCTCACGTATCCTGTATTGTACTGCTTGTTTCGACCATTATCATCCTTTCTATATTTTTCAACAGTCAGCATATAAGCCGCTATCATTACGGTTAATACAAGTTCTACTCGAATCCGAATTCCTTTTGCGTTGGCGACGTTGTTTCACCAACCATCAAATCGTGATCATCTGAAAGTATTCAAGTAGAAAATAGGTAGGATAGAAAAGGAAAGCCATAAGCTGCCTAAAAATGTTTCTTAGGTCGTCGTAGAAGAGCCATACCCAAAAGGCCGCGGATTTTATTTCAACTCAGTCGAAAAATAATCCCTAAGTTGAACCGTTTCGCCTGGAAAGTGTTGAAAAGTTATGTAAAACGTACAGCCCCTTTCGTGCTGGAAAAGTAAATTCTAATCTCCCATCTTCAATAATCAGACAGATCTTAATAGTTTCGTCGCGTCTACCTGCAACGATCAGCCCTGAGGAATGTTGGGGGTTGGGGGGAGCAGTGTAGAGCCGCCGAATTCGTTAGAGAAGAATTACGTGGGCCGCGATTATCAAGAAAATGGGAACCTCGTAAGTCACCGCGTGTCTCGCAGGAGAAGAGCGATGTATGATTCACTCTATACAACTTTAAATTCGTTGGTGAGGTTGAGAAAGAGCGGGACCCTGAATCTTCAGCATGAAAATGGAACCCAGGGGATACTTATTTTGAAACAGGGGTGCATCTTAGGAATCGAAACCGGAAACTTGAAGGGTGAGGCCGCAGGTCAAGCGCTATCAATGTGGATCGCATTCTCCAGCGAGTTTCATGAAAATATCATTGTGGAAAGGGAGCACTGCAAAGGGATTGATGCCGATAATTATCTTGCCCTGTTGACAAAAAGAGCGCAGCAATCAGATACCCTTCAGAAAGTCGTTCCTTTTAGCAATGATTGCGTTTTCAAATTGTTTTGCTCCAATCTAAAAGGCAAAAGGACCTTTAAAACTGATGAGTTGACCGTCGCCCTGGCTTTAGACGGGAAGACCTCCACCAAGCGAATTGTCTTGAAGACGGGTTTACCTGACCTTCAAGTCCTCAACTATATCTATGAGCTTTCTCGCATCGGGCTGGCCAAAAGGATCTATGCAAAGAAGCCTCTGAGCGAAAAGAAGAGGGATTCTCTCATCATGGCCTTGACCGAAACCTTGACCGAAGCTGTCGGCCCAGTTGCGGGAGCCGTTCTCAACGATGCTTTTACCCATCTCGAATCTGAGTCGCAAGTGATATATGAGAGCGAGGTTGCCCAACTCATTGAAACAATATCCAACGATATGGAAGAAGATGACCGTATAGCCTTTGTATTATGGGGTTTGGACTACTTGAAGAGGCTATAAACAATTGATTCGAAATCCTAAGCGGAAAAAAGTGTCTCTTGGAACCAATCGGAAATGGAGTGGAATTGTATGACTTTGGATAGCATCGTCGCTGATAGAATCCTGGATACATCCGGCCTCAGTTGCCCTATGCCTCTTCTTAAAACCAAAAAGATCCTTGCGGAGATGGCCACGGATGAAATTATTGAAGTAATCAGTTCAGATCCTGGATCTCAAAATGATATTCCAAAGCTTGGCGACAAAGGAAGCAACACCTATCTTGGTAATCTTGCCGCCGACGACGGCACTTTCAAATACTATATCCGCAAGGGATGAAAATGTTCGATGAATAGAGTCGCCGTAGTGATAAAAGACAAATCCCTGCAATACGAAGGATTGCGTACAAGCCTTGGCCTGTTGCTGGAAGATATTGCTGCCCAGATGTTCGTACTTGACCATGAAATAGAGAATTATGATGAGGCCTATTCAGACAACCTTGGCTTTCTGGTTGAGATGGGGGGAGCCCATTTTTCTAACAATTTAATCAATGCAGAAAAGTACGAGTTTCAATATGCCGATCTGGACAAAATTGGCCGCATGCTTAAAGCGGCGGACTTAATTATTCCATTTTAACAATGCTTTAAATCGAAGTGTAAAGGCGGAAAGGCTAATAATGGATATCCTACATCTTTTGCGCTCGGAACCGGATGTTGCAACAGAAAAATTGATATCCGATTTATCCGCTGATGGACGCGTAAGTATTATCAAACTTTTTCAAGGGGACATTGACTGGGAAGGTGTTATCGAAGCGATCTTTAGTCATACTCGCGTTGTCTGCTGGTGGTGATGAGGTGGTGTCATGCCGAAAACATTGGGAATCATGGTCAATACGGACAAGCATTTTCACTATCTGTTCGGATTGGTCAAAGCAGCTCACAAAAAGAACATTGAGACACAGATTTTCTTTACCGGTCTCGGCGTATTGTTAACCAGAGAGGTCCAATTTAGTCAGCTGGTTGGACTGGCCAAGTTGTCCGTTTGCGATGTCAGTTTTCGCGCCAACGGTCTCAGCGGAGAGATTCCCGGTGTCGGCTTCAAGGATTTTGTGACCCAAGCCGCCAATGCGGAAATGGTCGCCCATTGTGATCGATATATTGTATTATAAACCGTTGAGTATTTTCTATGCTGGTTTGAGAAATGGTTGGGTTTATCGATTGGAGAACGATTGTACAATACACACTACACGATTAAGGAGGAGAGAAATGTTGAAAAGATGCTTTTTACAGGTTTTCGTTTCTTTGGTTCTGTTGACTTTAGCCGCCAATGCGTTTGGAGCGGTAGAGATACCTGAAAAAAAGCAAACTACGCTGGGAATGTATGTTAACTCCCAAGAGGCCTATGCTATGTGGAAGGCGAGTCCGGAAAAGGTTGCCATCATCGATTGTCGCACTCCTCAGGAATACAATTATGTCGGGCATGCCCCCATGGCCTATAATATTCCCTCTAAGTTTATGACTATGGAATATGATGCCAAAAAGAAAACATATAAGACGAAAGCCAATCCGAACTTTGTAGACGAGGTCAAAATGCATTTTAAGAAAAACCAGACCTTGCTAGTGATTTGCCGGTCCGGCAGCCGCAGCGCCGCGGCGGCCAATTTGCTGGACAAAGCCGGATATAAAAATGTTTATAATATTTATGATGGGTTCGAAGGTGACAAGGTCAAGATCGAAGACAGTTACTTTAAGGGCCAGCGTTTGGTCAACGGATGGAAAAATTCTGGAAATCCTTGGACCTACGCCGGGGATCAAGCCTTGATGTACTTTCCCAAAAAATAAATCAGCAACACGGTCTGAAGGTCTCCTCTTGGGCCCGGCAGAACGATTTTCGAAGGACCTGCTGATCCTAAATTCATGAATTTGGCTTGAATAAGGTGTGGACAATGAAATCAGCTAAAACCGGCGCCATAATTTTTGTGCTGGCGGTCATTCTTTCAATCGTCATGTATGTTTCCATTAATGGTCGCATGGAATCCATGGCAGCGGTCGGCACTTTGGAGGCTGCTCCCTCAGAGCAGGATCGGCTATTGTGTGAGCGGTTGATTCGCTTTGGACAGGTGGCCCAGGACCGTGGACAGGTTGCCGAGGCCAAACACTTCTTTCAAAAGGCGATTACGGTTGACCCCAGCTCCACAGTGGCATGGAAAAAATATAATCTTGCGCTGCTGGCACTGATTTCAACCAAAGTGGAAACCGAACCAGGTTTCCTTCCTGACTTTTCAGCTGGTGGGGGTGCTTCAGATGCACCTGTTCAGATCTCCACAGACGCGGAAGAAACCGATGACGGCTGTTGATCGGGTAGGGATATCGCAATGAACCAGAAACAATCTGTCGCATTGGGCCTTCTGCGCCACGAGTACCGGAAAGTGTTTGAAGAGAACTGGTCATTGCAGGCCGGTGGGGTGCTGATCGGATTGATGAGCATCGTGACCTTTGCCTGGGCCAGGCCGTGGGGTGTTGTGGGCGGCATCCGCAATTGGGGTGATTGGGTTTTTTATTGGATTGGACTCTATGAACTCCCTCCGAAATCCGTGTTGACTTCTACCAGTTCCGTTCTATCTATCGGTCTGCTATGGGGTGCCTTGGCTGCGGCACTGATAGCGAAGCAGTTTGCAATTCGTATCCCGCCGCGGTTGGAATTGATCAAGGGGGCTGCCGGGGGCGTTCTTTTGGGGATTGGCGCTGCTTTGGCCGGCGGATGCAATGTGGGGGGGTTCTATTCTGCCATTGTGTCATTTTCACTCAGCGGCTTTGCCATGATGGCAGGTTTGCTCGTGGGCGCCTATGCCGGGCTGAAGTACCTTTACTGGGAGTTGGAGCACCTAGCTGCCGCGAATAGCACTGGCAACAAAGCGCCTTCTGCCAAACGATCAAAATGGCAACCCATCTTGGGATTTGGATTGATCTTCGCCGCCTATTGGACCAACAAAATCTATGTCCTCAATGGTTTTATTATTGCTGGCGGCCTGTTGCTGTGCGGTATCGCATTCGGATTCGTCATGCACCGCAGTCGTTTTTGTTTTGCACGCTGTTTTCGTGAACCATTCATGACTGGCGACGCCTCTGCAACACAGGCGGTTATTTCCAGCCTGTTGATTTGCATAGTGGGCTTTGCCGTTATTAAATGGGCCGGCCTGCGCAACGAACTCGCTTTTACTGCTCCCAGCTTTGGTATAGGGGGCTTGGTGGGTGGGTTTATTTTCGGATTTGGGATGCTGCTCACGGGCGGCTGCGGCAGCGGCACGATCTGGCGCGTGGCGGAAGGTCAGGTTAAACTGATGGTGGCATTGGGAACTTACGCGTTGTCTACCTCTTTAACCAAGAGTCTCATTCGATCCACGGAAGGCCTTCGATCCATCATCGGATGGAAGGTATTTTTGCCGGACTTGGTTGGCTACCCCTTGGCTGTTTTGGGTATTTTTTTGGTTATGACGCTTTGGTATTTTGCGGTTTCTTGGAATGAGGAGACCGAATATTTTGTGATTCAAATGTATTGATATAGGTGAGCTGGACCGATTCCAGAAAGCCGAAATAAAGAGGTGCCACAGCCAGGAGAAGGACCCATGCAAATCATCCATTGCACCAAATGTGGAAAACGCTACAAAGTAAAAGCCAACAATGGTAAGGCCAACACAAAGTATCAATGTGGTGTATGTCGGCATGTTTTCGTCGTCGCCAACAGAGAAAACACCAAGGATTCTTACCCGCTCGTGAAAACGAGACCCCCATTTCAACAAAACCAACCGCGTGGCAAAGAGACTTGGCAGTCTGGATTTAGCGCGGCAAGCGTGGAAGTGAGTCCGGAAGCTTCCTCCGAACGAGCGCTCAGCCTGAGAACCAAATTCAACCTGCCCATCTGCCTTGTTTTCCTATGCACCATCGTCCTGACTTATTTTTTTGCTGGGTCTAGACTACAAAAGGATGCTGAAAACCAGGTCTTTGACAAAGCGCGGCTTTTGCTGACGACCATGGAGGCTTCCCGTAGCTTTACTAGCAAAGTTATTAAGCCGGTCTTATACGAAGCTCTGCCGAACCGATTCATCACCGAGGGTATGTCCTCTTCTTTTGGTGCCCGCAATATTTTTGAGAGAATTCACAAAACGTATCCCCAATACTACTTCAAGCATGCGGCTCCCTTCCCGCGCAACCCGATAAACCAGGCGGATGCTTTTGAAATGGACGTCATAGAGAAATTCAAAAACGACCCTGACCTGAAAGCGTGGAAGGGCTTCCGGATCAAAGGCGAAGAAGAGAAGTATAGTATTATGAAACCCATTGTGGCCGAACAGCGGTGCATGCGCTGCCACAGCGATCCGGCCATAGCGCCCCAGGAATTATTGGACCGCTATGGAAGCGAAAATGGTTTCGGACGAACCGTGGGAGAGGTCATCGGAACGCTGACGGTTTCGGTGCCATCCAGCGTCATTATAGAAAAAGCCAGGAACAACACCATTGTATTCATCGGAATGGTCGTATTGTTTTTTTTGCTGCTGACCCTGATCGTCAACGTTTTTTTCTCCAGAATGGTGTTAAAACCCATTCAGCAACTATCCGAACATGCCAATGAAATCAGTCTCGGCAAACTGGATACTCAGATCAACGCTTCTGGTGGTGACGAAATCGCCGCCCTGGCAAAGGCGTTTAACCGCATGAAAAAGTCGATTAGGATAGCATTTAATAAAATGACACTGGAAAAATACTGATTATACCGGATGTTGGGGAAGACTTCGATACCCACCTGAAGAAGCCGTAACGTTAAGGTAGTGCAGTTAGTGATTTTGATATCTTAACCATTCTCCTATCCTGAAAGATCCCATTATTGACCTCCTTCAAGCAGGGATGGCCTGTCAGCCCCGCCTTAATTAAACCTCACGTTTCCTGCATTGTACCGCCCGTTCAAACCCTCGTTAATTTTGTTCCCATCCTTGATCTTTTGCGGCAAAGCTCTCTGGCCTCAAATCAAGGCGTTTGTGGGTCGTAGTGTTTATCCGATGCTGACTGCTTGGCAAGGGGTGCTGACTATACCTTACATGCATGCGCATAGGTTTTGGTGCTACCTTAGCTCCCTTAACCGGTAAACAAAAGCCTCATACGCAAGGGCGTCTTTCTCGCGGCCCCGTTTACGGCAGCCGCCGGCATAGACCTTGACCTTGGCCGTTAGTATCTCCAGGGCGGCAGTGTACTGGGTAGATGAGAGCCTGCCGCTGCGCAGAATTTTGGCCAGGGCCTGGATACGGTATTTGTCAAGCTCGGGCGCCCGTGAGAGTTGGTCAGCATGGCCGCCGGTCTTGATGATGAGGGGCGCGTCCACCAGCCCGATGGGGTGGGAGCAGGCGATGCGCAGCCAGAGATCGTAGTCTTCGCAGGCGGGCAGATCTTCGTCGAAGCCGCCCACCTCGTCCAGGAGACGCCGGTCGATCATCACCGCCGAGGGGCTCACCAGGCACAGGGGCAGGCAGCGTTCGAAGATATCGCCCCCGTGCTTGCGGTGGCGCTTTTTGGGGTTGACCCGCCGGCCGTCCCGGATCCAGATCTCTTCGGTCTGGCAGATGCGATAGTCCGGATGGGCGGTGAGCCAGTCGATCTGGGCCTTCAGTTTGTCAGGCAGCCAGTGGTCGTCGCTGTCCAGAAGGGCGATCCACCGTCCCCGGGCAGCTTTGATTCCCGCGTTGCGGGCCGCGCTGACGCCCCGGTTGGGCTGGCGAATCACCCGCAGCGCGTCACCGTATGGGGCCAGCACAAGATCCGTTTCGTCATTAGAGCCGTCGTCCACTACGATGAGCTCGTAGTCGCTGAAGTTCTGGTTCAGCACGCTTTCGACGGCCCTGGCCAGGCACCAGGCGCGGTTGTAGGTGGGGATGATGACACTGATCAGGATGGCGGGGGGCGATCTTTTCATGGGGTCTTGATGGCCACCAAGATTGACGTTGAAATAGTTTTATAGTAAATAAACATTATTCAACTGTTGATTCTGTCTTGGGTTGTACAGTGGAGCTGAGGTAAATGTTCGTCTCTGCCGAAACGGGTGCCAACATATCTTAAAGTGGACGCTGTATCAACTTCGGGGACGCCTGGCGCGTCCACCGTGGACACCGATACTCCCGGCGTCCACTTTGTGTTTGTACAGAGCCGGATGCCGCGCATTTCATCAGAAGTGAGGCCACCCCCCGGGCTAGCGGGTGGCAGGTAGAGCGTCTGTGCGGTGGATTCCTGCTGCCGGCAGGGTATTCCGGATCGGCATTTTTAGAAACGTATCTTTCAAGGAGGGAAAAGATGAAGAAGCTTATCAGTATGTCCGTTGCCGTAGCATTTGCACTGGTCTGTGTCATGGCCATGGGGTCGGCAGACGTCCAGGCCAAGACCACCTTCGTGACCATCGGTACCGGGGGGATCACCGGGGTGTACTACCCCACGGGCGGCGCCATCGCCAAGATCGTCAACCAGAAACGCAAAGAGTACGGCATTCGCTGCACGGTGGAGTCCACCGGTGGCTCTGTCTTTAACGTCAACGCCGTCATGTCCGGCGACCTGGAGTTCGGCGTGGTGCAGTCCGACCGCCAGTACCAGGCCATGAAGGGCATGGCCGAGTGGAAGGACAAGGGCCCCCAGAAAGATCTGCGCGCGGTCTTCAGCATCCATCCCGAGTCGGTGACCCTGTGTGCCGCGGTGGATGCCGGCATTAACGATATCAAAGACCTCAAGGGTAAACGCGTCAACATCGGTAACCCCGGCTCCGGTCAGCGCCAGAACTCCATCGACGCCCTCGAAGCCGTGGGGTTGAACTTTGAGACCGATATGCAGGCCGAGCAGGTCAAGGCAGCCGAGGCGCCGGGCCTCCTCCAGGATGGCCGCATCGACGCCTTCTTCTACACCGTCGGCCACCCCAGCGGGGCCTTCAAGGAAGCCACCGCCGGGGCCCGCAAGGTGAAATTCGTCTCTATTACCGGCATCGACAGCCTGCTGGCCAAATTCCCCTACTACGCCAAATCTTTCGTGCCGGTGAAACTCTACCCCGGCGCCGCCAATGACGCCGACGTGGAGACCTTCGGTGTCAAGGCCACCTTCGTGACCTCCGCCAAGGTATCCGCAGATGTGGTCTATGCCGTTACCAAAGAGGTCTTCGAGAACTTCGACAGCTTCAAGAAACTGCACCCGGCCTATGCCGTCCTGACCAAGGCCTCCATGCTCGAAGGCATGTCGGCACCCATTCATGAGGGCGCCATGAAATACTACAAGGAAGCTGGCCTGAAGTAAGCCACGTTTCTACATACACGCCTTAATCCGGCGGTGGGCGCCATTCGCCCACCGTCGAACCTATTTCGGTTGAAGTGCTATGACATGTAGATCGGCGTCGTCCCGTCGCGGTTAGAAGGGGCGGGACGGCTTCTGCTCAGAGACGTGTGGGGGGAGGAAATGGCGAATCCAGAGCTGCAAGAAAATGACGAGGCCTCAGCAGAGGCTGAGGGGCTTGAGCTGGCCAGACGCATGGCCGAAGAGGAGGAGGGGGTCGGTCGAAGGCCCAAAGGCTGGGCCAAATACCTGATCCCCACGGTGGCCGTCATCTGGAGCCTGTTTCAGCTCAGCATCGCCTCATGGTGGGTCCTCGACTCGACATTTATCCGCGCCATCCATCTGGCCTTCGCCCTCTTGCTCGTCTTCCTCAACTACCCCCTATTTAAAAAAGCAAAGGGCGGGATCGGCGCCTACTTTTCCGCCACCGACCGCATCCCCCTCCTCGACTTGGGCATCGGCATCCTTGCCGCCATCGCCGCCCTTTATATCGCCCTCGATTATCAGGGGCTGACCACCCGCTATGGTTCGCCGATCTTCAGGGATCTGTTTTTCGGTGCCGTCCTGACCATCCTGTTGCTCGAAGCGGCCCGACGCGTCATCGGTCCCGCCCTGCCCATCATCGCTAGCGTATTCATTTTCTACGCTTTCATGGGCCCTCACATGCCCGATCTGATCGCCTTTAAAGGCGTCTCCCTGAACCGCTTCATGGGCCAGATGACCATGAGCACCGAGGGGATCTACGGCATCCCGCTGGACGTTTCGGCCACCATCGTTTTTCTTTTCGTGCTCTTCGGCGCCATGCTCGATAAGGCCGGTGCCGGCAAGTATTTCATTCAATTGGCCCTCAGCATGTTGGGGGGCTTCAAGGGCGGACCGGCCAAAGCCGCCGTCATGGGCAGCGGGTTCACCGGCTTGGTTTCCGGATCCAGCATCGCTAATATCGTCACCACGGGCACCTTCACCATTCCCCTCATGAAGAAGGTGGGCTATCCGGCCACCAAGGCCGCCGCAGTGGAGGTAGCCGCCAGCACCGACGGCCAGCTGGCGCCACCCATCATGGGCGCGGCGGCCTTCATCATCGCCGAGTATGTCAACGTGCCCTACGTTGAGGTGATCAAGGCGGCCGCCGTACCAGCCTTCGCCTCCTACGCGGCCCTCTTTTACATCACCCATATCGAAGCCTCCAAGCTGGGCCTCGAGGGGATACCGCGCAAGGAGCTGCCCCCCTTTTTCAAAACCCTGATCAGCGGAACCCACTACCTCTTCCCCATCCTGATGCTGCTCTATGAGCTAATTGTCGTGCGCCATTCCCCGGAACTGGCGGCTTTCAACGCCATCTGGGTGATGGCCCTGATAATGTTGTTGCAGCGTCCGGTGAAGGCCCATCTGCGCAAGGAGCCCCTAGGGCCGGCGCTGAAGCAGGGGGTTTTCGACGTTTTCGGCGCCCTGGCCGGCGGGGGGCGCAACATGGTTTCCGTGGCCCTTGCCACCGCCTCGGCGGGCATCATCGTGGGTGTCGTGGCCCTGGGATTGGGCCAGCTCATCACCGCCATCATCGACACCCTCTCCGGTGGCAACATCTTCCTCATGCTGGTTATCACCGCCATCGCCAGCCTCGTCATCGGTATGGGGTTGCCCACCACGGCCACCTATATCGTCATGGCATCCTTGACGGCGCCGGCCATCGTGGAGATTGGGGGCTTCAACAACTTCATCGTGCCCCTCATGTCGGCCCACCTCTTCTGCTTCTACTTCGGTATCCTGGCGGACGACACACCACCCGTGGGGTTGGCCGCCTACGCGGCGGCGGCCATCGCTAAGGCACCCCCCATTCCCACCGGCTTGCAGGGCTTCATGTACGATATCCGCACCGCCATATTGCCCTTCATGTTCATCTTCAACAGCGACCTGATCCTGCACAACGTCAACAGCTGGCCACAGGGGCTGCTGATCTTCTTCATGGCCTGCATGGGCAATTTTGCCTTTGCCTCGGCCACCCAGGGGTGGTTCGTGGCCAGGAACAAGATCTGGGAGATACCGATCTTTCTCTTCGTGACCCTCAACCTCATGCGCCCGGACCTGATCGCCGAGTGGATTCACCTGCCCCACGAGCAGCGCTACTGGACCTACCTCATCGGCCTGGCTGTCTTTGGCGGAATGTACCTGCTACAGCGACCGCGCATGCCCAAACCCGCGGTGGCCTGACCACTTATCGGCCCGGTCGCGCCGGGCGGACCGAGCATTGACTCATAAGCGCAGGAGGCCTTTCATGAAGCCGACCAAAAACATCATGGTGGCCCTGGCCTTCGGGGGATATACCGAGGGGATCTTCACCTACGCCGCCGGATTGGCGAAGCAGATCGACGCCAATCTACTAGTGGCCAATATCATCAACATCCGCGACGTTGAAGCCGTACGGACCATCACGGCCATGGGGTTCGATGTCGACGGCGCCCATTACGTAGACGAGATCCGTAAGGAGCGGCGCGAGATCCTGGACCGCCTCGTCAACCAGGTGGGGTTTCCGGCGGAGCGGCTCAAGGTCATCATCGAGGTGGGTAATCCCATCGAATCCCTGCTCAAGCTTGTGGTGGACGCCGATGTGGATGCCGTCGTCATGGGCTTGAAAGGTCGCACCAACCTTGAGCAGGTCTTCGTGGGATCCGTGGCCGAGAAGATGTTCCGCCGCTGCCCGGTCACGGTGATCTCCTACCGCGGTGAGCGTATGGCCGAAAAGTTGAGGCGGCGCATCAAGTAAAGGATGAGGTATGAAAGCAACGATAGGGTTGATCCTGGTGGCGCTTGTCCTGGGGCTTTCCCCGGTGGTTGAGGCGGGTGAGCGCTTTGTTGACAATGGCGATGGAACGGTCACCGATACCCAGCAGGGCCTCATGTGGGCGGCCACCGATAACCACGGCGACATCGACTGGCACCAGGCCCGGAAATGGGTGCAGTACACCTTTCCCCTGACCCTACCCGCCCAGTACGACAACTGGCGTCTGCCCAAACTGGCGGAACTCCAGAGCCTCTCCGAGAGTGATGGCGGGGATGGCTACGAGGCCGAGTGCGGCCAGCGGCCCAAACTGACGCCCCTCATCCGGCTGAGCTGCGGCTGGGTGTGGAGCGCCGAGGGGGATGCCGTGGCGCCCACGGCCTACGTTTTTAACTTCGACAACGTCTACCACTACTCGGTGCGCAAGGCTCACCGGCGCGGCTATCGCGCCCTGGCGGTGCGAAATCTGGACGGGAAATAATGGCTTAGGTCGTTATTGGCGCCGATCATATGCGTCGAGGAGCTCCCGCCAGGCGTTTTCGTAGCTTGAGAGGGCCCAAGCGGCCCTGAGCACCTCCGGTCGTTATTGGCGCCGATCGTATGCGTCGAGGAGCTCCCGCCAGGCGTTTTCGTAGCTTGAGAGGGCCGCCGAGAGCCTGGGAACGCGCACCTCGGCCGCTTCGTCCAGGCGCGCGCCATCCGTCCGGGCCGCTTTTGGCTCCGGCTCCGATGATGCCCGACGGGTCAGGTGATTCAGGACTCTGCCGGTGAAGATCAACTGCCTGGCCAGATCCTCCTCCGGTGGACGGAAAGGGTAGCGATTCTGAAGTTTTTTGACCTCTTCGGGAGTGCTGGGGAGCAGATCGAGGTAGTCGCCCATGGAGGTATGCAACTCACGGTGGGCGCCCTTGAGCAGATTCAGGCGCTCGGCCAGGCGCTCATCGTGGCTTTTGGCTACCGCGCGTTCCATGAGGAGCAGGGCCTCGGGGAGGGGAGTCGCGGCGTATGCCTCCTCAGATTGGAAAAAGCGGCGGAAGCCGCATCCTGACCGTTTTTCCAGGCCGCTTTTTTCAAATTGCCGCCGCAGCTCGGTGAAGCGCAGGGTGTCGGTGGTGAGGAGGCCTTCGATCTGGTCCTGGAGGAGTAGGCCGAAGACCTCCTCAACCGCCAGGCCGGGGTTGTCGAGACACTTTTTAACCGGGTTCACCGTCGCTTCCAGTTCACCCTCCATCATCTGCCGCAAGAGCAGCGGGTCGCGCCGTCCAGTGGCCATGCGGCGCTTCTGCCGGTAGCGCATCAGCCGATAGACCCCCAACAATACCAACCCAATGACCACCGAGGCCCCGGCGTAGGCCCAGGTCAGGTAGGGGCTCTCCAGAAGCAAGTGGGCAATCACCGAGAAAACCAGGATCATCAGCACCAGGGCGACGAAAATCGCCGCCATCATCGGGCTGAGGGTGGAACCGATCTGGTTGGTCAGGATTTTGCTCGCATACGAAGGTGTGCGCATGGTGCGCCGTGGTAGGGACCTCATCTTGGATGGGAAGTCAGGGCGCCGGAGGCAGAATTTTAAGGTTGTCGCGCACCGGGTGCTCGTTCTCCAGCAGGGGAACCTCCTTCTGGGAGACCACCTGGCCATCTTTGTTGATCACCGTGTGGTCCTCTAAAATGAGAAAGCCCATGCTCTGCATGACGTCTTTGCGATAGCCGTATTCGTGCTCCATGTGTTTCTTGCTGAGCTTGTAGTTGGTGATCACCCAGATCAGGCCGATGACTATGGCCGCGCCCAGTAACACCGCACCGCTGATGAGGATGTAAGCGATCGCCTTCTCGCCGGCGTTGAGGACGAAGAGGAAGATAGCATCCAGCTTATAGACCAGCATGGACCCCGCCACCAGCGCGAAGAGTGCCGGCAGAAAGGGAACACTGCCCATGCTGCGCAGGATGGCATTGACTTTGAAGATGCGTGCCTTGGGATCCTCCTCCTCCGCCGTCTGTTCCGGTGTCTCGGCAGCTAGACTGTTGCCGAAGATATAGCGGTTGAAAGCGATGATAAAGACACCCAGGAGAAAGGTGATGGCGATGGGCACTACGAAAGAGACGTAAAAATAGAATTTCCAGGGAAATTCGCCCTTATCGGGGCCCAGATGTCCGAGGAAAGTCACGAGGAAGACCAGAATTTCGACGCCGATGATGAAGTAGAGATAGTTGAGAAAATAGCTGCGCAGCTGAGCCGCATCGAAGAGGCTGGCAAGGCCGATATAGGAGTCTTTTTGGCGATTGCTCATGATCCGTCAAATTTCCTAACTAGTGTTCGTTCAGAAATAGGACAATTGGGTCGAGATCAAGGCGCACAAAAAATTTTACCACAGGCATATGGTTGATATTCCGAGGATAAAATTTTTGGTGCAACGCAGATATCGGGCAAATTAGCCATTTCTGGACAAGCACTAACTACAAGTTATGCCGGTTTGACCCGGGTACAGGTGCCACCGCTGGACGCGGCGCCATTCATTGACCGAAAGGTCTTAACCGAACGACATTTCTAGGACGGCAGATGCACCCGCATTATGGGCGATATCAATAACAATTCAATCTTAAAATCTTAAAACTATCCGAACCCGAAGGTGGTGTCAAGCTGCCAGCGAGAAGTGGTGGCTAGGCCACGAAAAAAAAGGTGGATGTAGTCAAGACAATGATTAGTATTAAAAAAACGAAAGGGAAATGCCTATGACAACCGGATCAAACCCCCCTTCTCCCGACGCCTTGGAGATCCAGTTTGAAAACCGCGAATGGGCTGCTTCTCTCGATGAGGTGCACCGCCGTCAGGGTTCCAAACGGGTTGAGGAACTCCTCGGCCGCCTTGGACAGCGGGCCGAGCAACTCGGTGCAGCAATGCCCTGTTCGGCCAATAGCCCCTACGTCAACACCATCCCTGCGGCGGCCCAGCCGGTCTATCCCGGCAGCCGCGAGATCGAGCGGCGCATCAAGAGCATCGTCCGCTGGAACGCCATGGCCATGGTGGTGCGGGCCAACCGTGAGAGTGAGGGGATAGGCGGCCACATCTCCACCTTCGCCTCCAGCGCCACCCTTTACGAGGTGGGCTTCAACCATTTTTTCCGGGCCAGATCGGCCCACCATCCCGGCGACCTGGTCTACTTCCAGGGCCATGCCGCGCCCGGCATCTATGCGCGCGCATTTTTAGAGGGGCGCCTGGATGAGACCCACCTTGCGAACTTCCGGCGGGAGCTGGCAGAGGGGGGTGGCCTCTCCAGTTATCCCCACCCCCACCTGATGCCCGATTTCTGGCAGTTTCCCACCGTCAGCATGGGGCTGGCCTCACTCACGGCCATCTACCAGGCCCGCTTTATCCAGTATGCCGTGGACCGCGGCCTGGTGCCCCCCAGTGATCAGCGCGTCTGGGCCTTCCTGGGGGATGGGGAACTGGATGAGCCCGAATCCCTGGGGGCCATCACCCTGGCCGCCCGTGAGCGGCTCGACAACTTGACTTTCGTGGTCAATTGCAACCTCCAGCGCTTGGACGGGCCGGTGCGCGGCAACGGCAAGATTATCCAGGAGCTGGAGGCCGCCTTCCGCGGGGCGGGCTGGAACGTCATCAAGGTGATCTGGGGCTCGGACTGGGACCCGCTGCTGGCCCAGGACAGCGATGGCCTGCTAGTGGAGCGCATGGGCGAGGTGGTCGACGGCCAGTACCAGATGTACTCGGTGGCCGGGGGGAATTATATCCGCAACGACTTCTTCGGCAAGACCCCCGAGCTGAAAGCGCTGGTCAACGCCTACTCCGATGAACAGCTCATGCGCCTGGGGCGCGGGGGCCATGACCCGGCCAAGGTGTATGCCGCCTATGCCGCCGCCGTGGCCCACCAGGGGGCCCCCACCGTCATCCTCGCCAAGACCATCAAGGGTTATGGCCTGGGGGAAGCCGGAGAGGGGCGTAACGTCACTCATCAGCAGAAAAAGCTCAACGAAAAGGAGCTGCGCCACTTTCGCAGCCGTTTCGGCATCCCCATTCCCGATGACGCCATCAAAGACGCCCCCTTCTACCGACCGGCCGAGGACAGCGAGGAGATCTCCTATCTCAAGGCCCGGCGCCGGGTGCTCGGCGGGCAGCTGCCGGCGCGCAGCGATTCGGTGCCCCTGTTTCGCCCCCCTGGGGACGCCCTATACGAAGAGTATGCCCAGGGCTCCAAGGAGCGCCCGGTGGCCACCACCATGGTCACCGTGGGGCTGCTCGCCAAGCTGCTCAAAGACAAGCACCTGGGGGGCACCATCGTACCCATCGTCCCCGACGAGGCGCGCACCTTCGGCATGGAATCCCTTTTCCGCCAGGTGGGCATCTACTCCCATGTGGGCCAGATCTACGAGCCAGTGGACAGGGAGAGCCTGCTTTACTACCGTGAAGCCAAGAACGGACAGATCCTGGAAGAGGGCATCACCGAAGCGGGGGCCATGTCCAGCTTTATCGCCGCCGGCACGGCTTATAGCTCGTTGGGAATCAACATGGTGCCCATGTTTCTCTTCTACTCCATGTTCGGCTTCCAGCGCATCGGCGATCTTATCTGGGCCGCCGGGGACGCCCAGGCGCGCGGTTTTCTCCTGGGGGCCACGGCCGGGCGCACCACCCTGGCCGGTGAAGGGCTCCAGCACCAGGACGGCCACAGTCACCTGCTGGCCATGGCCAACCCCTCGGTGCGGGCCTATGACCCTGCCTTCGCCTACGAGATCGCCGTCATCGTCCAGGAGGGCCTGCGGCGCATGCTCGAGCAGGGCGACAATCTGATCTACTACCTGACCATCACCAATGAGTCCTACCCCATGCCGGTCAAGCCCGAGGGGGTTGATGAAGGGATATTGAGGGGCATCTACCGCTATCGCCCGGCCACCAAGAGGCGCGCTAAATTCAAGGCCCACCTCTTTGGCAGCGGCGCTATTCTCAATGAGGTCCTCAAGGCCCAGGAGATGTTGGAAAATGTATATGGAGTGGCCGCCGAGGTGTGGAGCGTGACCAGCTACAAGGCCCTCTACGAGGATGCCACGGCGGCCGAACGCTGGAACTGGCTGCACCCCGACCAGCCGGCGCGCCTAAGCTTCCTCGAACGCCAGCTCGAGGGTCAGGCGGGGGTCTTCGTGGCCGCCTCGGACTATGTCAAGGCCCTGCCGGCCACCATCGCCAAGTATCTGCCCGGCCCCTTGACCGTCCTGGGCACCGACGGGTATGGTCTCAGCGAGACCCGCGCCGCCCTGCGCGACTTCTTCGAGGTGGACGTCCGTCACATCGTCTTTGCCACCTTGAGCGCCCTGTGTCGTGCCGACAAGCTGAAACCGGCGGTAGTAAAAGATGCCCGCCGCAAACTGGCCATCGATCCCCAGAAGCAGCACCCCTTTCAAACCTGAACGTCTCGGATGAACCCGTATCCAGTGGTCCCATGACCCCTAATCCCAAGGAGCGACCATGTTAGTGGATGTCAAGATTCCCGACATAAGTGAGAATGTGACCCAAGGCACCGTCGTCAGCATCCATGTTCAGGTGGGCGATGGTGTCGAGGTCGACGACGTGCTCATCGAATTGGAGACCGACAAGGCCGTCGTGGAGATCCCCTCCAGCGCCAAGGGCGTCGTAGAGGCGCTCCTGGTGAGCGACGGCGAGGAGATACAGGTCGGCGCCGTGATCGCGCGGATCAACACGGCCGCCGAGCCCTTGGCTGGGGAGCCACCTCAGGCCTCACCCGAGGCCCCGCCAGCGGAGGCGCCCGAGCCCGTCCCGGAAGCACCCATACCAACTGCGCAACCGCCAGCGCCGGGGTCTGATTCCGAGCCCAAAAGAATGTCGGTAGCGGCTCAGACAGAAACGCCTCCTGCAGAGACCACTGCCCCTGCAGAGACCGCCGCCCCAGTTTCGGATTCAGGTCACTCCGCCCCGGCCGCGCCTTCGGTGCGCCGTCTGGCCCGCGAACTCGGCGTGGCTTTGGATCGGGTCGCCGCCTCGGGCCCCGGCGGTCATCTCACCGCCGCCGATGTCAAAGCCTTTGCCCGGGGCGGCCACATGGCGGCCTCCGCAGCCTCAGGACCGACCCCCGCCATACCCGATTTCAGCGCCTTTGGCCCGGTTGAAACCATGGACCTGACCGGGATTCGCAAGATCACCGCCGCCAACATGGCCACCGCATGGCAAACCGTGCCCCATGTGACCCAGTTCGACGAGGCCGATGTGACCGAGGTGGAGGCCTTTATCAAGCAAAAAGCCGCCTCCGTGGAGCGGTTGGGCGGCAAGCTGACGGTGACGGCCGTGCTGGCCAAGGTGGTTGCCGCGGCCCTCGGCCGCTACCCTTATTTCAACGCCAGTATCGACACGGCCGCTGCCAAGGTGGTGCTTAAAAAATACATTCATCTGGGGGTGGCCGTGGCCACGGAGCATGGGCTCCTGGTGCCCGTGGTGCGTGATGTCGATCAGAAGAGCATCTCTCAGATCGCCATAGAGATCGTGGACCTGGCCGGACGGGCGCGCCGGCGCAAGGTTCAGCCGCGGGAGCTGGAGGGCGCAACCTTCACCATCTCCAACCAGGGCGGTATCGGCGGCAGCGCCTTCACCCCCATCGTGCCCTGGCCCCAGGTGGCTATCCTGGGCATGAGCCGCACGGCCCTGCGCCAGCGGCCGGTGGGCGAGGGCGACAGCTTCGCCCCCCGGCGAATGCTGCCTCTGGCCCTCTCCTATGACCACCGCCTCATCGACGGGGCCGATGCGGCCCGCTTTCTGCGCTGGGTCTGTGAGGCCCTGGAGGCACCCTTGAACCTGATTTTAGACACAAAATAAGTCCCCTGCTGCCGTTCCAGGCGGTTGACGATAAGCAATTTGCTTTGGAGAAACGACTATGGGCGAAATAGAAAAAACCCAATTGGTGGTCATCGGGGCCGGACCGGGTGGCTATGCGGCCGCCTTTATGGCAGCCGATCTAGGCCTACAGGTGACCCTCATTGATCCCGCCGAGAATCCTGGCGGTGTCTGTCTCTACCGCGGCT
>JBNKKA010000064.1:0-21569 GCA_050291585.1 Desulfobacteraceae bacterium
CAGCGCAGCAGAAGCAATCCTTGTATCTCTCCCTCTTCTTCCAGTACTACTGTGGGCTCAAAGAAGCCTTTCTGGTAGGGCTGCTTGGGCTAGACCTTTCTCGATGGGCTTTGGTCAGCAGCATCGTCTACCGTCTGATGGCCTAACCAACACCCAGTCCTACTCAATAATAAATCGTTCGTGTGCGATGACGCGGCACCGCCTTATATTGCTTCTGCTGGCCACGGTGCCAGAGGAGGTAATCCAGCCGCTGGGCCGTCGCGCCGCTTTCCGCTGCGGCAGGTGTCGCCCGTAGCAGCTCGACCGCATGAACGGCGCAGGCGCGTAACTCAACCTCCTCCGGGCTGCCCGGGGGAATCAAAATCCCAGCGTTGATTCGCTCCAATAGTTCCGGCTGATATGCCAGAATTCCATCCATACGCAGCACATGGGGCACGAGGTTGTCGGCGAAAAGGGTCAACTGATCGAGGTCGAAGAAACGCCCCAGCCCACGCCCCTCGAAGGCCAGGCTGAGGTCCGCAGCGGCCAGTTGGGACCGCTTGAAAAACGGGATATTTCGCCCCCCATACTTCTGACGATCGTCGAAATAGGGCATCTGGCTTAAGATGGCCACCAGGCGTGCGGCCGAACCCTCAGCGGCAGTGACCAGTTGGACGAAACTCCCCTGGAAATCTTCCTTCAACAGTCGACCCAATTGTCGAAACCCCCGGCTGAAATGGTCCATCAATTGGTCTATTACCAGGTCGCCCGTTGGCTGGTGAAAAAGACGACTGCAGCTGTCCGCATCCATATCGACCAGCTCCTGGGAAGAAAAAGGGCCCTTATCATCAAAGCGCTGTTTCAGGCGGGTGGCTGTGGTGTAGTACCCCGTCATGCCTGACGCCTTCGTCAAGTGGGGGAAGTAGCCCGAACCAAAGTTAACCGCCGCCAGGGTCAAAAAATAGGCCACCGTTTCTTCCGGTTCCCCCCGGAAGTGATGGCTCCAGTCCATCTGAGCGCCTGAAATCTCTTCCAGGGGCAGGCTGTTGGCGTAGGCCGCCATCCGATCGGCACGGATTTCAACCCAGCGGGACTGCGCTGCCACATGCCGACAGGCGTCACGAATATTTTCAAACACCGGGATCGCCCTCATTTCCACGTATCTCACCCCTTTCCGAAGTAAATCTACTGGCCCTCAATATACATGGTCTAAAACTTGCTTTAATGACAGCCTGTTGCACCCATCAACTGCTTTGCCTGCACCTCACTACCAATAGAAAGCGACTATCCCATTTATGCTGCCACATGCAACCAGAGTGATGAGCCAACACACACTTGCCAGCATCCATCCTTCGGGGTATCCTTATCCCATACGGTCTTCTTATGACCCCGCAACTATAAGAGCGGAGACAAAGTTGACTACTGCTACCCTGAGACCGAATCCGCCGCCAGAGCTGAACCTCCTTCTACACCGCCACTTCACCGATGACGTTTAATTGACGTTTCTCTGACGCTTACCGTCAGCCCATCAACCAATGACCTGACAGGGCTATTGCATGTCGACGACGGCAAACGCCAGAGGTGGATTCCTTGTTAGATTCATCTTTTCACCCACAGACCCAGGTTCACACCCACAATTAAAAGGAGACAATTGATGAAGAATGGAAAAGTATCCCTCCTCAGAGCAGCCACCCTCGCTTTTATGGTCCTCATGCTTTTGGCCATGGTCGCATGTGGCGGCAGCGGTGGCGGCGACGGCGGCGGTGGCGATGGCGGTTCGACCACCGTTTCTGGCGATGTGGTCGACGCCGACGGTAATGCCATCGAAAGCCTCGACAGCAACGACCCGGTTGTCATGGACGCCGACGGCCTAAGCGCCAACACCCAATACCGTATTAAAGTCATAGACCCCAACGGAGACGAGTTGAACCCCACCGGGGGTTTTATCGCCAGCACCGATGAAGATGGCGACCTGCCCAACCTCACCGTTGTTCAGGATCTCGGTGGTGTGCCGGAAGGCACAGGCGCCACCCTGTATAGCGACGGTCCCACCGTCCGGCGGGCGGCAACCCCCGGCGACCACACGATCCAGGTCGAGGATGAAGACGGTAACATCGTCCACACCATCGACTTCACCGTAGTGGATGGCCCCAAAGTATTTGCGGCCGATGCGAGCGGCGTCGCACGGGGTTCGTTTCTCCGCACCGAGCATGTCTATGCCAAGGTGGATCAGGGTGAGGGAACCATCGCAAACGGCACCTATAATTTGTATGTCATATCGGACCTCAATCCGGTCCTAGAGACCGGCGATTCCCTCGGCCAGGTGAAAACGACCGTGTCCGTCACTGGCGGCGCAGGCCAAGCCGACCTGGGCGTCTACGGCAGCCTCGGGGTCTACGATATAGTCGTAGACATAAATGCCAACGAGACCTTCGATGCGACGAGTGACCTCATCAGCCGACGGCCCCGCTTCCACCCGGGCTTTACCATCCAGGACGCCAACTCAGGCAATGCCATCATTGGCCAGATCTGTGCCGACCGCAACGGCAACTACCGCGACGTCTTCGACCCGGACGCACTGGACCCCGCAGTTCGGGACATGTGGGCCTATATTACCCCCAGCGAACGCTCCCTGGTGCAGCACACTATTGGCGTAGATAAATACGTGGTGACCCATCAGAACAGCTGGAGCCAGGGCGACGACCTCAGTGATGTGACCTCCGGCAGGGAGACCGACCCGGTCCAGGGCTTCTGTACAAACGAGGCGCCCTGGCTCATCTGGCCCCGGCAGTTGCTGCGCGCCGGCTGTTACGACTGCGTTATCGACGTCAACCGTAACGGCGTTTTCGATGAGGGAACCGACTTCGTGGACAACATTGACAACACAGGTCAAGCCACTTGCGGCGCCCGCGTGGCCGACACCACCTGCAGCAGCAATATCGATATCACCAGCCACGACGACAATGAAACCGTCACCGCGACGGCCGTCCAACTCACCGGCACCGTTTCGGGGAGCCCTGTGTCGGGCCGGGTGACACTCACTTCCGACAACCAGTCCAACGCTGTCAACCTGTCCATTGCAGCAGGCGCCTTTTCCGCTCAGGTCCCTCTTTTCAACGGCCTCAACCAGGTAACCCTGGCCTTCATTTACGCCGACGGTAGCACCTGCAGTAAAACCATCTACCTCACTTCGACCTCCACCAGCAGCAGCAACCAGGTTTTCCGGGTCCAGCTCACTTGGGACGGCGATACCGACATGGACCTGCACCTGGTGCGCCCCAACGGGAGCTATACCAACGGCGGTGGTGGTACCGATGACTGCAACTACGGCAATTGCAAGGTGGGCGTTGAGGGAACCATCGCCAACAGCATCGACTGGGGCACCAGCGGCGAGGATGACGACCCGAAGCTGGACGTGGACTGCATCAGTTGCGGCAACGGTATCGAAAACATCTGGATGAACGAGATCCCCGAGGATGGATCCTACACCATCTACGTAGATGCCTACTCCGGGTCCGAGACCAATGTGACCGTGACGGTCTTCATCGGCGGAGCCCAAGTGGGTCAGGTCAACTGCGGGTCCATGTCGAGCGGTAGCGCAACGGATTCCTGTCGCGTGGGAACCATCAACTGGACCGGCGGTAATAACGGCAGTGGCAGCTTCTCGTCCGACGGGACCACTGCGACGACCTTCTAAACCAGTTGTTAAAGTGCCAGATCGAGCAAGGGGGCGCATCATGCGCCCCCAACCTCGCACCGCTCAGTCGACATGTGGAACACCCGATGGCTTCTTTTCACGGGTATGACTACCACGGCGTTGATTGACCTATCCCCCAATCACCGGCAACGCTAGTCCTGGCGTTGCCGGTGTCTTTTGTTCAGACAACTCGGTCTAAGCGTCCATCAAGACGGTTCCGGTTGGTAGACTGCGGCCATGAAGAGGATCCGGCCGGCGGACTGGTCCTGGAGCAGGCAGATAAAGGGACGCTCAGCGCGGAACTCGAAGGGCGCCCCCGAGGGTGGGGCCGCACCGAACATCTCCACGGCCGTCACCGCCGCCGCTTCACTACCGGCTTCGTCCACCGTGAGCACACAGCGGTGTTTGACATCCCCGATGGCAAAAGGCCGGCTGGGGGTGATACCCCCGAAGTCGGCCCGGTCACCTTCGAAAGCGATCTGCATGCCCATCTCCATCAGGGGTTTTTTCAGGCTATACCCGGCACTCAGTTTAAAGCGAGGCAGGCTTACGCGGCCCTCGGCGTGGCTCAGATTCTGGAGCCAGCCGGCCAGACGTGTCGGATCGAGGGATCCGATCAAGGCATCCAGGGGTTTGCCGGCCCCCGGGAGGAGAATCAGCATCCGGAACCGTGGATCTTTGTATGGCAGACTCACCAGCTGGATCCCCTCACTGGCCCGGTATTCAAACTGGCCCCGGCGGGTCATGTAGGCTGCCGTCTGGGTTCCTCCGTCGGCCAGGTGAAAGGGACCGTTTGTGGTGGCCTTGGGGGAGAAGGGGGTTTGCCAGGCATCCTTGAAATAGGCCGCGTTGAGGAGTAACAGCATTAACTGGGGATCGACCTTATCGACGATGCGGTCGATCTTACCGCGGGTTTGTTCCCTGACCCAGTCATTGACGGCTGTGGTGGGATCCACAACGGGCAGAGATTTTACAGCGGCACGGTATTGGGTCTCCATAGCCGCAACATAATCTTTCTCTGGAGGCGTTCCGGTACCGATCCAGATGGCGTTGGCCAGGTGCAGGGTGGCCGGCCCGCCATCTTTTGCCACCTGGGCCAGGTAGTCGGCCAGTTGGGTTTCCATCGCTCGCTGCAGCGCCGGTTCGAACCCCAAACTGCGGGCCATGGCTGTCTGGGTAGCACCACGGGCGCCATTGGCCGTCATCATCAAAGCCGAATAGACACTCACCGGCGAGACCAGCGCATTGCTCGCCGGCTGCAACCGGCAGAGGGTCTGAAACAGGGATAGGGCGAAAGCCTGATCGCCCGCCGAGGCACTCAACGGCGGCAGGGGCAGGCCGCCGGCGCCCACCGGCACGACTGTGAAACAGAAGGTAGCCAGCAACCAGGCGCTGCTATGGGTCAAGGCTCTCCATATCATGGTGTCTCTCCAAGATCGGTATTTATTAGGGGTTTGTGGATCGTATCCGGCGCCTGGGGGTTGTGGAACCTGTCCGTGAGGGCCACCAGCACCTGATCCTCAGTGCCGATGTTTTGGATGGCGTGGGCCACCCCGGGAGGAAAACGAAAACGCATCACAACACCCGGGTCCACCAGGACCGATTCTATCTCGTCGCCTTTTTGGTAACAGACCCGCGCAGGCCCGCCCACGCTGATGAACTCCACGGCCTGGCGGTGAAAGTGGTTGCCCCGCACCGCCCCGGGACGGTTGACCACCACATGCAGGTTGCGCTGTTCGCAGAGCAATTGCCCGTCCAGGGGCTCAAACACGCTCCCGCGGCTATCCTTCATCACCCGCAGGGTTTCCCAGGTAACATTGTCCATCCGCCTCTCCTATCCCACTGACGCCGCGGCACCTCGATTGAAGGAATTGACAGCGCTTAAACGCCCCTTTATAGTCGCCCCGTCCTGAACGAGAACCCGTTGAGCAGAGAGGTCCGCCCCCCATGTCCGCATCAGCCCCCCGGAACGAGATCATCCAGGGCGAACCCAAGCAATTGGGCGAACCCATCTTGATGGGCATTGCCGGCGGCACCGGATCCGGCAAAACCACCATCACCCGTGCGGTAGCGCAGGGTTTAAAGCCTTTCCGGGTGGCCATTGTGGACGCCGACGCCTACTACCGGGATCAGAAACATATGCGTCTGGAGGACCGCCGCCAGGTGAACTACGATCACCCTGCCGCCCTGGACGCCGCCTTGCTGACGGAGCAGATGCGGGACCTCAAAAACAAGCGCCCCATCGCCAAACCGCAGTATGACTATGCGCGCCACACCCGGGCGGCGGATACCACCACCATCGCCCCGGCGGATGTGATCATACTGGAGGGGATCCTGATCTACGCCCTGCCCGAGCTGCAGCCCCTCTTCGATTTCAAGGTGTTCCTGGATGAATGGTCCGATGTGCGCCTCATCCGGCGCATCGAGCGCGACATCCAGGCCCGTGGCCGAACCCTGGAAGATATCCTGCGCCAGTGCGGCGAAAGCGTGGGCCCCATGTTCCGCACCTACGTGGCCCCCACCCGGAAAAAAGCCGATCTCGTGATCGCCCCGGGGGTTACCATCGCAGCGGCCGCAGAGGAGATCCTCACCGCCTACAGGGCCGCCTTCGCCCCAGAGACTTAATCCTCGGGATACCCCTCCGGGTTGTTGGTCTGCCAACGCCATGCATCCGCGCACATCGCCTCGATATCCAGTTCAGCCTCCCAGCCCAGCTCGGCCTTGGCCTTGGCAGGATCCGCATAGCAGGTGCCGATGTCGCCCGGGCGGCGCGCCACGATGCGGTGGGCCAGGATCTTGCCGCAAGCCGCTTCAAAGGCTTTCAGCATCTCCAATACGCTGTAGCCGGTACCAGTGCCGAGGTTGTAGGTCACCAGGCCGGGGTCGCTTTCCAGACGCCTCAGGGCGGCCAGGTGACCCTTGGCAAGATCGACCACGTGGATGAAATCGCGCACTCCCGTGCCGTCGGGGGTGTCGTAGTCGCCGCCGAAGACGGAGAGTTGCTCCAGACGTCCCACGGCCACCTGGGAGATATAGGGCACCAGGTTGTTGGGGATGCCGTTGGGATCCTCGCCGATGCGCCCGCTGGCATGGGCCCCCACGGGGTTGAAATAGCGCAACAGGGCGATGTGCCAATCCGGGTCGGAGACATTCAGATCCTCGAGGATCTCTTCGATCATCAGCTTGGTACGCCCGTAAGGGTTGGTTGCCGAGAGGGGAAAATCCTCGGCGATGGGGACGGTGTGTGGATCACCGTAGACCGTGGCAGAGGAGCTGAAAACCAGGCGTTTGACGCCGTGGGCGCGCATCTGCTTGCAGAGGATCAGCGTCCCGGTGAGGTTGTTGTGATAGTACGCCAGAGGTATCGCCACCGATTCGCCCACGGCCTTGAGCCCGGCGAAGTGGATGACGGCGTCCACCTTGTGGGCCGAGAAGACCTTACCGAGGCCGTCGGCATCCAGAAGATCCACCTTGTAAAAACTGGGCGCACGTCCGGCCAGCTCTTCGATACGCTGGACCGCCGCCATCTTGCTGTTGGCGAGGTTGTCCACAATGACGACGTCATAACCGCCCGTGAGCAGTTCCACACAGGTGTGACTGCCGATGTACCCGGCACCGCCGGTAACCAATATGGTTTTCATCTTGTCAGCGCGTCCTTTCGAAGGGTTTCTGGAAGGTAAAAATTTTGGATGAGCGACCCCATGAGATCCACAAGGAGGATGAATTTTACTTCATTACCCTAGCGGCCCCCCACGGTCAACCGCCCGGCCCCCTCCGTTGACCAATGTGATAAATTGTGCGAAGCCATCCGCCATGGTTGAGCCTTCAAATATCCACACGCTCCCCGCCCCGGGCGTCTACCCCTGCCAGATGGACACCACCACCGCCTGCGGTGCCTGTTGCGGCCTGCACAACGGGGCAGTAGCGGCCCTCTCCAGGACAATTGCCACCAACCCCCAAGCAAAGGAAAACACCAGCCATGCAAGCGCTTGAACAGGCCGAGATCTTTCTACGCGCCCTGAGCGACCCCCTCCCCGCGGAAGGGATAGAGGCCTTGTTTCTCTTCGGCCAGACGGTGGACAACCAGGCGTCGACCTTCGATGCCGCCGAGGACCTCTACCGGCGTTGTCCCGGCCTCCAACTCCTCATGCTGGCCGGCGGGCCGCGCAGCGGCTATCCGGGCTTCGATCCCTGGCAAAGGGCCCTCACCGCCCGCGGCATCGACGGCAGCGATATCCACCCCCTGCCCCCGGCGGACTCGCCCCTGCTGCACACCCGTATCGAGGCCCTGGCCCTGGTCCACCACCTGGAAAAGAAACCCTATCGGCGGGTGGCGGTGATGGCGGCCCCCTTTCATCAGGTGCGCGCCTTCATGACCGCCATCAGCGTAGCCCTCGACACAGCATGCAGCACACTGCTCTACAGTTGCCCCGGGAAACCCCAGCCCATGCTGGAACCCGCCAGCCACTCCCAGGGCGCCCTCAGCGACCGGCGACGGGACCTTATCGCCAAGGAGCTCCAGCGTATCGACACTTACCAGGAAAAAGGCGATATCGCCGCCACCCGGGCGATTCTGGCCTATCTTGAGGAGAGGGACGCTCATGGTCAATTTTCCGCCCCCTGAACCATCGGCCGACAGGGGAATCACCTATCGCACCGCCAAGCCAGACGATGGGGTTGCCCTCAGGCAATATCTGGTACAGGTATTTACGGAAACCGATTTCCTGAGCCAATCTGCCCAAGACCCGCCCATGTCCGAGACGCAGGTGGCGCAGACCATCTCTCAGGCCGTCGAAGGTCCCAATCAGCTTCTCCTCCTGGCCGTTGAAGGTGAGCTTGGCCGACGTCGAACACCTCTCCCCCTAAAGCAGACGGTGGCCTTTAAAACGGCCAGCACGGAAGTTGTTCAATCCTTGTCCAATTTGTACCCTCGAGAGGAGACCCATGCAAAACGCCGATGACTTGTGTCAATTTCTTTCCGAGAATGAGATCCGTTTTCAACGTTGCGACCATCCGCCGGTGTATACCTGCGCCGAAGCCGAAGCCCTGGTACCGCCCATGCCGGGTGCCAAAAGCAAAAACCTTTTCCTCTGTGACGACAAAGGCCGCCAACACTTCCTGGTAGTGGTGGCGGCCGACAAACAGGTCGACCTCAAAACCCTTGCCCAGACATTGGAGATCAAGAAGCTGCGCTTTGCCTCTCCTAAGCGCCTGGAGCGCCACCTTCAACTCACCCCCGGGGCGGTCACCCTCCTGGCGGTGGTCAACGATCCCGACCATGCGGTGACGGTGGTTGTCGATGCCGAGATCTGGGACGGCGACGCCCTCCTCTGTCATCCCCTAGTAAACACCAGCACCCTGAGCCTCGCTCTGGATGGGATCCGGCGGCTTATGGAGGTGACGGGACACAGTCCCATAGTGGTCAAAGTTGCGGGAAAAAAATAGAAGGGCCCCGCCTGTTCAAAACCGGGGCCCTGATGTTGCAAAATAATGGAATCACTGGGTATGCGGTGCAGACTCAGCGCAAGGGCGTGTAGCGATCCACGTAGGCCTTGAGGCCATCGGCGATGCGGTCGCTGAGCTTTTCAAACTCGATGCCCAGGGCGATGCGGAAGCGGTCGATGTTGGTATTGCGCACCCGTCCGCAGAGCTCTTGGGGGGGGGCCTCGTTTCCGAGGGCGATGGACAGATTGACATCGGTGAGCACCTTGACCTGGCAGGGTTGAATGTTGCCGGGGAGGTTGACGATGAAGCGGCAACCCTGCTGGTTGATGTCGGTGATCAGTCCGTTGAGCAGGGCCTCGTCAATGCTCGCCGTAGCTGGGATCTCGCAGTTGATGCGCGCTCCGTTGCGCTGCTCACCATCTTCGACCAGATCGGGATAGGAGAGAAAAAGCAGTTCGGCCGGCTCGTCGACCTGACCGGTGACGGTTGCGCGGAAACGATAGACTTCGGCATTGTGGATGTAGCGCACAACCACCTCTCGACCTGCCTTTAAGCGATGGGGAGTGTGGGCCAGGGGCTTGCGCAGGATGAGGTAGTGAGGCGCCTCGAGGCCAACCAGAACACAGCTGGCATCATCACCAGGCGTATCGCCTTTTATAATCACGCGATCTCCCAGTGCGATGTTCAGGCGCATCTCTTTGGTGACGGCTATGCTTTCTATGACATCTATCATTTTTATCCTCGACAGATCTGCCCGCCGGTGCCGCTCACTTGCAGAGAAGTCGCACCGCACCGGCGACGGTTGGGTTGACTTCCGCCGATGGATGCCCACCGACTATCCCCTGTTATCGACCGCCTGGAGATGGAACTTGACCCCCTGGTGCGCGCCTGAAACTTTAATAGTGTCCTTGATACCCGTGCAACTCTGGTGCTATGACCCTGGACGCATGTAAATATGAGGATTAGCGAAGCGCTTATGGCAGCAAGAGATCTGATAAAAAAACAATTCAGCATCGTCCTGGTGGGCTTGGCCGTGGGCCTGAGCGTGGGCCTGGCCGGCCTCTTCTGGCTGGACAGCAGAGCAATTCTATTGAGCGGCATGGGGATATTGGCCATTGCCATTTTCATGGGAGAGCGGGTGATCCGCTGCCCCGCCTGCGGTCAGTCGGTCTACGCCGAGATCGCCCGGGAGGCAGCCTTCACCCCCAAGGCCGTCCCCCGAAGCTGCCCAAAATGCCAAGCCGACTGGGCAGAGTCGGCCGTCGACTGGGCAGAGTCGGCCAAAGACGGGTCTGCCCCCAACCACAGGGCCCCCTCTGATGACGGCTCTGACGGGGAGGTGCCATGAAGGCTGATCCAATTTTCGACCCTGTCGGCGCCGGGGTTGGCCTCCTGGGTCTGCCCCTGGACTGCTTTTCCAGCTATCGCCGGGGAGCCGCCCGGGCGCCCGCCATCATCCGTAAGCTGCTGGCCAGCGGAATGAGCCACTGGACCACGGAAAGCGGCCTCAATCTCAAGGATCACCCCCGCTGGAATGATCTTGGAGACCTGGATCTGCCCGCCGACGAGACGGCCATCGGCCGAATCCGCGATGCCGCCCGCCAAGCCGTGGCCAATCACACGGCCCTCCTGGGCATGGGGGGAGACCACGCCGTTACCTATCCCCTGGTGGCGGCCTGGGCCGAGCGCTTCCCTCGCCTGAACCTCCTCCACCTGGACGCCCATCCCGATCTCTACGACCACTTTGACGGCAGCCCTTACTCCCACGCCAGCCCCTTCGCCCGCATCATGGAGGCGTTTCCCCAAGTGCGCCTGGTGCAAGTGGGTATCCGCACCGCCAATGCCCACCTGCGTGAGCAGGCCGAACGTTTCGGGGTGGCGGTCATCGAAATGCGCCATTGGCCGCCCCAAAAGCCGCTGGTATTCGATGGTCCCCTCTACATCTCCATCGACCTGGATGCCTTTGACCCTGCCTTCGCACCGGGGGTCTCCCATCATGAACCCGGTGGCCTGACGCCCCGGGAGGTCCTCACCCTGCTCCAGGGCATAGAGGCTCCCGTGGTGGGGGCCGATATCGTCGAACTCAATCCGTCTCGTGATCTCACGGGCATCACCGCGGCTCTGGCCGCCAAACTTATCAAAGAGGTGGCCGGGCTGATGGTGACCACCACGCCGGACACGGTGGAACAATGGGAGAGATTGCAATGTTAAAACTGTGGCAGCGGCTGGCGCTATTGACCGCCATCCTGATCTTGATCGGCGGCTGTGCCGGGCTCAATGAAATCGTCCAGGAACCCCAGGTACGCTTCAAAAAGGTGGTACCCTCGGATTTCTCCCTGGCAGGCGCAAAGTTCAATTTCAGCTTTGACGTGCTCAACCCCAACCCCCTGGGTCTGAACCTGTCCCAGGTCACCTATGCCCTGGCCCTCAACCAGCACCCCCTGGCCAGTGGCAACCTCAACCAGGGGATCGCCCTGCCGGCGCGGGGCTCCGCTCCTCTGGAGATTCCCCTCAGCCTGAACTTCAAAGACCTCCTGGCGGCGGCCGCCGATCTGGGCACTAGCCCCAAGCTGCCCTACCAGTTAGCCGGCAAATTCTACGTGGGCCCCCTGGCGATTCCCTATGACGTCAAGGGCGATCTGGAATTGCCGCGCCTGCCCAAGGTGGAGCTGGCCGGCGTTCAAATCCGCGAGCTCTCCCTCAGCGGCGCCCGCCTGGCCTGTCAGGTGCGCTTGACCAACCGCAACGCCATCCCCCTCAAGTTGGGGCAGCTGGCCTACCATCTGCAATTGGGCGACGCCCAGGTGGCCACGGGGGAGACCGCCACCCTATCCCCCCTCAAGGCCAGCGGGTCGGACACGGTGAGCATCGATACCCGCGTCAGCTTCAGGGAGGTGGGCATGGGTCTGGTCAAGCTCCTCCAGGGCGGCGGCAACTCCGCCTACACTCTCAAAGGCAGTTTCCACCAGCCCCTGCCCGGCGGTGGCGACCACCAGACCCCCTTCAGTTTCAGCGGCAAGGTGCCCCTGAAACGATAGACCGTAAGTGAGGTGCCCTTTTTAATGGGACCCCCACACGCACAGGCACCCCGCCATAGCGAAAACGAAAAAGGAAACACGCGATGATTTCGATTGTTCTGACTTACTCACTGGTGGGCGCCGTGGCCGGCGTATTGGCGGGACTCCTGGGCATCGGCGGCGGGCTGGTGATCGTTCCCTTGCTGGTCTTCTGCTTCTCCTGGCAGGGTATTTCCGACAGCGTCATCATGCACCTGGCCCTGGGCACCTCCATGGGCAGCATCGTCTTCACGGCGGTGTCCAGTTTCATGGCCCACCACCGGCGCGGGGCCGTGCACTGGGACGTGGTCAAGCGTATCGTGGCGGGAATTTTCATAGGAACATTTTTGGGTGCTTACGTAGCGGCGCGCCTCTCCACCAACTTCCTCAAATTTTTCTTCGTGATCTTCCTCTACTACGTGGCCACCCAGATGCTCACCGGCCGCAAACCCAAGCCCAATCGTCAGTTGCCCGGCAAAGCGGGCATGTTCGCCGTAGGCAACATCATCGGGGCCATCTCCAGCCTGGTGGGCATCGGCGGCGGCGCCCTCTCGGTGCCCTTTATGATCTGGTGCAACATCCCCATGCACCATGCCATCGGCACCTCCGCGGCCATCGGCTTCCCCATCGCCATCGCCGGAACCATCGGCTACGTCGTCAATGGCCTGGGCGCCGCCGATCTGCCCGACCTCAGCCTGGGTTACATCTACTTCCCCGCCCTTTTGGGCATCGTCTGCGTCAGCGTGCTCACCGCTCCCCTGGGGGTGCGCCTGGCCCACAGCCTGCCGGTGGACCGCCTCAAGCGGGTCTTCGCCATCCTGCTGTATGTGGTGGCTACACGTATGCTGTGGAGCGTTTTATAGAAAAAAGCGCGCCCCCGACACCACCCCCATCCCCACCACCATGGCGAGGAGCAGGTTGCCCGTGCGCCAGGCGCACAGGGCCGTAGCAAAGGCGGCCACCTGGCCGGGGATACCGGCCTGAAACACGCCTGGCGCCACCAAAGCGATGAGGATGGTGCCCGGCAGAGCGTCCATGAATAGTCTGACCCGCCCGCGACGGGGAAGCGTCTCGGCCAATAAAAGGCCGCCGCTACGCAGCAGATAGGTGACGGCCGATGCCAGCGCGATGACGAGGAGGCTGTTCAGCAGCATGGGGCCTCTCTTTCCGAGACGGCTTCCGCTTCCGGCGCAGACTGAAAAGCCGCCACCAGAGCGCCCCCCACCCCACCGATGACGATGTACCACTTCCCCGGCAGCCAATGCTCGGCCAGAATGGCCAGGCAGATGGTCAGTCCCCAGGCGGGCAGATCTTTGGCCCCTCGCCAGAGGGAGACGGCTAAAGCGGTGAAGACAGCCAAAAAGGCGAAATCCAGGGCGTAGGCTTCGGGGTGGACGATGAGGTTCCCCAGTCCGTGGCCCCCCAGGGTCCCGGCGCTCCAGGCCAGCGTGAGACAGAGACCGCCACCCAAGAGATATTCGGTGCTGGCCGCTCCACGCCGGTGGGCGGCCATGGTAACGGCCCAGTTCTCGTCAGCCACAAAGTGGATGAAACTCAGGCGTCGCAACAGGGAACTGCCGGCGAAAACCGGTTGTAACGAAGCGCCAATGAGGAGGTAGCGCAGGTTGATGGCCAGGACGGCCAGGGTGATCTCGACCAGGGGTAAGGGCGGCTGCCACATCTCCACCATGACAAACTGGGCCGAACCAGCGAAGAGCGAGAGGTTCATGAGCAGCAGCAGGGGCCAGCTGATCCCCTTCTGAGCGGCCAGAACGCCCAAAACACTGCCGTAGGCCGCCACACTCACGGCCACCGGCAAGGTGGCCAGGGCGCCGGCGCGGAATCGATCCACAGCCCCTTCCATATCTCCCATTCCATCCTCCCGTATCTCGACCTGCTGTGCGCCCAAGGTCGCAAAGGCTCGATGCGTTTGCCAGCCTTCATATGATAGGAAGAGAAAGAATAACAGATACAGCGGGAAACAAATAAGGCCATAACAGAGTGAGCCGTTCTTGCTTGCCGTCTAACCTGTAGGTCGCCGCCGGATATACATATCTTTGGTCGCACGAGCAATCACCACCTCCTGGGCATCACGGAAGTCCACCTCGTAAGATGGCAGGTAATTCTCTCCGCTGACCGTGCGGGCCTTGATTTCCGCCACCTGTTCCGGGGCGATATTGAATTCGGTCCGCAGGCGGTCACGGCCGGGCTTGATGAAGTCGATGCGGGCGGAGCGGTCCCAGACCACGTAGTCGGGTCCCAGGATCTGGATCAGCATCAGCATGTAAAAGGGGTCCACCGGGCGTATAGGTTGCCACCGAAATGGGTGCCAACGCTGTTGCGGTTGTAAAAACGCAGGGGCATCTCCACCCTAAGGTGGGCGTAATCCGGCGCAAACCGGGTGATGCGGATCCCCGTACCGAAGTAGGGCGGATAGAGATTGAGCATGATTTTGAGCACCCAGCTTTTCATGCCGCACCTTTCTTGAAAGGCGTCGGAGCCCCCAGTGCCTCTGCCTGAGCAGCAGCAACCATCTGTCCGAGTTCCGGGAAAAAAGACTGCAAGCCGCCCTGGTCCAGCACCGCCAGGTGATGCTCGTACATGATGCGGTCCCACATGAAGAGAAAGCCGCGCATGGGTTGGGGGGCCCTCGCCTTGTTGGTGAAAAAGATCCCCTCCGCCACGATCTCCTCCTTGGAGCGCCCGGCATCCAGGTCCATCTGCAAGCGCACCTCGCGGGCCACCACCTGGCTGATGGCGTGGGTCCAGACCGTCTCGAAGCCAGAAGAAACGATGCCACCATGGCTGGTGAGGAGCAGTTTCTGGGGAAGGCCCCGCAGGCGCATCAGGCTGCCCACCAAGGCCACCAGATCGCAATTGGGCCAGCCATACCAGGGACCAAACCGGTCAATGCCCATATCCGCGCAGAAAAGGATCCGCCGTTCGGGGAGATAGAAAACGGTGTGACCGGGACTGTGTCCTCGGGCATCCAGGGCCGTCACCCCTATCCCGCCAATGCGAAAGCTGTCGTCATAGGCATATCCCTTCACATGGGGAACCGACGCATACTCCACCGTATTGGCCAAAAAAGACTCCCATTCGCCGCCGATGCCATTGGCACGCGCCTCGGCCGCGTGCAGGGGTGTCGTGGCCCTCAGAATGTCCACCTCTGCCGCCGGCGCCCGGACCTCCGCCCGCGTATGGGCCGCCACCCTGCTCGCCCAGGCCGAGTGGTCCACATGATAGTGGGTCAGGATGGCCAGGTCGGGCCGGGTTTCCGCGAGCAGGGGCAGGGTTTCCGATGACCCCATGTTGGCGTCCACCAGGGCCGTGGTGCCTCCGTCCCTGATCAAGAGGCCGGCGCAGGCCTGAAAGCTGCGCATGCTGTCGGGTTCCAGGTAGGTGAGCCCCTCGCAAATGACCGTCCGTTTCATTCAGCCTCCATCATGATTGAAGCGTGTTTTTAGGTTGTATACAAGTTAAAAGGATAAAAAAACTACCGGGCCAACTTACCGAGCAAGGCTCGCAGAATCATCTCCTCTTCCGGGGTCAGGCATTTCAGAAAATCGGTGTTGGACCTCTCCTTAATCCGCTCTATATCCATCGCCAGCCCACGGCCCCCATCGGTCAGGCAGACCTGAATGGAGCGGCCGTCTGCTGGATGCCGCCGCCTTTCAACCAGCCCAGCCTCCTGGAGGCGGTCGAGCACACCCGCCAGGGTGGCGCTGTCCAGTTGGACCCGGCTACCCAACTCGGCGGAAGTGATCTCATCCTGATCATAAAGAAAGAGTAGCACCATAGCCTGAACCGCAGTGACAGCCATGTCCACCAGCTGCCGGTTCCAATAGCGGATGGCTTTGCGACTGGCCTTGGAGAGCTGGAAAAAAATGCAGTTTTGGGGGGATGATACGGTCATTTGCTCTCCACTTTTAACTTGTATACGAGTATTTAGCGCCCCTGGGTGGTCGATGTCAAGAGAGCTAAATAACTGAGGATCGTTTGGAGGGAAAGCACCCGGTGCAAGACGGATGGGGAGTAGGCCCGAACCATGCCGGTCGAGGACAGGCCTCGGAAGGCGTTATTTGGAAAATCACCAAGCGGTGGGATCACATTGGTGGTGAGCGCCTTACTCGAACCCTCAATCCGGTCCCGCGGCCCACTCACTGCGGGGAATCCTGCGGCGTAGCAACTCCCTTTCCGCCACTTTACGCGCCTCCAACAGTCGATAGCCATCCCCACCCAGAAAATAGGTCTGCTGGAAGCCGGGAGTCACCGGCTCCTGCCCATTGTCCGCCGTCTCTCGGCGGACCTCATCGCCAATCGCTTTAAGCCGGTAGTCGACCCCCTGGTAGTAGGCCACCAGGTCGGTGTCGCTCATCGTCGCAAGACGCTCCGCTAGGGAAGGCTTAGGCGTGCCCGCACAGGCCGTCAGAAGAATCGCCAGAACGAATACTCCGCTATAAAGAAGGGTTCTCAAAAGCGGTTTTTCAGAGAGAGAAAACTGTGTAACCATGCTGCAACTCCAAGGGTCGTCCGCGCCTGGCGGCGCCGGAAAAGTGTGCGGCTGATAAAGGAGGGCGTCCGCAGTGACATGCACTGGTCTCAAAAGACAGCCCGCCTTTGTAAAGGTTTAATGTACCATGCTCAGTCCGGAAATAAAACAGCCGCTACTGCTGCTAGCGCCTCCGCCATCGGACGGATCGTCCGAAGGGAGATCAGTTGAGGGGGGATCATCACCGGGCGGGACTTCGTCTGTGGGCTCGTTGGCGGTGTTGAACACAAATAGATTGATGCTCCCCGGTGGGATTCCCCCGGCCTCACCGCCCGTATCGGCATCTACCACAAAGGCTTGGGAAAAGCGGCTGGGATCGATCTCCCGGGAGCCGATCACCACCTGGAGATCATCGCGGTTGTTGGCCCGCGGGTCCACCGGGCTGCCGTCGGGCGCTTCGAGGCGGTAGCGTGTGATGGTTGCGACCTGGTCAATGGGAAGCCGCAGGGTAAGGGGCGTCATGCCGGTGCCGAAATCCACACCATCGTGGTCACCATCCAGCTTGCGCGAGATAACGAAGACCGAGTAGCTGGTCTCGCTGCGTAGGGCGTAGCTCGAAATCAGGGGCAACTCTTCGCCATCGTTGTCCAGGGTGGGGACGCTGTTGTGCACCGTTGTAACCATTTCATTGCCGATGGCATAACGGTTGCGCATCTTCAGGGCCAACCAGCCGGGGTGAGCCCGGAAACCACCGGCTTCGGGCAGGGTGTGGGAAGACCACCACTTCCCCGAACTGAAGCCCAGGTAGCACTGGTGGCTATAGCCATTCTGGCTGCTGAAGAGCCAGGCATCCAGGGCCGCCGCCCCCATGGCTGCTGATTTACCATAGAGCTCATCGATCTCAAGAGTGTCTTCGTTGGTCCAATACCCGCTCGGTCCACCCTCGTAGGCGGTCAGGCCGTAATGGGTAGCCCCGCTGCTGTTGAGGCTGTCGCGGGTGGCCGCCGCCCTGGCGATGAGGGCGCGCATGCTCTCCTCCAGACCGAGGAGCGTCATCTGGACCCCGTGGTCGTCGAACACTGCCTTGTCCTGGCCGTCGTCGCCGGTTTCCCACTTGGGCCCCACGTAGTTGGCGTGGCCGATGTAGCTGATATCGGCCCCCTGCTGAACGGCTTTTTCGGCGTATGCTTCGCTGTCGGCGCTGTAGTTGGCCCCCAGGGCGAATTTGATCTTGCTGCCCAGGTCGTGCTGCGACCAGGCGGGCATCTGTTTGACGTTCTCGTCGAACATGTAGCGGGCGAAGAGCCCGTACTCCAGCCCCCCCCGGTGGACGTAATTGGGGCGTCCCCAGCCATCCCAACCATATCCGCCGGCCCCTTGGTGCCAGGTCTCGTTGCCCAGCTCGATGACGATCTCGCGGAACTCATCCGTCCAGGGTGTCCCGTCGCCCTGACGGTATTTGTAGCGCAGGTAGGCGTATGGTTTGCTTTCCGGTGTATCCACGGCCGGATCGTAGGGCTCCCCCAGGAACTCCACCAGGGCACGCCACTCGGCCTCGGTGTACTCCTCCAGGCAGGTGAGGTAGGGCACTACTCTTGTTTCGGGGCTGTCGCCAGTCTTGAAGGCCCAGTAGAGGCACTGGGCGATAGTAGTATCCGGCCCACTCCCCACGCCGGCATTCCATGCCACCTGGTAGGTTCCGTTGGCGTAGTTGCCCATCATGGCTTCGATGGAGGAGGCGTGGAAGATGGTGCCGTAAAAGCGCATGGCCGGCTTCCTGCCCGTCCGAGGCATGCTGGCCATCATCTCGTCAAAGCTTATGCTGTGGGGCGTATGAGGCCGGTACTCGTGGGCACTGTCATAGCGGAAGAGAACGAAGTTATCGATCCACACCTGTCCCGGTCCCGTGAACTCAAGGTTGTGTGAGATGTGCCACTGGTTGTCGGTGGGATAAGCGGGAGCAGTGAAATCGTAAGTGAACTGCTGCCACTCGCCGGTTACCATCCAGGGTTCCGTCTGATTGACGGCGGCGTAGGTGGCGCTTCCGTCAAAACCGAAGCGTACTTCGCCATTGCTTCCCAACCCCTCCTGGCGCAGCCAAACCGACACCCGATAGCGGGCCCCGGGGTGGAGTTGGCTGTACCACTGCCCTTCACCATCGTTGTAGCGGTAGTAGACATATTGGCCCAGGCGAACGGTTCCGCTATTGGAAAAGGTAGCCGCCAGGCAGGTCTCTCCCCCATCGTCGAAAGCAGCGGGGAGTGGCTGTGGGTGGGGCACCAGGGCGCCCGTCCAATTACCGCTGGTGGCCGTCAGGTAGGGTTTATCCCCCGTCCAATTCGATCTGAGATCCGGTGGGCTGGTGTCTGCTCCGATGAAGTTGGTTTTCAGCTTGATGTAGGCGTAGTCACCAAAGCGCAGGCCCAGATCGCTGTGGGCGATGTAAACCCGCGCCATGTCGTTGCTGCTGTCCCCGTCGCTGTCGTCATTGGCGATATAGCCACCTTCGGGGGGTCGATCTGCTGCAAGGGGGATGGTCGACTCGCCCAGAAAGACCACGTGGTCGGCCCCTGCAATGGCGTTCATATCGCTGTCGCCCGCATAGCTTAGAGGCTGGTCGGCCGCGTCCACGATGCGGTAGAAGCGCACCGTAGCGCCGTTGAGCAGCCCTGTCCAGGCCAGGTTCCAATAACCCGGCCCGCCGAAACTATCCCATTCGAACCAGTCGCTGCCGGCCCGGTCGATGCGAATGAACTTGCGCACCACCATGGGTTCAAAGCCGCTGTTCCAGACATGGTTGTTGACAGCGAAATTGGTGCCGCCCGCGATGGAGGTCAGGTTGGCGCCGATGGGCTCTGCGTCTGTGGCCAGGACCGTGTCGGTCACGGAGATATCCGCCGCCGCAAAAGGCTGGGCCCCAAAGCCCTGCGACGCCGAGCTTAATAAAAAAGAAAATGTCACCCAAAATAAACAGGGGCCGATCCAATTCCAGTGCCAGTACATTCGCATTCGCATGAAGTGTTCCTCGTCGATGAAGTGTCGGTTCAGTTGGCGATTGGCGGTATATTGTGGATTATATCGAAACATCTGAGTAGATCTTCCCTCGACTAAGCAGCAATCATGCCCAAATATTAACTATCCGATATGTCGTTGAATATTGATTTTATCCCCAGTGGATTGATTTCTAATTCTGCACACTCTGCCTGTCAGATGGGAAACAATCGTGTACTTACACACGGCTACCAAATTAAGGCTGCGGGAGGCCTCCTTCACTGGTTGGATGATTGGCTTCGCAACCTTCATCTAACCATATCGAGGCCACCGCCTCAATTTTGCGAAAGAATTTATACGTTATCTAAAAAGGCGAGAGAGTTATTGGTTTATTCTTGAGATGGTGGGGTTCTATGCGGTTGCTTTTTATATATCGACTGGTGATTGGTTGGAACTGTACTTTGGTGGATACCTATTTTTTGCAGATACATCGACCTAATCACAACTTCAAAAGAAAAAAGCCAACAACAACATCTTGCGGTTGACCTCCTTTCCTCAAGTGCAGGTCATGGAAACCTTTACTGAGCACACGATTGGAGACCAGAGCATTTAAGCATATGAGATATATCTCCAAATCCTGTTTAAATTTTGTCCTGATTTATTACGGGAGCATCAATAGTAGTTATTGGTACTTTCTGTTTCATCATCATGAGATCAACCGTTACTGAAAGGTAAACAGATCCACCATGGATTCTTTCTTTCTGACAAACATTCTTTTGAAACCCTCAGTGATGTGGGTTCTCACATGGTCGAGATGGGCAGATAAGGCGTTGTTTAGACTTACGGCATCTCTATTTTTCAAACTATCGAAAATACTCGCATGTTCTTTTAATGAACTGTCCATAATCCCCAGCAGCACCAAATTGCGGGTGTATTTTAGAAGCAGCATATCAAACAGTTCCTGAAGCATTTTCAATTGGATGTGGCATTGTGAAATGGAGGCGAGTGTCAGGTGAAATTTCATGTCTGTCATAAGCCGGCTGTAATAATTCTCTTCATCTACCGCGGTAAAATAGTCATCCTGGGATTGCTTCAGCCGCTGTATGGATTCATCGTCAACCGAGTTGATAATTTCCGGAACAAGTGAAACCTCCAATAAAAGCCGGGTGTCATAGATCTCTTTGATTTCTTTCAGGCTGACCTCATTTACGAAATAGCCGCGGTTTGGTTCGTGGCTTACAATATTTTTAAATTCCAGCCATTTCAACGCATGAATAACCGGCGTAATGCTAACGCCAATCTTATCGGCCAGATCCTGGTATTTAATTTTTTGTCCGGGAATGATTTCATTGTAGAAAAGCATCTGTCGAATGCCTTGGAAAGCTTTTTGAGCCAGATCCATCTTTTCCGTTTTTTTTCTCTGCTTTTTATCAGCCATGAAATCTCCGATTTAAATCTGAAAAATCGTTTGGACGATTTGGGCGCTGTGGATGTGAAAGCTTAATTTGTTTTAATTATTATAAACTATTTAATTAAATTGCAAACCAAAATTATCGTATCGCGGAGAAATCAATCCAAATCAACGAGAGATATTACTTACCTTAAATCTTATAAAATAAATAATAGAAAATAAGAATGCCCATTCAGAGCATTTGTGAAGTATTATAAATATCTAAAAATATTGTAATAAATGGATTTTAGCCAAAAATTATTTATATTGACAAATAAAATATAAATATGGTAAACAAAATTTAAATCTTATAAATTTTCTTACAAAATTAATCTTCCAGCCTCGGAGGCTATGATGGATGGTTCACATGCGCTCGTGGAAATGCTGAAAGCCTATGGAGTGGATGTCATTTTCGGGGTGCCTGGTGACACCAGCATTCCTTTTTATGAAGCCCTTTAC
>JBNKKA010000065.1:0-21369 GCA_050291585.1 Desulfobacteraceae bacterium
CAACTCGCTCGATTGTAAGCGAAACATGTTTACAAGAATTAACGGATCAAACTCGTAGACATCGTACATGGCTTCTTTGAGGCCAGTTATCCGTTCTTCTACATCGAGTTGGGTTTCTTTGTTGAGGTGTTCTAACCGAATCAGCAAATATTGCAAAATCCGAAGAGACAAGGAGGCATATAGCTCGTCTTTGTTCTTAAAATAGAGGTACAGGGTGCCGGGGCTGAGTTCGGCTTCATTGGCAATATCTTCCATGGTCGCCTTGCTGAAACCTTTATCGGCGAATACCCGCTTGGCGGCAACCATGATTTGTTGCCTGCGCCTTTCCCGTTCCCGTTCCTTGCGCTCCCGAATTCCCATAAAAAATGAATTCCATTTAGTTGTTTGATGGAATTATAGTTTATACGTGCTGCTTGTCAAGTTCTTTTTGTTCATATTTTCATGCTGTGCCTACAACATGAAGGTTCCTGGAGATTAATATGATGGATTGAATTGGAATCGGTGTCGAATTTAGGTGACTAAGGATGATGTATTCGAGGGTTGCGACTATCGTGACGACGGGCAGAATTTGAGATCAGCGGAGCAGATCAGCGAAAGCGGAGTCTTTCAGGAGCGCTTCGATGCGAACCTTGTGCGCCTCCAGTTCATCAAGATCGCTGAAGTGCAGCTTCATCTGAAAACCCTGGCCTTCGAAATTGAGCGGAGGCACCAACTGCATACCGGGAGAGAGGCGGATCGCCTTGAGTGCCTGGGAGCGCGCCAACTCTGCGGTTGCAAGGTGGGGGTAACGACGCTGGCGCAGTGCAGCGCGCAATTGGTTGCAACGCAAGGGCCGTTCGATATCAGGATCGGCGGCGCCCACCTGGCTAACGAGTTCGGCGAGAATCTGGGTAACCGACGCTCCGTCGCGGTGGGAGATATCATCGAGGAGGCCCAGGATCTCTCTTTGGCGGTTCAAGCCGAGGCGTAAATCTCCAAAGAGGCTTGCCAGGGCTGATGCTTCTTCAATGTTGCGCGCCATCAGATCCAGGGCCATGGGCAAAGGCACTATCCCTTCCAAGATCGCCTGGGATAATGAGGCGGGTGCCTCACCAAGAAAGGCCAGCTGACGCAACAGCTTCAGATTGGGGGCCATTCCGGCCCCTTGGGCCAGGCGTTTCAAGTCAGGTGCATCTGCAAAATGGGTCAGCAGCAATCGGCTGGCACGCACCTGTTCAAGGAGATTTAAGGGCCTTTGCAGGGCGTTCTCGCCAATCGCCATGAGGGCACAGGTGGCCGCTGTTGTTTCGGTTGGTAGGCAACGGGCCGGCACAATTTCAAGGCCTGAAGCAGCGCAGGCCGCAAAGCGTCGAAACCCGGATACTATCCGCCACCGGTCCTTTGTTCCCGTGGCCGCCACCAGAGGGGGATTCAGCAACCCCACCCCGGCGAGGCTCTTGACGAGGCGATCGACGATGTCACTGTGGTCGGCAGGTGTAGCACTGGAGATTTGGAACGTTTTATCGCTGAGATCGACAGCCGCCAACGGCAGGTTAGCCAGGGTCGGCTTAAGACGGGTGTGGATCACCATTTTTTCGCTCTTTAATGAATTCGGCGCTCTCGCTTAGATGGCGTCCGGGGGGTAAAAGACCATAGGCGCCTTGGGGCTATAAGCTGCCCTGCATTGGTGCAGTGCCCACACGCCGCACCACGGGAAGTGGTCGCATTTACTGTTTAGGACCGAGGTTTTTATTGGGTTTGGAAGGCTTGAATATATTGGTTGAGGCTTTCACGGGAGACATCATCCAAAGCCTCGAATTCAATACCGGTTTCGTGTTTGCCATCCTCACCGGGGTGGCAGAAAACCACATTACCCTTGATGGCCACCATCTGCTCGGCCAGCCCGACACTTAAAGATATGGTCCCCTTCAAGGCGAGGGCCACATGGGTTTCCAGCAGAATACCGGATTGGGAAACGTTCAGAGTGCGCCCCATTCCTTGAGCCACTTCAGTGCCCTCGTCGTCGATCACCAGGTAACTGATCAGATTCAGGGCGTCGTAGCGTTCATGCTTACGTTTGTCCTCCTTCACGATTACTCCTCTTTATGCACGTCCCAGTCGGTGGGAGGTTAACCTGCAATGCCAGGCATCTATTCGTTGATAAATTCTTTAGTAAATGCGCCCTGTTGCTCAGCCAAGGCGCTTAGCAATTCCGTGGTAACTGAAACACATGCGGCCACATTGTCAACGATATTCTTGAAAGTGATCGACATGCCCTCGTAGGCCTCTTTGAGGGGCGCCACCGGGATCTCTTCATCATCCAGGTCATCCCCTGCAAAGATCGATGCAAACTCGGGCTCTTGGCGCAGATGCAGAAATGGGAGGTGGCCGAAATAGTCGCCCTTCCCCAACCGCGCGAGGGTCAGTGGTTTAGGCGTGCCACGGTGGACCCATACCTCACCGGAGTGGATCACCCGGAGAACTTCTCTGCCGGTCTCACCCTGGGCCATTAACTCTTGCATTTCACTCAGATCAGGTGTGACGCCTTCCTTCCCCGTGCGATTGGCGATTACCCGTGTGGTGGTTGCTTTGAGCCGGTGATCAAGGCTGACCAGCAGGTGGCGAAACGTTCTCGGCAGGCCGGCATACTCCTGGGCCAGGCGTTGTGAGTCAAGCACCCCCAATTGAACATTGCCCACGGCCACCACCGATGCGGCGCGAATATTGCCATGGACAAGAAAAGTGGCGAGGCTACCGATGAAGCACCCACTTCCCAACCGCAGGATGGGAAGCCTGCCGGTGCTGGTCTCCTTGGCGATCTCCACCACTCCCTCTAGGATGACCCAGATCCAGTTTCCGTGGCGCCCCTCTTCAACGATGTGCTCGCCATCGAAGAAGTCCTCCTCATCGACCACATACATGTAGTCCACCAGGGGACCTTTTACCAGCGGGATTTCCTCTCCTGAGGGGCCCAGGCTTTTGGCGATACTGGGCAAGCTGTCGGCGCCGATGATTTCGATCTTGCCATCGTCTTTAAGTTTGAGGCCTTCGAGGATGATGCCCATGCGGCTTTTATTGATGGTATTGGTACCGTGGACCTCCTCCTGGGTGAATTCAAAGGCCCCTTCGCTCCAGCCGAATAGGGGATAAAGGGCATCCAGGCCGCCCAGATCGCCGCAGCGTGCATCCACGGGGTTACCATCTTTAAAATATAGTAGGGCCGGATGGGCCGCATAGCGGCATGAGAGTTTCAGAACACCGGTACTGCCGTTGGCGCCGATCAACTGCAGGATATCCCCGAGACCGAGGTATTTCAAGTCTCCGGTGAGGACATTTTTGGTTGAATGATTCAATTTTTCACTGCGCCCATTTAAATTCTTTTTGGAGGGATTTCAAAGTTAACTTCAAGCACTCCTTTAAGGTCGCTCCGACGCCGTCGCCCTTCACAGCGCTACCTGGGTGGGCGGGCACCTTCAACTGGCGATTGAGGTCTTTGTTCATCTGCTCAATACTCATCAGGGGGATCCCATCGTCAGCCAAATCTCTCTTATTGTACTGCAGCACAAGGGGTGTCTGGAAGATGCTTTTACCGTATTCCTTCAGGTTTTTTTGGAGATCCTGCAAGGAGAGCATATTTTTTTCCCGGCGCACATCGAGAGAATCGGCCACAAAAATAACCCCATCGACGCCGCGCAACACCAGTTTTCGGGTGGAACTGTATTTGACCTGACCCGGAACGGTGTAGAGTTGTACGCGCACGTCGCAACCGCGGATCTTGCCCAGGCCGATGGGCAGAAAGTCAAAGAACAGGGTGCGGTCGCCTTCTGTGTTGATGGAGACCATCTCGCCGGTCACCTGTTTTTTGTAGGCTTTGAAGAGGTACTCCAGGTTCGTGGTCTTTCCCCCCCTTCCCGGTCCATAGTAAACGATCTTGCACTCGATCTCGCGCTTTTTCAGATTAAAAATGGCCATACGTTTCAGACTCCAAGGATAAACGATGATTCACGCCATATTTGGCTATCAGGCGCAGTAACTTTGCCAGCCTGTTCGATGTCGCAATACTTTTAGAATTAAAACCATTTACTGATTGATGTAGCAATCATTTACTGGTTGACGTATCAATCATTTACTGATTGACGATTTTAACGTCCAAGCAAAAATCGCCTTTCTTGGGCCCATTTTTGATTTGTGTCCGCGAGGCAACGACACCGGCTCCTTTGAAGATGGCAATGGGGGAATAGTACTGAATATTGTCCAGTCGAACCCCATCCTGGAGTTGGGCGATCAAAGGCTCATCCTTGCTGGGGATAATCAGCGAAAGCATATTGCCGGATTGAAAGTTGACGTCGAATTCAACCATCTGGCCTTTACTTGGGCCGGCCTCCATGGTGATGCCGATAGAGGTTATGTCAAGGAACTCACCCTGGTCATCGTCACCCATGCCCATATCGCCGGGGGCGCTGAAATCGCCCTCAGCCGCAGGAGCTGCGCTCTCGATCTCCGGTAGTTCCATCTCTACGCCCTGGCGGGCAAGATGGTCAGCCACACTCGCCCTGAGGCCAGTCAGCTGTTCGGGGCTGAAAAGGTCCCCGGATTGCCACTCCTTGAGCTGATCAACGGCCGCCTCGTTGGCGTTGACGGCAAAGTGGCAGCGCAAGATATTCTTGGCGGCCACCAGACGATGGGTGTCTCGTTCGATGAGGGTCTTGAATTCTTGGAGTGCGCCGTCGAATTGACCGAATTTGGCGAGGGCGATGGCGCCTTCCAAAGCGGCCTCATCACGGTCTTTTTTTTCAGAGAAAGAGAACAATTTTTTTATAAGATCCTGCGCTTTGGGAGATAGCTGGGGCGACGCCTCCTCTTTGTCCAGGGCGTCGCTAGTCGAGTCCAGCGAGGCCACCTTGCTTCCGATGGCCTGGATGAGGGCATCGCGGTTGCGCAACTGCTCATTGGCTTGGATCAGGTCTGTGGCTTCCTTATATTTTGACCGCGCTTCTTCAAGCAGCCCTTGACGCCGATAAATTTCGGCTTCCTGCAGGATCGCTTTAATTTGATCTTTGAGACTCATTAAATTCTCCGCTCTGCTGAGAGCTAAAGCAGTGGATGGCAGATGGAGACCATCAATAGATGGTAGCCATCAAATAATCCGGCAAGTCGCTTTCCGGCGGCGGCCCCGATGTCTTGGCAGCCACCGGTGATTCTAATGCAGGCATTGGCAGGAATCGATTTGATGCCTGCTATTATCCCTATTTCGGCAAAATTGTCAACATGTTGAGCACAAATGTGATTCATAAAACCTATTGACAATAAGACGAAATATGATATCTGCAACCCTCTTGGGCCTATGGTTATGCCGTACACGCGTACCAACAACCGCTCATTTTGGAGGAGGAGAATGCTATGGACAAAAAAGTGACTGTCATCGGGGCCGGAAATGTGGGCGCCACCGCCGCCCAACGCCTGGCGGAAAAAGAGCTCTGCGACGTGGTTCTGGTGGACATCGTCGAGGGGGTCCCTCAGGGAAAATCTCTAGATCTCACCGAGGCCGCTCCCATCGAAAAGCACGACGCCCACTTGACGGGCGCCAACGATTACGATGCCAGTGCGGGCTCGGACATCATTATCATCACCGCCGGAATCCCGCGCAAGCCCGGGATGAGCCGCGACGATCTGATCTCCACCAACGCCGGCATCATGCGCACGGTGACCACGGAAGCAGCCAAGCGCTCGCCCAACGCCGTGATCATCATTGTAAGCAATCCTCTGGATGCCATGTGCCAGGTGGCCTACGAGGCCTCCGGCTTTCCCAAAAACAGGGTCATCGGCATGGCCGGCGTTCTCGACTCTGCTCGCTTCAGAGCCTTTATTAGCATGGAGCTGAATGTATCTGTGGAAAATACCCACGCCTTCGTTCTGGGCGGCCATGGGGACACCATGGTACCCCTGCCGCGCTACTCCACCGTCGCGGGCATTCCCATCACCGAGCTGATGACAAAAGAGCGAATTGACGCCCTCGTGGATCGCACCGCCAACGGCGGGGCCGAGATCGTCGGTCTGCTCAAAACCGGCAGCGCTTACTACGCGCCGGCCTCGGCGGCCGTTGAGATGGCCGAATCGATCCTCAAGGACAAGAAAAAAATCCTACCCTGTGCCGCCTATCTGCAGGGGGAATACGGCCTCAACGACCTTTTCATCGGTGTACCGGTGAAGCTGGGCAAGGACGGCATTGAAGCGGTCATCGAAATCGAACTGACGGATGATGAGAAAGCGGCCCTGAATAAATCCGCTGCCGCCGTGCAGGAGTTGAAGGATCTTTTGAAAACGCTCAAATAATTTCCATCTATATCTCTGGATGGACACGATAAAGCATGAGCAGTTACTGACGTCCATGCCTCAATCCGTGTGATCGGGATTGAGGAGTGTCAGAATCTGCTGTGCCACCGTGGCATTGATTCCGGGTAGCGCACTGAGTTCACTCAGGGTGGCTGCCCGGATTTTTTTAATCCCCCCGAAGGACTTCATCAGCATCGCTTTGCGCTTTGGCCCCACGCCGGGTACCTCATCCAGAATTGAATGCAATGATTTGGTGTTGCGCCGCTGGCGATGGAAGCGGATGACGAAGCGGTGAGCCTCATCGCGGATTCTTTGCAGGAAAAGCAGAAGGTCCGTATCCCGGCCGAAAGAGATGGGATTCTGTCTTCCAGCCTTGAAGATTTTATCTTGAGTCTCTCCTTTGGCCACATCCTTTTTGGCGATGGCGACGACCTCCATGCGATCCCCGAGACCCAATTCTTCAAGCACCGCCAGGACCACGTTGAGTTGTCCCTTGCCGCCGTCGATGAGGAGCAAGTCCGGCAAGGGGGCGTCGGTATCCCCCTTGCGGTATCGCCGCCCCATCACCTCGGCCATCTGGGCATAATCGTCGGGTTCCTTCCGCAGGCTGAGTTTATAACGCCGGTACTCGGCCTTGGCCGGCTTGCCGTTCATGAAGACCACCATTGCCGATACGGGCCAACTGCCCAGGAGGTGGGAGTTGTCGAAACACTCGATGCGGTTTGGCGGATGGGCGACTTGCAGGCGCTTCTGCAGGCGCTCTATAAAATCGGTCTGGGCCGCCAGACGGTCGGCGTAGGCAGCCAGTTCCTTGTGGGCGTTAGCCAGGGCCATCTTGAGAGGACGGACCTTCTCGCCCCTTTGGGGGTGGTGGAGACGAACCCCCCTGCCACGCCGGGCAGCGAGTTCCTCCTGGATGAGGTCGGCATCTTCCTCTTCTGGAGTCTCGGAGATGAGAATCTCAGGGGGGATAAGGGGTGCTCGGGCGTAAAACTGGCGGATAAAACTGGTCAAAACTTCCGTTTTTGTCGCCAGGGTTTCGCTGACATGGAAGTGGCGGGTGTCCATGAGCACGCCGCTGCGGATCGCCAGTTGGGTGATTACGGCATTGCCGTAAGCATGGGCCACGACGACGACGTCGCGATCCCCGCGGTCGGCCATCACCATGACCTGCTGCTCCAAGGTGCGCTCGAGGGCCTGGAGCTTGTCACGCAGTGTCGCGGCGCGTTCAAAGGCCAAGGCTTCACTGGCGGCGTACATCTCGCGCGCATATTTTTTCACCAGTTCGGGGGTGCGCCCTTTGAGAAAGAGGATCACCTCTTTGACGATCTCATCATAGGCGGAGCGGTCAATGGGCAGACAGCAGGGTCCCAGGCAAGCGCCGATCTGATGGTTGAGGCAGGGCCGCGTGCGTCGGTGGAAAACTGGATTGCTGCATTTGCGCAATTTAAAGGTTTTGTTGATTACCTTGAGGGTGGCGCGCACTGCCTGGGAGGAGGCGTAGGGACCAAAGTAGAGGGCGCCGTCTTTTTTCATTTTGCGGGTCAGCACGATACGGGGGAAGGGTTCTTCGGTGTCGATACGCAGCACCGGGTAGCGTTTGTCATCCTTGAGGTTGACATTGTAACGCGGCCGATGACGTTTGATCAGGTTGGCCTCGAGGATGAGGGCCTCTTTTTCCGTGGCGGTAAGAATGGTCTCGATGGCGACGATGCGACCGACCAGCGCGGCCGTTTTGGGGTCATGGCGTTCAATGGCATTGAAATAAGAGGGGACGCGCTTGTTGAGGAGGCTGGCCTTGCCAACGTAGAGAATGGTCCCGTCGGCAGCCTTCATCAGGTATACGCCAGGGGCCGCGGGGAGATTGGCCAGGACGGTGGTGATTCCCGGAGGCAGCTTACGGTCGTTACTATACGGTGGGCCGGTCATTAGATCTCCACGCGGCCCTCGAAGATCAATTCCTGTTTGAGTTGGCGGATGTGGTCCCTGAGGGCCGCCGCCTTCTCGAACTCCAGGGCTTTTGCAGCCGCCTGCATCTCGGCTTCCAGTGCGGTGATGCGATTGGCCATCTCTTCGGGGGTTTGATAGTCCGCCGGTTTTTCGGCCACGGAGATGGCGGATTCCTCGGCTTGTTTAGCGGGCTCTTGGTCGAAGATGGTGTGGATCTCCTTCCGGATGGTTTCAGGCGTTATATTGTTGGCTTTATTATAGGCGGCCTGCTTGGCACGCCGGCGCTGGGTCTCGTCCATGGCCGCTTTCATTGCCGGGGTCACTTTGTCGGCGTAAAGAATAACCTTACCATCGACATTGCGGGCAGCCCGCCCACAGGTCTGGATCAGGCTACGGGCCGAGCGCAGGAAGCCTTCCTTGTCCGCATCGAGGATGGCCACCAGACTCACCTCGGGAATATCCAGGCCCTCCCGCAGAAGGTTGATGCCCACCAGGACATCGAACTTGCCCAGGCGCAGATCCCGGATGATGTCCATACGCTCCATTGTGGTGATGTCGGCGTGCAAATAGCGTACGGCGATGCCCATATCGGAAAAATACTCGCTCAGATCCTCGGCCATCCGCTTGGTCAGGGTGGTGACCAGAACGCGCTCCTTGCGCTCGCAGCGCATGGCGATCTCCGTGTAGAGATCGTCCACCTGAGCGGTGGCTGGGCGAATCTCAATGCGCGGGTCGAGGAGGCCCGTGGGACGTACGACCTGCTCGACGATGGCACCATTGGCGGCCCGCAGCTCGAAATCGGCAGGGGTCGCCGATACAAATATGACCTGATGGACACGCGATTCCCACTCTTCGAATTTCAGGGGACGGTTGTCCAGGGCCGAGGGCAGGCGGAAACCGAACTCCACTAAGGTCCCCTTGCGGGATCGGTCCCCCTTGAACATTGCCCGGATCTGGGAGACGGCGATGTGGCTCTCATCCACGAAAAGCAGGAAGTCGTCTGGGAAATAATCCAGCAGAGTGGGCGGTGGCTCGCCGGGTGCACGCCCAGTGAGATGGCGGGAATAGTTCTCGATACCGTTACAATAGCCGATCTCCTGGATCATCTCCAGATCGAACTGGGTACGCTCTTCGATGCGCTGAGCTTCGATGAGTTTATCGGTTTCCCGAAAATGGGCCACGCGCGTTTTCAGCTCTTTGACAATGGTCTCACGGGCCTTTTTGAGAGTTCGTTTGGAGGTCACATAGTGGCTGGCGGGATAGACCGCCACCCGCCGGAGTTTGTTCAGCACCTTGCCCCGCAAGGGGTCGATCTCGGCGATGGCCTCGATCTCATCGCCAAAAAAGTCGATCCGCAGAGCGACCTCCTCCTCATAGGCCGGGAAGATCTCCACCCGATCCCCGCGCACTCGAAAGACGCCCCGGTGGAAGTCCATGTCGTTGCGTTCGTAGTGGATATTGACCAGGTCGAGGAGCAGTTTCTCCCGGGAGGTCTCCATACCGCAATAGAGTTCCACGCGCATATCCAGATAATCCTCGGGCGCCCCCAGCCCATAAATGCAGCTGACGCTGGCCACGACGATAACGTCCCGCCGGGAGAGGACCGAACGGGTGGCCGAATGGCGTAGCTTGTCGATCATGTCGTTGATGGAGGAGTCTTTCTGGATATAGGTGTCGCTGCTGGGGATATAGGCTTCCGGCTGGTAGTAATCGTAGTAGCTGACGAAATATTCAACAGCGTTCTGGGGAAATAGCTGGCGAAACTCTTGGTAGAGCTGGGCCGCCAAGGTTTTGTTGGGGGCCATCACCAGGGTCGGACGGTTGAGGGTGGCCACCACGTTGGCCATGGTAAAGGTTTTACCGGAACCGGTTACCCCCAAGAGGACCTGGGCCGGTGCTTGTCGTTCAATTCCCTCCACTATCGCTGCGATGGCCGCCGGTTGATCCCCCTGGGGGGTGAATTCTGTGGATAGTTTGAAAGACTCCGTCATCGCTTCAGGCATCGTCCCGCTCCGGCTGTTCGTTTAATAAAAGGGTACAAGTGGCACCAATGGCCTCTCCGCGACCATAGGGGCCGACACCCTCGGTGGTGGTGGCTTTAATATTAATCCGCTCTATAGGAAGGTCCAGGGCGTTGGCGATTTTTTTGCGCATGGCGGCTTTGTGGGGGCCTATTTTAGGGGCCTGAGCCAGCACGGTGACATCGGCATTGCCCAGATGAAACCCCTTGTGGGTTACCATCTGATAGGTTTTTTCCAGCAGCAGCATACTGTCGATCCCACGGTAAGCCGGATCGGTATCGGGGAAATGCTCGCCAATATCACCCAGGCCGGCAGCCCCCAGGAGGGCGTCACAAATAGCATGCAACACTACATCAGCATCGGAGTGTCCCGCCAGACCCTTCTCAAAGGGAATCGTAACGCCGCCCAGAATGAGAGTGCGATTGTCCACAAGACGGTGGACATCAAAACCGTAGCCGATCCGCATGGGCGGTTCCTTTCATTTCATGATGTCTGAGCAGGAAAACTGGCAATTCAGATGTTTTGGGAACCACCGTCTGCAAATACCAAAGGCATTTGCCAAGCAATTGCGCAGCAATTGCCCCTATCGGTAGCCAAGTACCTCGAAAACTTCAATGGGATGGTATTTACCTTTGACCTTGAGTGGTTCCAGGGGGCCGACATTGATCTGGACCGGCAGGGCGATGCTCGTGGTGTCAGAGATGATGATCTGGCCAGGTTTGGCAGCGGAACAAAGGCGAGAGGCGGTGTTAACCGTGTCGCCGATGACGGAATAGCTCATGGTGCGTGAAGACCCGATGTAGCCCGCCACGAGTTCACCGGTGTTGATGCCGATCCCCACCTCGATGGGGACTTTGCCCCTCTCCTGGCGCCGCTGGTTGAAAACCACCAAGGCATGTTGAATCTCTATGGCAGCTTTAACCGCGCGATAGGGAGCGTCTTCGTGGCGCACAGGGGCTCCCCAGATCACCATAATGGCATCGCCGATGAATTTATCCACCGTACCCTCATGCTGGAAGACCACATCGACGATGCATTCATAATACTCGTTGAGCAGTTGAAGGACCTCGCCCGCTTCGGTATTTTCGCTGATGGCAGTGAATCCGCGGATATCGGCGAACAGCACCGTGGCTTCAACGGATTCCCCCCCCTTTTCCACCGTAAGGGCACCGCTGACCACACGCTCCGCTAAATCGGGCGAGAGCAGGCGCTGAAAACGTTCGCGAGTGGCCGCATCGCGTTCGGCCTTGAGGGATAAGCGGCGGCGTTCATTCATGATGTACTGGGTGTGGGAGCCGAAGATGGCGAAAAGACACAGGACAATGATGCGCATCCAGATCTCGTTCAGATCGATACCGATCATCCGCTCCAAGAGGGTTTCCTCGGCGGAGAGGAAGAGTGAGAGGAAGGAGTCCAGCAGCCAGTAAATACCGGCCAGGGACATGCCGATAAACAGCATCTGATTGGCCAGAAGGCGGTTTTTTACTTTTTCCTTATCCATTGGGTATCTTTATCAATCGCCCGAGGCAAGCGTAATTACGGGATCGGTCGTGTCAAATCAAAACTGCCGGCGATGGCTAACACACCTGTGACATCTGCTTGGGCTAAAGAACGCATCGGGGACGGTGTTGGCATTATCCTGAATCGCGCGATTTTTCAAGCTTAACCTCTGATGGCTTAATTGGCAACTTGAGCCACGCACATGAAAAGATTTCCATCCCAAGCAAAAGCCCTCCTGCGCTCCTTCCAAAATAGCAATAATACTTGACATTTTAGGCATGTTATGGGCAAATCGCAACCGGTATCGAACTGAAACAACGCGACTATGCTTCGGTTCGAGAATCATTTCAATTCGGAATCTACGGAGTACGGCTTTGGCAAAACGCGATGAGATTACGTCCACCGAAAAGCTGCTTGATCTGATTCGGGAGCCCAAAGCGAATCCCAGCACCCGGCCTGAACGCCCCTCACCTAAACCGTTGGCAGATACAGGGGAAACCACTCTTCAAAAAGCGCAAGTGCGCAGCCGGCCTCTGAGGCGCCGGGCCGTCGTAGGAGTGGAGATCGGCTACAACGACCTGAAGATGGCCATGGTTCACAGGCCGGCCGAAAAACGATTTGAGTTGATCGACTACCGTAGCATCCCCCTGCCCGAAGGTATTAGAACCCATGAGCCGGAATTCAACACCTTCCTGAAAAATGCTTTGGTTGATTTTTGCGGTAACCCCGATAAGGTAAACGTGTGGAGCGTCATCTCCTCCGCGCGGGTTGAAACCCGCTGCGTACGCATCCCCAAGCTACCGCGCAAGCAGGTGGCCAACGCTGTCTATTGGACCTTCACCAAAGAGGTCAGTTTCAACCGTGAGGAGGAACTGCTCGATTTTGAAGTTTTGGACGACGTATTGGACGCCGGGGTGCAGAAAACTGAGGTGATGACCTATACGGCGCCGCGCCAGGAGGTGGAGCAAATGACGGCTACCTTCCAGAAGGCCGGCTATCCCCTCAAGGGCCTCTCCATCGTCTCCTTCGCCGTGCAAAATCTCTTGCGCACGGGCATCCTGCCCACCCAGGGCCGCGATATCTGCAACCTCTTCATTGGTCGAGACTGGTCCCGTATCGCCATTTACGCCAATGGAAACTTGATTCTTGCAAGGGGGATTAAGGCCGGTATGCGCAGTATGGTGGATGGCTTGCAGCAGGCTATTACCGGGGGACAGATCCCTGCTAATTTGGTAGCCGAGGCAGCCGCCATGGATGCTCACTCCGCCCTACCCTTCGGTGCTACGGACAATATCCATCTGGATCAGGCGCAGCGAGTTTTCTCCGCCTATGTCCAGGGGCAACTCGAAGAGACCCAACCCAGCGTCGAAGTGGCCGACCAGATCCTCACGCTGATTCAGCCTGCCCTGGAGCGGCTTTTGCGCCAGGTGGAACGTACCTTTCAGCATTACGCCCTGCATTTCAACGGCGCCGGTCTGGAAAAAATTCTCCTGTCAGGCCCTTTGACAGGCTGCCGCCCCATTGGCGAGTATCTCCGCAGGCAGTTGAGTTTGCCCATCGAAAGCCTCAATCCCTTCCCAGAGGATTCGACTTTTGTGCGTGCCGTCGCCGTCCCAAAAACGACAGCCGAAAAAGAGGCTTATGTCCCTGCCGTGGGGATGGCCCTGGCCCGCAACACTTTAACGCCCAACTTCCTATTTACGCATAAAGATAAGGATAAACAAGCCAGCATTGATCGCATCAACCGGATGGTGTTCTCGGTATGCATGGCGGTATTGCTGGTGTTTTCCATGTGGTACCTTTGGCAAGGGCATGCACTCAACGCAGCCGAGGATGAGGTGGCCGGTCTTCAATCCCGACTCAGCAGCTTCAGCCCCCAGGCGGATAAGACCCTGGTACTGAAACTGATGTCACATGCCCAGAAACAACATCGCGACTATGTTCAGGTAAGCGCTACATATCGGCCCGTGGCCCTCGTAAATGAAATCAATGAGATAACGCCTGCCAATATCCGTCTGATCGCCCTGGATGCGAATTTACCGGCAACAGACGACACGCCTGCCGTTGTTGATATCGAAGGCGTCGTATTCGGCGATCGCAGCAGCTTCGAGTCTTCATTAACGGGCTATATGCTGCAGTTCAAGGCCTCCCCGCTTTTCCAGAAACAGGTGATTATCAGCAAGAGCTTTCAGTTCTACAATCAGCAGGAGGTTCTGCGTTTTACAGCTCGCTTGGAACCGTCCTGAGACCAACCATTAGGATTGATAGTACCTGAAATTGTGTTAGCGCAGGTGTGAATAACGATGACAAGCAAGTGAAAGTTTAGCGTATGGCCGACATCCCAAAACTGCATCCGCGCAGCTTGACCTTCATCTTCATTTGCCTCGTCGGGGTAACGGCGATGGCCCTTCTGGGACTGTTGCCCAATCACCTGGCATTACAGGACCTGCGCGAGGAAGCCAGCCAGATGAAGGAGGAAATTCAGCGCCAGGAAGCCCTTGCACCGGTGATTAAAAAACTGGTCCAGAAGGCCAAACCGCTGGATTTGCTGGGTTTGCAACAGCCTCCGGCGCGTGTGGCCACGGACAACACAATGGCCGAGCTCAGTACCCAGCTCGCGGATATGGCTGCCCAGCATGGCCTGACACTTGAGATGGCCGCTCCGGATGAGCGCTCTCTATCAGACACCAGCGGGCATCTGGTCCTCAATTTACGCGTGAGCGGTGATTTTTTTCGCTTTCGTGGGTTTTTGCTGGCCTTGGTCAAACTGCCCGCCCTGGCAAACATGGACACACTTCATATAGAAACCCTCAACGACCGCCGTGAACTCAGCACGCGCCTGGTGTTTCTTCAAGCGACCTAAGCGGGGCGGCGATCGACGGAGGCTACTTAGGGGATAGAGGGAAAGAGTTTCAGAATGACCACTCGTGAAAAAATCATCGTCGGCGTCATGATCCTCACCGTGATCTTTGGTGCCTATACCCTCTTTTTCAGCGCAGACACCGCCATTTCACCACAAACCACACGAGCTGAACCTGTGGCCGATTTGCAGAAGTTCGTCATCCAGGTTGCCCAGAATCTTCAGAAAACGACCCCCACCGAGACCGTGACCCAAAATCTCGAGCAGGCCAGCCGCAATTGGCAGAAGGATCCGTTTCTGAGATCGGTGGCGGCCTTGACGACCGAACTTGAGCGCAGCCTCCCGGTGGAGGAGGTTAAAGAGAAACCGGTTCCGGTGGAAACACCCGACCTGCGCTACAGTGGTTTCCTCCAGATGGGGGCCAAGCGGATGGCCATTATCAATGGGATGGAGTACGAGGAAGGGGAGATGCTGCCCGCCTCAGGCTATTTCATCCGTTCCATTTCACCCAAGTCGGTGGTGGTTGGCAAGATCGGGAACTCTAAAAGTCATGTACTGCCGTTGGACGAAACCCGCTAAGGTCTGCGTTGAGATTATCGTTTTAAGGAATGTCGAAGGAATCTCAACTCAGGTGGAACCAATGGTGAAACCCACTAATATTCAGGATTTGCCATGAGCCGTATTGGTAAGCTTCTCAGACTCTCACGACTGTGCCTGACCCTTATCCTGGTCATCGGACTGACGGGATGTGCCGGCCAGCAACACCAGAAGAGCGCGCCGGATTTTACCGACTGGTCCATCAAGGCCAAGAAAGCACGTGGCTTCTCACCCTCGGCGCGGAAGCGCAAGTTAGAGGTTCCACCACCGGCCGCAATGAGCACATCAGAGAAAACGCCTGCCGAGATCGTCCGGACGCTGCCGACCAAACGCATCACCCTGCGCATGCACGACACCGACCTTCGCGTGCTCTTGAGAGCCCTCGTACGGGCGGTCGACCAAAATATTATTCTCAATGACAGTGTCCAGGGCATGGTCTCCTTAAACGTCAACAAGGCACCCTGGGACAAGGTGTTTACCGGCCTGTTGAATACCCATGGGTTGAGCTACGAGTGGGAGGGCGACATCCTGCGCGTGGTCTCTCCCGAGGACACCAGTAAACGACTGAAAAATCTGGAAGCCGCCTCCCTCATCAAACAAAAGAAACGGGCCATCGAACAGAGCGAGCCCTTGTTGACCCAGGTGATCCCCATCGATTATGCCGATGCCACCAAGCTCAAAGACAACCTGGAAAAATTCCTCAGCGAGTCCGAACCGGGCCAATCCATCGGTTCGGTCCTCGTGGACGAGGACACCAATGCCTTGATCATCAAGGCCATGCGCAGCGATCTGGAACAATTGCTGTCCCTCATCGAGAAGTTGGACCGGCCTACCCGCCAGATCCTCATTGAGGCGCGCATCGTGGAAGCCACCCGCGAAACAGCCCGCAACCTTGGCATTCAATGGGGCGGTCTGGCTGAAGAGGGCGCCTGGATCTACCCCGGTAGCAACAGCAGCGGCGTAGTGGGCACCCCTTTGTCTGACAACGGCATCGACCCGACCTCCGGTTTTGCGGTCAACTTTCCGGCGGCCTTGACCGGCGGGGCCGGGCTGACCCTGGGGATGGCCGTCGAAGAGGTGGGGTCCCATTTGCTGGCCGTCCAATTATCCGCCCTTCAGCAGGAGGGCAAGCTGAACATCTTATCCAGTCCTTCCATCACCACCCTGGACAACCAGTCGGCCATCATCGAAAGCGGCGACGAGGTGCCCTTTCAGACGGTGGAAAACGGCGAGGTCAATATCGAATACAAAAAGGCGGTCCTCAGCCTCGAGGTCACGCCCCATGTCATCGAGGGCCAGACCCTCAAACTCAACATCCTCACCAGCAAAGATGAGCTCGATTTTTCCAGGACGGTTTCGGGTAATCCCACCGTCATCACCAAGAAAGCGGAGACCAACGTCATCCTCTACGACGGCCAGACCACCGTCATCGGCGGCCTCAACAAAGAGACCCGTAATGAAACCGATTCGGGCGTGCCCGGTCTGATGGATATTCCCCTCCTGGGTTACCTTTTCAAAGGCAGTGGCCGCAGCAGCAAGATGGAGGATGTGCTTATCTTCATCACACCCCATATCCTGGGTGAACGTGGCAACCAGGCGGTTGAATAAAGTGTTTTTGGGTCGTCCAGGGCTGTTTGACGATGATGTCGCAAATAGCCCCTAAGGCTATGAAGCCGGCACCCTTTTCGGGAGTTTAGATTGGATCGCCATGGACTACTTCAGCATCCTGCACTTGGAAAAGGAGCCCTTTTCTAACTCCCCGGATCCCTCCTTTTTTTTCAAATCCCGGCAGCACCAGGACTGCCTCCAGAAGATCGAACTGGCCCTGCGTCTCAAGCGCGGGCTGAACGTCGTGATGGGGGATGTGGGCACGGGTAAAACCACCTTGTGCCGCCAATTGATCCGTCGCTTTCGTGAAGACGAAACGGTAGATACCCACCTGATCCTCGACCCGGCCTTCGATACCCCCGGCGAATTCCTATCCGCTGTGGCCGGGTTGTTTTCCCAGAAAGCCTTTGACCCCGGGGCCGATACCTGGCAACTCAAAGAGCTGATCAAGAAGCGTCTATATGAGAGCGGCGTGGATGAAGGGCGTACCGTCATCTTGATCTTCGATGAGGGACAAAAGCTGCCCTCCTTCGTCATCGAATTGCTGCGCGAGTTCCTCAATTACGAAACCAATACCCATAAGCTGTTGCAGATCGCCATATTCGCTCAGTGTGAATTCGAGGCCATCCTCGCTGCCCATGCGAATTTCGCAGATCGGGTCAACCTCCTGCACCGCCTGGAGCCCATGACTTTCAGGGATACGCGCGAGATGATCCGCTATCGCCTGAAACAATCCAGCACAAGTCCGAAACCCTTGCCCCTGTTTACCTATCCGGCCATGTGGGCCATCTACCGTTTCAGCCAGGGGTATCCGCGCAAAATCATCAATCTGTGCCATCAGAGCCTGCTGGCCATGATCATCCAGAATCGCACCAAGGCCAGCCTCATGTTAGTGCGTTCCTGCGTTCAGCGCGCCATCAGTCATCCTGGCCGACGCTTTTGGCGTCCCCTGACTAGCCTGCTGCTATTGCTTCTGATGGTCGTCGCCATCTGTGTCTGGTTGCCAGAACCTTACTCGCCCATCTCTCATCTGGCGTCGGGTCTCGAGTCACAACCTTGGATCTCAGTATATCCAATTAAGCGAGAGCAAGCAGGGCTATTGCCCGCCGGACAACCGGTCTCCGGGGCAGTGGATGGCCCAACGGGAAAGCCTTCCACTGACAGATTAGAAGCATATGAAAATATAAACACAACTGGTATTGAGCAGTCACCCATCGACGTTGCCGCCATGCCTGTTGATGAGGCACCCTTTATGGAGGAACCTGTGGCGGTGTCACCGCCGGAACAGATCCTGCCAGCTACTGTACCTAACCCCGTTTTAGGTGTGAGCACCACGACAGACAATGATGGTTCAACTCAGACCGGGGTGAGCGCCACCCAGAATGGGGCGGACACGAATGCGGATAGAGAATCATCAGACGCCCCTCCCCTCCTCCTGGGCCGTGTGCGCGTGGCCTCTGGAGACACCCTCGCCAGGTTGGTTCGTCGGATCCGCGGCAATTACGACCCAAGCTTTATGGACAGCCTGTTGGCCCTCAACCCACAGATCAAAGATCCCGACGCCATCGGCATTGGTGATGAGATCATTTTCCCGGCTACGCCGGTCAGAATCAGTCGCCTCATTGAGCAGACCCTCTGGCTCCAATTGGCCGAAACCCAATCTCTGAATGAGGCCCACCAGCAGATCAACCGGTACCACAGTTTGGGGATAGAGGTGCGTCTCGTCCCTTACTGGACGGCAATAGAAGGCCTGCGTTTCGTCGTATTAGCCTCTGGGGCCTATGTCTCTTCAGAAGCGGCTCAACTGAGAATGGGGGCGTTACCGAAAGATATTTCGGCCCATAGCCGTATTCGCAGCCAATGGGGGCGGGAACCGGTTTTTTATGCATCTCCCTTTTGAACCAAACCATATGCAAGAAGGGGACTGTAAGCATATATGCAATCCCCATATAGGATGACGCTGTGCTGGAAAAAAAGAAACTGGGTGAAATGCTGGCAGAAGCAGGCCTGCTCAGCGAAGAGCAACTCAACGAGGCTGTCCTCGGCCATAAACAGGGTAACCTCAAGTTGGGTGAGTATCTGGTGCGGGAGGGCCTGGTCAGTGGCGCCCAGATTGCGGACCTGCTCTCAAAGCAGCTTAAAATTGAAAAATATCAACCAGATCAATATCCACTAGACTTTTCGCTGACCAACCTGGTGACCATGGAACTGGCCCATCGTCACCAGACCATTCCCTTGAGCAAGACCCGCTCGCTTCTCACCATCGCCATGACGGATCCCATGGACATCAACGCCATCGACGCCATCGAAGTGCATACCAACTCCGAGGCGGAGGTGGTGATCTGCTCCTACCAGGAGTTCAACCATCTCTTCAACAGCCTCTACGGTTCCTACTCCGAAATGGGGGGGGTCATCGAGGGCATGGAGGAGATGCAGATCGAGCGCCAGCAGGAACTGGAGCCCGAGGCCATCGAGACCGACGTGGAGGTGGGCTCCCTGCTCGACATGACCGAGGAGGCCCCGGTCATTCGCCTGGTCAACTCGATCCTCGCCCAGGCCGTGCGGGAGGGCGCCAGCGACGTTCACATCAGCCCGGAGAAGGATTATGTCCAGGTCCGTTTCCGGGTGGACGGCCGCCTCCACGATGTGCCCGCCCCCCCCAAATCGATGCTGCTGCTGATTATTTCACGCCTCAAGATTCTGGCCAACATGGATATCTCCATCTCGCGTATCCCCCAGGATGGCCGTTTTACCCTGCGCATGGACGGCAAAGAGATCAATATCCGCGCCTCCACATTGCCCACCATTTACGGCGAGAACCTCGTCATGCGCTTGCTGGATACCAGCACGGGTGTGTATTCCCTGGAGAAGCTGGGCATGGCACCAGAGGATATCCATAAAATCGAGCCCATGATCCACAAGCCCTATGGTATGATCCTCGCCACAGGCCCCACGGGAAGCGGCAAGAGCACCTCCCTGTATTCGATCCTCAAGCGTATCAACCAGCCCGACATCCATATCATCACCCTGGAAGATCCGGTGGAGTATCGTATTTCCAAGATCCGGCAGGTGCAGCTCAACCGAAGGGCGGGGATGACCTTCGCCAATGGATTGCGCTCCATCATGCGCCAGGACCCCGACGTGATCATGGTGGGAGAAATTCGCGATGCGGAAACCGCCAGCATCGCCGTCCAGTCGGCCATGACAGGCCACCGGGTGCTCAGCACAGTGCACACCAACGATGCCGCCGGGGCGATCACCCGATTTGTGGACATGGGCATCGAACCCTTTCTGGTCTCATCGGTGATGCTGGTAACCGTCGCCCAGCGATTGGTGCGCAAGGTCTGCCCCTATTGCGCCAAGCCCTATAGCCCGCCCAAGGAAGCGTTAAGGTTCTGGGGCTTGGACAAAGTGCAGGGGGCCAACTTCATGAAGGGCTCCGGCTGTTTCAACTGCATGGATATGGGGTATAAAGGACGTACCGGTCTCTACGAGGTGTTGCTCATTGACGAATTCGTCCAGGAGATGATTCTCAAACAGGAATCCGCCCAGGCGATTACTCGAGCTGCAAGGAAATCCGGGCGTTTGACCACACTCAGGGATGACGCGGCGCGCAAGGTGCTGGCCGGGGTCACCACCTTGGATGAAGCGGCCTCGGCCGTCATGGGGTAGCGAAAACGCAGCCAACCAATTGGATATAAATAAAGGACACCCATGCCAAACTTTGCCTATCAGGTCATCAACGCTAACGGGAACCGCGTCAAGGGGGTCATGGAGGCGGAATCGGTCGCCGATGCAAGTGCCATCTTATCCTCCCGGGGCTATATCCCCATTGCGGTGAATCCGCAGCACGGATCGACGGGATCCCAGGCGACGGAGCGTCTCAGGCAATTTTTTGTCCGTATCAAGACCCACGAGGTAATCCTTTTCACCAAGCAGCTGCGGACTTTGGTGCGCGCCGGGGTGCCTGTCATGACCATTTTCCAGGCACTGGAAAATCAGACGGAGAGTGAAGCCCTCAAACGCATCATCTCCGTCATCAGCCGAGATGTGCGTGAAGGGGCCAGCTATTACGACGCCTTTCGCAAGCATCCCAAGGCCTTCTCACCGCTATATTGCAGTATGATTCAAGCCGGTGAAGCCAGCGGTGCCCTCCCCAAGGTGCTTGATCGCCTTATCGATCTCATCGAGCATGAGGACGCCATCCGCTCCAATATCCGCACGGCCCTGCGCTACCCTTTGATCGTGATGAGTTTTTTAGTGATGGCCTTTTTCATCCTGCTGACCGTTGTGGTGCCAAAATTCGTCGATGTCCTGGAGCGCGCCAACATGGTCCTGCCCACCCCCACGCGCATCTGCATCTTCATGTATGAGACCCTCTCCAACTATTGGGTGGTGATCCTGCTGGCCATCGTGGCCGCCAGCTTTGGCCTGAGCACTTACCTGCGCACCGCCAGCGGCAGGTTGGCTTGGGATAAGCTGTTGCTCCAGATTCCCCTGGTGGGGCATTTGCTCATCAAG
>JBNKKA010000066.1:0-21284 GCA_050291585.1 Desulfobacteraceae bacterium
CCTCAAGATCATGGCCGAAAACGCCCAGAAGGACGCCTGCGGCCTCACCAACCCGCGCTGTCCCACTCTGGACGACGTGGTCCAGATCTACAAGAACGCTTTATAATGGTTTACCCATAGAAAACCCTATACCCACTCCTCCTCGTAGTTCAATAGGGTGCCCAAGGGGCCGCTGGTGGCAGCGGCGGCCCCTTGGGTCTTCATCATCTTCTTCACCCCATCACGCCCCCTTTTCTTCCGCCAACATGGCGCCTCCGCCAATATCGCGCAGGTCTCTCAGCCCCAAGGGCCTTGGGCGGGCATGGCGCGCGAATATCTGTTCACAAGTTGTGCAGGCGCCGCAGTGGTGGCCGCAACCGCTCAGCGTAGTTAGGAGGTCCCGGGGCAGCTCGCTGTTGGGCAGTTCCCAGCGATCCGCCATCCAGTGACTTGCATCGAGAAGATCGAAGAGATTGCCGTTGTAACTGCCTTGGACGTAGGCCCGCACTGTGCGCTTGAGGAAATCCACACCCAGAGTGCGGCCGCAGACCTTGATGAGGTCGGCGCTATCGGCATAGCGCGCCACCTCTTCCGGGCGGATGAAGGGCGAGGCCAGGATGCGGTGGGGCTCACGGTTGAGGATACGAAGACAGGCCAGATCGCGGTTGAGGCGATGGGTGTCCACCGCCAGGCCACCGTTGACAGCGGCGATGAGGGCCTCGTGGGTGGGCCGGAAGGGGCAGTGGCTCAGACAGCCCTCGTTGGCCAGCAGCTCGATCTTCACCTCTGGCCAGCGGCGCCGCGTAGACTCGGCAAGGTCGGTCAACGCTTCCGGACGGCGGTTCAAAGCGCGATCCAGGGAGATCTTCCCCGGTGGCCGGAAACCTGCAGTGGCCACCAGCTCCTGTAGCACTGCCAGTTTTTCCTCTCCATCGATGCTAAAATTGACGCTGGGCACGGCCTCGAGCCGGGCGGCCACCGCCGGGGCGGCATCGCCGAGGGCGGTGAGCAGATAGCTGTCGGCGAAGATCAGGCCATCCAGAACGCCGGCATCGAGCAGGATTTCTAAACTCTCGATCAGCCGAGGCAGACCACCGGCGCCTTGGTAAGTGTCGCTGGGGTGAAAACGGCCGTTGGCGAGCAGATACTTCTTGGGGCTGGGCAGGCGCCCGAGAGCGTCCGCCAGGGCCTCTACTCCTATGGCCCGCATTCGAACGCGCGCATCGCAAAGGGCAGAATCGTACAAGCTGAAATGTACGGCGTGCAGTCGCGGCCCTAACCCGGCAAGGAACTGGACGTAATCCGCCTCAGTCAGGAAGGGTACGTTGAGAGGCAGCATTAGGCGCTCTTAACCCCGCAATTCTTTCACCGCCGTCACAATCACTGCCAGAGCGTGGTCGATCTCGGCGGCGGTAGTATACCGCCCGGTAGTGAAACGCAGGGTGCCCTTGCCCCACGCCTCGGGCACCTGCATGGCCGTCAGAACGTGGGAGATCTCCACCTGATCGGCGTGGCAGGCGGCCCCCGCCGAGGCGGCCACCGCCAGCCCGATCTCCTCTAAGATGCGATTGGCCTCCAGCCCCCGGAAGGAGACGCTGCAGGTGTTGGGCAGGCGCAGTTCTCTGTGACCATTGAAGCGCACCTCCGTCAGGGCATCTTCCAATCCGGCTTCCAAGCGATCGCGCATGGCCCCCATGTGGGCGGCATGAGCCGCCAGTTCCCGGTGGGCGATCTCACAAGCCTTACCGAGGCCAACGATCTCGAGGACATTCTCGGTCCCCGCCCGCCGGCCATTCTCCTGGCCGGCCCCGTGGCAGAAAATCTCCGCCGCAACCCCCTTGCGGACATAGAGGGCCCCGATCCCCTTGGGTGCGTAGATCTTGTGCCCGGCCACCGAAAGCAGGTCGACCCCCAATTCGTCCACCCGGGTGGGGATCTTGCCCATTGACTGGGCCGCGTCCGTGTGCATGAGGATGCCGTGTTCGCGGGCGAGCTTGGCGATCTCGGCGATGGGCTGGATGGTGCCCACCTCGTTGTTGGCGTGCATGATGGAGATCAAAATGGTATCCGGCCGGATGGCGGCGGCCACATGGGCCGGGTCCACCAATCCCAATTCATCCACCGGCAGGATCGTGACTGTGAAACCGTGGCCCTCCATGAAGCGGCAAACTTCCAGGATAGCCGGGTGCTCGATGCTGCTGGTGATGATGTGGTTGCCTTGGGCGTAGCGGGATCCGGCGATGCTTTTTAGCGCCTGGTTGTTGGACTCGGTGCCCCCGCTGGTGAAGAGCACCTCGGCAGCGCTGCAGCCCAGAATGCCGGCCACCTGTTCCCGGGCCGCCATTACCGCCTTCTTGGGGCCGATGCCGTACCAATGCCCGCTGGAGGGGTTGCCAAACTCGGTCTCCAGAAAGGGCCGCATGGCGTCGATCACTTGGGGGTCATGCGGGGTGGTGCCGTTGTAGTCCAGATAGATGGGCTGGGTCATTAGGCCCCCTTGGGGATAAGGGTTGATGAGAGTGACAGAATAGCATGTTTCCAGCCCCGGTCCAATCATGATACAGAAAGAAAGTGAAGCGGCGTTGGCCGCTCGATATGAGCGTCCGCCCGGGTGGGTCAGGAAGGTGGCAGGAACCCCTTCGCGTTGAAACCGAAGGCGAATAGTGTTAACACAGTGCGACACTGGGATGCGCGAATACCATGAGTCGATCACCCTTAAATCCGCTTAGGCTGCCTTCACTGCTGGATCTTTGTATCCGCCGGCCCATCTGGCCCCTCCTCTTTGTCGGGCTCGTCACCGCTGTGTTGGCCTATCCCCTACCCCGCCTCAGCTTTCGCACCACCGTCTACGACCTCATCATCGAAGACCTGCCCGCGGCCGAAGGCTACCAGAATTTTCTGGACCAATTCGGTTCCGATGAAATTATTCGGGTGGTCATAAAGGCTAAAGACGTTTTTGAAACGGCCACTTGGCTGAAAATTACCGAATTGTCCAACGCTGCCGGTACCCTGCCGGGGGTACGCCGGGTCATTAGCCTGCCCGAGGTTAAAAAGAGTATCGATACCGGGGGTGAAACACCCATCGGAAAGTTTAAAACCCTCCTGGGGGCGGCCACCCTGTTCACGCGCAACTTGGTGTCGCAGGATGGCGGTACGACCATCATCACCCTGGTATTGAAAGGATCGGCCGAAAAAGAGGGCGTCATCGCGGACGTTCGGGAACTCATCGCCACGACCGGTAAGGATCTCGCCATCTATCAGACCGGAATCCCCCTGGTGTCCGAGGCCCTGGCCGAATACAGCCATCAGGATTTCTACCAACTCACGCCCATCACCCTGGTGGTGATCGCCCTGGTGCTCCTGGCCCTCTTCAGAAATCTGCATTGTATTTTACTTCCCCTGGGGAGCGTGCTCATCGCCGGCATCTGGACCTTGGGTCTCATGGCCTGGAGCGGGACCCCGATCTCCATGCTGACCCTCATCGTCCCTGTTTTCCTCATCGCCGTTGGCACAGCCTATTGCCTGCATATCTGCTCGGCCTTTCTCGAAGTCGCCCGGCAATCCGACGCGTCAAAAACGGCCGTGCGGGAAACCTTCCATGGGCAAGCTTTCCCGATATTTCTGGCGGTAGCCACCACCATCCTGGGGCTCGGTTCCCTGGCGGTCAATCGGATCTTGGCCATCCAGGAGTTCGCCCTGTTCGCCACCTTCGGCATGGCGAGCCTGTGGATAATTCTGATGACCCTCTTCCCGGCCCTGCTCGTGCTCCTGCCCCTGCCCGTCCGCCAGAGGTCCGGGTCTCAAATGGTCGACCGCTGGGCGCGAAGTTTGATCGATACCATTGTTTTGCTCAACACCCACCACCAACGCCGCCTGTTCTGGATTATCGGCGTCGGCACGCTCCTGCTCTGTTTGGGAATTTTCAGAATTCAGGTGGAAACCAACCCGGTAGCCTTTTTCAAAGCAAACACTCCGGTCAGCCACCATTTTCACGATAGCTACGCGCAGATGTCGGGCAGTTTCCCCGTCAATGTGGTCATCAGCGGCCCGGCGGAAGATTATTTCGAAGATAGCGGCAACGTGGCACGCATCGCCGAGTTGCAGGAATTCTTGAACCAGCTCTCCGGCGTGGACAAGACTCTCTCCCTCGCCGATTATCTCAAACTGGTCAACTACGCCTACAATCACTACGATCCCAAGTTCTACGCGCTGCCGCAAGATCCTTACGAACTGCGGATGCTGATGAACAATTTCAAAATTCTCCTGGGCAACGATCTCTTGCGGCGTTTCTTGAGCAGCGACTACCGCCAGGTGAACATCCTCATGTTGACCCATATCGCCAGTACCCGGGATCTGCTTCGCACGCGCGCCGCCATACTGGCTCATGTCCGAGAAGCGTTTCCCAAGGAGTTGGGCTGCGAGGTGACCGGGTTGGGCATGGTCATCGCCGACAGCAGTCATCTCTTGACCTTGGGACAGGTCAAAAGTCTGTCCCTCTCCCTGGTGCTGGTCTTTGCCGTCATGGTGGCCCTGTTTCTCTCCAGCAAGGTCGGTGTGATCGCCATTGTGCCCAATCTGTTTCCCATCCTGGTCAACTTCGGGCTCATGGGCTGGCTCGGAATCCCCCTTTCGGCGGCCACCGCCCTGATCGCCAGTGTCGTCATGGGGCTGGCGGTGGATGACACGATCCACTACCTGGTGCGCTACAACAAGGAGTTCAAGCAGGATCTGAACAAGGACCGCGCCATGCGCGATACCCTTCGGCATGTGGGCCGGCCCATCATCTTCTCCTCCGCCACCATCGGCCTGGGTTTTGGCGTCCTGATCTTCTCCCACTTCCAGCCTACGGCGGTCTTCGGCCTGCTCATGGTGGTCACCATGGCGGCCGCCCTGGTGGGCGACCTCATCCTGCTGCCCGGCTTGCTGCGCCACGTGGAGCTGGTGACCGCCTGGGATCTCTTGCGCCTCATGCCCAATGTGGGGGGGATGCCGCCCGGCATGGCCCACGAGCTCAACCAACCCCTCAATGCCATCAAGGTGGGCAATGAATTTCTCAAGCTGCTCCTCAAAAAGGGGGGCGCCATCGAGACGCAGCACCTGAGCGCCGTTACCAAGGAGATCGGAGATCAGGTCGACCGCGCTTCTCAGATGATCCAGCGCTTGAGCGACATCGGTGATCTGCCGGCTTTCGATAAAACGACCCTCGACGTAAACCGCCCCATCCGCGGCACTCTCAGCATCGTGGCCGGTCAGCTGCGGCTGGACAACATCGACCTGCACCTTGAGCTGAGCGACGGCCTGCCCCCCATTCTGGCCCACCACAACCGCCTGGTACAGGTGATCTTCAACCTCATCGACAACGGACGCGAGGCGATCCTGGAGAAGCAGACGATTGACGATAGCGAGGATGACAGCATCACGATTCGAACTTATCCCCATGATGGCAAGGTGGCCATCGAGGTGGTCGATACGGGCATCGGAATGGCGCACACGATTCTGGAACGGGTTTTCGAGCCCTTTTACACCACCAGGCAGAGCGGCAAGGGCAAGGGCCTCGGCCTTTCCATCTGCCGCCAGATCACCAGGGATTGCGGCGGTCGTCTGGATCTGCACAGCGCGCCGGGTCAAGGCACCACGGCCAGGCTGCTCTTCCCGGCGAACAAAGCGGCCTGAGGCCGGCACACCTAAAATGTGGATCCTTGAGGCTGTCGCATCATGGAGGGCAGCAGCGCCCAGGGCTTTCACGAGAGGACACTCAGCATGGGAAAAACCATCTATTGGATGCAGGGGGGCGGCTGCGGCGGCGACACCTGGTCCCTGTTGAACGGCGATGCGCCGGGCCTGGTGGAATTGCTCAAATTTCACGATTTGGAGCTGCTCTGGCACCCGGCCCTGTCCACGCGCGCTCCTGATGAGTGGTCCCGGCTCAACCGCCGCGTGCTGGCCGGGGAGCAAGTCTTGGATGTGTTTTGCCTGGAAGGCTCAGTGATCAATGGTCCCGCCGACAGCGGACGCTTTGATACGGTGGCGGGCAAACCCAAGCGGGATCTGATTCGCAGCCTGGCCCAGCAGGCCAGCCATGTGGTGGCGGTGGGTACCTGCGCCAGTTTCGGGGGCGTCGGCGCCGGCGGCGAGGTGATGAGCTCGGGGCTGCAGTATGCCAAGTTTGAACGCGGGGGGCTGCTGGGAGAGGCCTTTACCAGCAAAAGCGGCGCACCGGTGATCAACCTCCCGGGCTGTCCCTGCCACTGCGATGTGGTCGCCGGGGTTTTATCCGCGGTGGCCAGCGATAAGCCCGTGGCCCTGGGGGAATATCAGGCCCCCGTGGACTGGTACGGCGTCATGGTCCATCAGGGCTGTACGCGCAACGAGTATCACGAATACCGTGTCGAAGAGAAAAGATTCGGCGAAAAAGGCTGTCTTTTCTTCTATATGGGCTGTCATGGCCCCCTGGTGACGGGTCCCTGCAACAAGATTTTGTGGAATCGACGCAGTTCCAAGACGCGTGTGGGCGTGCCCTGTTTCGGCTGCACCCGGCCGGACTTTCCCCAGCAATACCCCTTTTTCGAGACCCGCAATATAGAAGGCATCCCCATCGAGTTGCCCGACGGCGTGAGCCGGGCACACTATATGGCATATAAAGGGATGGCCGCCGCCGCCGCCCCCAAACGATTGCTCAAACGCAAGACCGGCATTTGACCTATGCGTTGTCGGTCTGCATGACAAAGGGCCTGCCATGACCACAAAGTTCAATCGCATCCTGCCCCTGAACCGGGTGGAAGGCGATCTCGAGATTCACTTGCAGCTTGATGCGGCCGGAACGGTTCTGGACGCCCGTTCGGTGGGCACCATGTACAGAGGCTTCGAGAACCTCATGACCGGCCGCGCCCCCATGGATGCCCTGGTCATCACCCCGCGCATCTGCGGCATCTGTACGACGGCTCACTTGAACGCGGCGGCCGAGGCCCTGGACACCCTCTACGAAGCCATGGTACCCGACAATGCCCGCCGCCTGAGGAATGTGACCCTCATGGTAGAGCAGCTGCAGAACGCCATGCGTCACGCCTTTCTGCTGTTCATGCCCGATACCGTCCACCCCGTCTATAGTCAACAACAGCTCTACCCCGAAGCCCTCAGACGCTATGAACCTCTCAAGGGCGAGACCCAGATTCAAGCCATCGCTGAGACCCAGCGCCTGATAGAGATCATCGCCATCCTGGGCGGCCAGTGGCCCCACTCCTCTTTCATGGTTCCCGGGGGGGTCGTCTCGGTGCCCAGCGCGGCCGATCTCAATCAATGCCGCCATCTGCTGTTTAATTTTAGGCGGTGGTATGAATCCCGGATCCTGGGATGCGACCTGGACACCTGGCAAGGGGTGCAGAGCATGGCCGATTTAGAGGATTGGCTGCAGGCGGCACCGGCGCATGCCGACAGCGAATTAGGTTTTTTTATACGCTATGGGCGGGCGCTGGGTCTCGACCGCCTGGGCCGCGGTCACGAGCGTTTCATTTCCCATGGAGGCCCCAAGCTGCCGAAGAATACAGCCGTCCACGGCTTTGGCTCAGAGGAACACCTCTTCCCGGCGGGAGTCTATGGGCACGAAACCAGGCAAGCGCTGGATCCCCAGAAGATCAGTGAGGATATCAGCTGTGCCTACTATCAGGGCCAGGGGCCGCTGCATCCTTTTAACGCCAGGACGGTGCCCGACCCGGTCAGCGAAGCCGGCGCAGGCGACACACACACCAAGAAATACTCCTGGGCCAAGGCGCCGCGCTACGCCGGACTGCCCGCGGAAACCGGTCCCTTGGCGGATCTGGTGGCGGCAGAGGACCCCTTGGTGACCGATTGGATGAAACGCCAGGGAGCCAGTGTCTTGATCCGCCAATTGGCCCGCATGATCCGTCCGGCGATATTGCTGCCGGCGCTGGACACCTGGCTGCACGAGATGACCACCAGCACCTCCCCCTTCTACCGTCACTATCGGAAGTGTGCCAACGGCAAGGGCTTCGGTCTGGTCACCGCGCCCCGGGGGGCCCTCGGACACTGGATTCAGTTGGACGAGGGCGTCATCAGCAGCTACCAGGTGATCCCCCCCACGACCTGGAACGGTTCGCCCCGAGATGAGCGCGGCGTCCGCGGTCCCTGGGAGGAGGCCCTGGTGGGCACCCAAGTGGCCGACCCCCAACACCCCATCGAAGTGGAACACGTGGTCCGCTCCTTCGACCCCTGTCTGGTATGCACGGTCCATGTGGTCGATGCCCGCGACCATCACCCGCCACGAACCGCCAGCCACAGGAGAGGATGAGATCCAGATGGCATTCTCCGATACAAGCGCCTTGTCCCCCACCCTGAACGGCCACCCGGCAGCAGGTTGGATCAGCGACCCGGAAGGCGTCGAGTTACACCGACTCCAGGCCCTGCAGGCGGAAAACAAGCTCTTGCGCGAAGAGATTCGCGTGTCGCGCGAATCGGCCGAAATTACCGCCAGCCTGGTGGTCAAACAATTCGAGGAAACCGAACGCGTCCTGCGCCGTTTTCAGGAGGCCAACGCCCAACGCAAAGCGGTGCTCGATTCAGCGTCCCACATCGCCATCATGGCCATGGATCGCAAAGGGCACATCATCGTCTTCAACAAGGGGGCCGAGAATCTCCTCGGCTATCGTGCCTCAGAGGTGATCGGCAAAAAAACTCCCCTGGCCTTCCACCGGCAGGAGGAGATTCGGCGCCACGCCAAGGTCTTGAAGACAGAGAGCGGCCGCGCCATCGACGGTTTGGAAATTTTCCTGGAGTATGCCATCCAGGGACGCGATCAGCAGCAGGAGTGGACCTATGTGCGCAAGGATGGCAGCGAGTTCCCCGTTCACCTCTCCATCAACGGCCTCAAGGACAGCGAAGGCACCTTCACCGGTTTTCTCTGCATCGCCGCGGACATCACCGACATCAAACAATCGGAACAGGCCCGCCTGGCGAGCGAACGCAAATTCCGCCGGCTCATCGACAACATCCCCAACATCGTCTTCAAGGGCTATGCGGATGGCTCCATCGATTTTGTGGACAACAAGATTGAGGCCCTGACCGGCTATAGTCGGGAAGTATTCAGCTCGCGAAAATTGAAGTGGACCGACCTGATCCTGCCCGAAGACAGGGCCGGTGCCCGGGAGAAACTGATCGGGGCCCTCAAAAAAGATCGCCACTATATCCGCGAGTACCGCATCCGCAAGAAGGATGGGGAGATCGTCTGGCTCCAGGCGAGCAGCCAGATCGACTGTGACGCCGACGGCAATATCAAGTTAATCAGTGGCGCCTTCCTGGATATCACCAAGCGTAAAAGGGCAGAAGCCGCCCTGCTGGTATCCGAGGAGAAATATCGCTCCCTCTTCGACAGCGGTCCCAACCCCATCTTCGTGCTGGACCCTGCAAACCAAGAGATACTCGACGTCAACCCATCCGCCCTTGCGGCCTATGGGTATGAAAAGCAGGAACTCCTGGGGCGCCACTTCAGCGACCTGGGAGAGTTCGAGATCCCCGATCTGGAGCTCAGTCACGACGACCCGGACAATCCGGAGGTGGCCTGCTTCGTCAACCAGCGGGCGCGCCATTGGAAAAAAGATGGAACGCCCTTTTACATCCGCGTCAAGGCCTGTCCCATCACCTATCGGGATCGGCTGGCCCTGATCCTGGCCGCCACCGACATCACCGAGAGCATCGAAAAAGACGCCCAGCTTTTCCAGGCCAGCAAGATGAAAACTCTGGGAGAGATGTCGGCCGGTATGGCCCATGAGCTGACCCAACCCCTCAACGCCATCAAAATCGGCAACGATTATCTGCGCCGCCTGCTTCAGCAGGGCAAACCCATATCTGCCAAGACCATCACCCAGGTGACCGACGCCGTCACGGGCCAGGTCGAACGGGCCTCCGACATCATCAATCACCTGCGCGAATTCGGACGCAAACCCGATTTCAAACAGAATCCGGTGGACCTTAACACCGTGGTGGGCAATGTCACCCAGATCATCGGCCAGCAGTTGGCCTTGATCAACATCCAGCTCCATGTGGAATTGCAAACCGAGCTGCCGGCCATCTTGGCCAACGGCAACCGCCTGGAACAGGTGGTCTTCAACCTGGTGGCCAACGCCCGGGATGCCATTGAACAATTGCGCTCACAAACCGCTAAAGCGGGCGGTCGCGACATCCGGGTACGCACTTTTTCCACCAGCAAGGCCGTCGTCTGCCGCGTCGACGATACGGGCATCGGGATTCCTGCGGACAAGCGCGAAAAGATTTTTGAGCCCTTTTTTACCACCAAGGAGGTCGGCAAGGGCATGGGGATCGGCCTGGCCATCTCCTACGGGATTGTGCGCGATTATGGCGGTTCCATAAGTGTTAGAGCCAGGCCCGGTGGAGGGACCAGCTTTGAGTTGAAATTTCCGAGGTCGGAATAGGCGCGCCTGGCGACATGGGCAGGGAGCGCCAAGGAACCCTCTTGGGGCGGCGGTTGCCCCAAAGCGGGGATCGACTTTTAATCCAGGGCAGGCCCCGACACTGGGGTAGGCGCCCCGACACGGGGTAAAACCCAATCAGGAGAAAGCCGTTCATGACGACCATACTGATCATCGACGATGAGAAACCCACCCTGCAGATGCTCTCTCTGTTTTTAGAGGCCAGCGGCTATGCGGTGCTGACGGCGGAGAACGAATCCCAGGGGCTTGAGGTCTTCAACCGGGAACGGCCTGAGATCGTGCTCACCGACATCAAGATGCCCGGTAAAGATGGTCTGGATGTGTTGCGCCAGATCAAAGCGATCTCCCCCGCCACCGAGGTGATCGTTATCACCGGTCACGGGGGCATGGATTTGAAACAGAAAGCCATGGCACTGAATGCCAGCGCCTTTTTCAACAAACCCCTGGACACCGATGCCCTGGACAAGGCGCTGAAAGCGGCCGAGGCACGCCTGGACGGCGAATAAGGATGCAGCTGGCATTGACCGGTGCGGCTTCAATCTGTGTTGGCCCCCCTGGGTAAGTTAAGGGATGTATTGCCGGTACTATGGAGCACTCATTCCGGAGAACCTTTTCAAGCAAGAGAGATTGACTGTTGGGCGAGTGGTGAGAGGATTTGCCGTTTTGACGTTCGTATGCAGGAAGATTCCAAATGATCGATAAATTAATCGAAACACTCAGAGTTCTCTTGCAAGGCAATCTTCCTGAGCCAATTGATCTGAGAGAGATTCTTGATGAACGTGAACGAGATCTTGCGAAGATGATGAATCAACTTATCATATTCATGCAAGAGGTTCACTCCTTTATCCTTCCATTGTCGAAAGGAGAATTAGCCGAAATAAAAATCTCTCAAAAAAATTTTTTCGGATCTCCCTTTAAAGAATTGCATTCTCGCTTGCTTCATTTAACTTGGCAGGCAAACCAGTTGGCAAATGGTGATTTTAGCCAGCGAGTTGACTTTATGGGGGATTTTTCTACAGCGTTTAACCACATGATCGACTCCCTCAACCAGAATGAAAAAGTTCTTAAAGATAAAATTGATGCGTTGGAAAAAGCACTCTCTCATATCGATATATTGGAAGGTATCCTGCCGATATGCAGTCACTGTCACAAAATAAGACTTGAGGGAACCGACCCTGAGGATCAAGCAAATTGGATACAATTAGAAAGATACATATGTAAGAAAACTGAAGCACAGTTTTCACATTCTATTTGTCCAGACTGCATGAGCAAGTATTATCCAGACGATTAGGTGAACTCACCGCGTAGCCGTGAGTTTTCTCCCCAGCCCCCACACCACCCAGCACGCGGGTCCGCACTGGGCGGTTCACAGCGTCGTCCGGGCCGTAGCCGGGATTTTGAATGATCGACCCTAGCTGTTTGAAAGACACTTTCGGCGGCCATTAAGGGCACAGTGGTTTTACATCGCGCCAAGCATCCCGGTGCGCTTATATTTCGCACTGTTTTTAAAGATACCTCCCAATACTCATTATTTTTTCTTATCAAGAACATTTCGAATGGTTTTTGCCATTTCTCCGATAATAATGGGCTTCAATAAAAGGGCATCGATATCAAATTTATGAATATTTTCTTGGGATATCTTTAAACTAAAGCCGGTACACAGGATAATGGGAATATTTGGCTTGATGCGCCTAAGTTCTGTGGCAAGCGCGTCACCCGTCATTTTCGGCATTGTCATATCGGTTATAACAAGATCAAAAGTGTCGGGTTTATTCTTAAAGAGTGCCAATGCCTCAATACTATTGGAGCGGGATGAAACTTCGTATCCAAGAGATTCAAGCTGGGTTGTGCCCATTCCTATTAATACAGGATCATCATCCACAAATAGTATGTGCTCAGTTCCTTTTGGAATATCTGAGGCTTCATGTGTTGCCCGTCTGGCAGGTCGTTCAATTGCGGGCAGAAAAATCTTAAAGGTCGAGCCTATTCCCGCTTCACTGTCCACGTGGATAGCACCTTTGTAGCTTTCGACGATACCGTGAACCACCGAAAGGCCCATACCGGTTCCCTCCCCCCTCTCTTTGGTCGTAAAGAAAGGATCAAATATGCGCTCGAGATGTTCGGCCGGTATGCCGTGACCCGTATCAGATACGTTCAGTTGCACATAATTTCCGGGTGTTAGATTTATATTATCGATGACGATATCATCTTCTGTCTGAATGTTTTTAAGCGCTATGGTTAACAGACCGCCTTTGTCCTGCATTGCATGGCCGGCATTGGTGCAGAGATTCATCAGAATCTGATGGAGTTGAGTTGGATCGCCCATCACAAGTGAATTGCCCTGAATATCTTGTCTGATCTCAATGGTCGTTGGCAGGGATGACCTTAAAAGCTTGCTGATCTCTTTGGCAATGGTGGCCATGTCAACGGGCTTGATTTCGTGGTCTGATTGGCGGCTGAAGGTAAGAATCTGTTTAACAAGATCTCTGGCACGAGCGCCTGCTATACGAATTTGTTGGGCATAATCAAATTCCTTACTGTTTCCAGACAACGTCATTTGCAGTAGTTCGGTATACCCTATGATGGCCGACAAGATATTGTTGAAATCATGGGCGATGCCACCAGCCAAGGTGCCGATTGCTTCCATTTTTTGACCTTGAACCAGCTTGTTCTGGAAGTTTGCCTTTTCTTCCTCGATGCGTTTGTTCTCGGTGATGTCTCTGAACTCAACGGTTCTAACATCTTTACCTTTGTAAGGAACATTTCTGGCTTCGATACGAATTGGAAATTCTGTCCCGTCCTTTCGCAAGCAGAGAGCTTCATAAGGCTTTTCGTAACCGGATAAAATATTGTGCATAACCGCTTGTCTTGATTTTTCTGCTATCAGCAATAAACCGTCCATCCCAATCAACTCGGCCAGTGAGTATCCGGTCATTTCTGACAAGCCCTGATTGCAGTCTAAAATGATCCCCTTATCGTGAATGGCGATACCACCAAAAGAGGCATTGTGAAGGGCTTTGAAACGCGCTTCACTTTCGCGCAGGGATTGTTCTGCCTGTTTGCGATCAGTGATGTCATGGTAGTTTCCTAAAAGTCCGCCTATATCCGGATCTTGAGAAAGGTTACTGCCTGTAAATTCTATCCACCGGTAACTGGCATCCTTGCACTTGTAACGAAATTCCGTAGTTCCGACAGCGTTGGGCTTCTGCATAAGCGTTCGAAAATATGTCTGTGTCGATTTCAGGTCTTCCGGATGCACAAGTTCCCAGGCACTGCTGCCAACAACATCTTCGGTTTTCCAGCCGAACAATTTTTCTATGTTTGGGCTATTATATCTATTGACGCCATCCCGGTCTATGATGGCAATCACATCCCCAATATTGGCAACCATTTTGCGCTGCATGGATTCACTTCTTCGAATGGCCTCTTCGGCCTGCTTTCGGCCGGTGATGTCCCGCACAATTCCTATCGCATGCCACCCATCCTGCAATTTAACTTTAGATAAAGCCAGCTCAATTGGTTTTATAATTCCGTCCTTGCGACGGCCTTGCAGTTCCAATGTTTTGCCAATTGCAGGCCCTTCTCCAGTTGCTTGGAAGAGAGCAAAGTTCTTCTGAAAGTCAGCGTGATAACGTTCCGGAGCCAGCAACATGTGGAGATTGCTGCCAAGGACTTCCTCCTGCCGATATCCGAAAATGCGCTCGGCTGCAGAGTTCCAAAAGATAATATTACCATCTGAATTCATCATCAGGATCGCATCATTGGCTGCTTCTGCGATGGCGCTCAGCTGAGCTTCGCTCTCCCGAAGCGCTTCATCCGTCTGCCTGCGTTCGGTGATGTCGATAAAATTAACGATGACTTTGTCCAGCGCTCTATCATTAGAGAATATTGGGATCGCATTTACTATTGTCCATGTTGTATAATCCCTGTCCGGCCTGTTAACGCCGACCTCGTAATCACCAAGCGGTTTATGGGTTGAAAGTACTTTATTTACCGGATAGTCATCAACATTCATGATGGTTGAATCCGCATGCACAAAATTCCATGCGGGGTCATTCGCCCTCTTCCCGGTCATTTGCTCACTTGTGATCCCAAGGATATTCGCTGCTGCAGGATTGCTGAGCAAAATACTCGTATCATTGGCATGTACGACTACACCTACGAGGAGTTCGTTCAAAATTGAGCGGTACTCTTTTTCACTAGGTCTTGTAGGCATGGTTTTTACGAATCTATTGGGTTTTCCAATGGGTTGAGGTCAATGATGCCTGCATTTCATTTAAACCTTAGACCATCATATCATACAACCGGTATTCAAGGGCAAGAATCCTGAATACATTTTCCTACGACCACCACTTGATGAATTCTATTCATCATTTCAGGGCCTGAAGGGCGACTATTGCCAGTGCCCTCGCTGGGGTTTTGTCTTGCGTGGCCAACTTACCACGACCGACGCGAAAGGAGCGCAGGCGACAGTCAACGCGAATGATCTGTTTTACTGGCCACCCGGACACAAGGTAAAAGTCGATGTAGACGCGGATATTGTCATGTTCAGTCCCCAGCTTGAGCACACGCATCTCATCAATCACATGATCGAGAAGGTAAAAGCTAAAGCCGGGAGGCATAATTACCGTTTTCGCCAATGCTAAATTGGAGTTGATCGGGGCGTTTTGGGACGGCTGGATCTGAATGAAAGGAACCTGCTTTTCATTTGGAAAAAATCATCCATCTGCGCCTTTTTGGCCTACTTCACCTGAGACCATTTCTGCATGCCAACAGCCACCACCAAAGCGACCAGACCCAGACCATCAGTCCAGTAGGCGGGCCAGAACAAGCCGGCTGCGGCCAGCCAGAACAGGATGGTCTCGATCCAGGAGGCGCGACGGATAAAATAGCGCTCGATGCCGGACGCAAAAGCGATCAGCCCCAGCATGGTGGCGATCATGGTCCATGCCACCTGCCAGTGGAAAAGCTCGTATCCGGGTCCCATGCCCAGCAGAGGGCGATAGGCCATGACGATGGGAATGATGTACAGGCCTTTGGCCAGCTTCCACGAGGTAAAGGCCGTGCGCATGGGATTGGCGCCGGCCACCCCGGCGCCGGCGAAACTGGCCAGGCTCACCGGCGGGGTAACGTTGGCATCCTGGGAATACCAGAAGACGATCATGTGGGTAACCATCAGCGGTACGCCCATGTCCAACAGGGCCGGGCCGGCCAGGGTCGCCAGGACAATATAGCTGGCCGTGACCGGCAGCCCCATGCCCAGTACCAGCGAGGCGGCGCCGATGAGCAAAATGGCCAGGACCTCGATGCCGAAACTTAGGTCCAACACCAGGCTGGAGAATTTAAGCCCCATGCCGGTGAGGGTCACCATGCCCACGATGATGCCAGCGGCGGCACAGGCGACGGACACCATGATGGCGTTCTTGGCGCCCTTTTCCAAGGCCGTTAGAACCGCTTTTATTTCTCCACTGGCAAAGGTGATGCCCGACATGCGGCTACCATTCTCTTCTGCGGCAGGTGCCATTCCCCAGCGCACGGCATTGGCCGCCAGACTGGCCGCCAAGGTGCTGACCACGGCCACGAAACCGGCCATCATGGGGGAGTAGTTGTTCACCAGGACGTAGATGAGGATCAAAACGGGGATGATAAAGTGCAGCCCTTCCTTGACGACCTTCCCGACTTTGGGCAGGTTCTCCTTGGGTTGCCCCTTGAGGCCATACTTCTTGGCCTCGTAGTGAACGAAGAAGAGGACCGTCGTGTAATACATGATAGCCGGCACTAAGGCGACCTTGATAATGGTCAGGTAGCTGGTGTTGGTGAATTCGGCCATGAGAAAGGCCCCGGCGCCCATGATCGGCGGCATGAGTTGGCCACCGGTGGAGGCGGCGGCCTCGATGGCGCCGGCAACGTGGGGGCGGTAGCCCACCTTTTTCATCATGGGGATGGTGAAAGAGCCGGTGGCCACCACATTGCCCACGGCCGACCCCGACACCGAGCCCATGAAGCCCGAGGCCACCACTGCGGTTTTGGCCGGCCCGCCGGAAAAGCGACCGGTGAGGGCGTAAGCCAGATCGATGAAAAAGGACCCGCCGCCGGTGGTTTCCAGAAAAGCGCCAAACAGCACAAAGACAAACACAAAGGTTGCGGCCACGCCGATGGGCAGGCCGAAGACGCCCTCGGTGGTCAGCCATAAAGTAGTGGTGATGCGCTCGATGGAGTAGCCCTTGTGAATGATCAACTCGGGCATGTATGGCCCAAAATAGGCATAAAGCATGGCAATGGCGCAAATACCGGTCATGATTGCCCCGATCACCCGGCGGCAGGCCTCAAGCACCAACAGGGTGCCGATGATGCTCACGATGCGGTCGGCAGCCAGCCAGTCTCCCTGGCGTTCGAAAATGGCGCTAAGATTGACGCAGATGTAAACCGTGCAGTAGATCGAGGCGACCACCAGGATCCAGTCCGTGACCACCCACAGGTTGAACCGGTCCTTGCGGGCGCTGGCAATGGGCGGTTTCAGCAAGAAGGTCAAGGTCAGGATGGCGCCCAAGTGGATGGACCGCTGAACCAGGGCCGTGAGGGCGGCGATGCCGGCCGTGTACAATTGATAAAGACTGAGGCCGATGGCCACCACGGTGACTATCCTGGCCGTCAAGGTTACCAAGGTCGAGTTGTTGTAGGCCGAGGATGGGGAATCAGTTGTCGCCATGAACACCTGTCTTTTTTGTTAAAGTTATGGACTGAAGAACGAAGATTTGAGGGACGTAAGCACAGACCCCGGAACTCATCGCGGCGTTGCCCGGTGGGGAAAACAGCGTCGCCAGAAGGCATAGCCCCATGAGACCGGTCGTCCGGAGAATTGAACGGCCCGGTGGGGGGCGATGGCGCTCAGGTTGGTCCGGGTTTCGCGCCAGAGCAGTGTATGGTCCACACCGACGCTGCCGATGCGAAGGACAAAATCTCCGGTGGGCATGTGCATGTCGACGATGGCCTCGTAAGGGCCGCGCGTGACCATGCGGCCGACACCGGGCATCTTGCCCATGCCTGCGCCGAACTTGAGATAGCGTTCCTCTTCGATGAAAATGCGCCCCGTCGCATCCAGGGTGTGCACCTCCCAGATCGGGGCGTTTTCCACCGAGTGGTAGTAATGCAAGGTAAACGGTTCGCCTGGCCTAAGGGGCAGTACCAGCAGCGGCTCGCCACCGGTGACCGGTGTGACGCGAAGCTCCAATCCACCGGAAAACTGCATGGCGCTGCTGGCGATCAGCAGCGCCAGCAGAGTGCCGACAATGGCGACAGCTTTGAGCCGACCCGAGGCCATCCGTAATCAGGGGCGCAGCTTATCCGGAACGGTGATGCCCTTCTCCTCCAGATACTTGATCGTACCCGGATGCAGGGGGATTTGTGAATATTTGACCGCGTTTTCCGGAGTGGTATAGGCGGCCGAGGGATGGATTTTTAGCAGATAGTCATTATGCTCGAACAGGGCCTTGGCCAATTGGTAGACCAGGTCGGTATCCAGCGACGCCTGGCAGATCATCACATTCCACACCCCGATGGTGGCAACGGGTTGGTCGATGCCGCGGTAAACGCCGCCCGATAGATCCACGGACGAATAAGTTTCATTGGCTGCCAAGATTTTATCCGCCTGTTGCTGGGTGAAACCCAGCATGCTGATTTCGTGAGTCGTAGCCAGATCCAGGATTGAGCTGGTGCCGGGACCCACCGACCAGATGCCCACATCGATGGTGCCGTCCCGCAGGGCGTTGGCGCTCTCGGTGAAGGAGAGGCGGCTGTCCTTGTAGTTGTCCGGTGTGATCCCCAGGGCCTTGAGCACCGCCTCGGCCATGAAGTTGGTACCACTGCCCGGGCTGCCCGTGCTGATGTTGCGGCCCTTGACCTGTTCGATGTTGGTGATACCGCTGCTCTTGAGGGCCACAACCTGGAGCAGGTTGGGATACATGATGGCCATGGAGAGAATGTCGTTTTTCTTGCCGTTGAATTTTCCGGTTCCACTAAAACCGGCAACAGCCACATCACCCATGACCTCGCCGATGACGGTTTCGCCTTTATGGGCCAGCTTGACGTTTTCAACGCTGGCGCCGGTCACCTCGGCCACCGCCTTGATGCCTTTGACATATTTGGACCAGATTTCGGCCACGCCACCGCCATAGGGGTAGTAGATTCCGCCAGTGCCTCCGGTGCCGATGCTGATAAAGGTGGTTTTAGACATGGCGGGGGGCGCAATCAACAAGACCGCTGCGGCTATCAACCCAAGTGCAATACCGATTCGTTTCATATTCCAACCCTCCTATTAAGTGTTGCTGGCGCTATTCGCGGATGGTTTTTATCATCAATTCAATCGATTTGGGGGCGTACGCCATCCCGCCGACCGGGTATTCAAAACTGGCGGTTTGACCGGGCGCCACCAACCCCTTCTTGGTAGTACGCGGAATGAGGCCGCCCACGGCTTTGCCGTTGTCCAGAAAGATGTTGACCTTGTAGCGCTGGGGCTTATCGCTGATGTTTTTCACCCCCACGTTGAAATGCAGGGTGGGGCTGCCCTCCCAGGCCTTCATCACACAAGAAAAATCAGCCAGCTCGGCCTCGGGAGCGATGGTCTTGTCGATCCTGCTGTCGGCGGCACAGGGGAAGACCTCTCCGGGCACAGGTTGGGGACCTGCGCAGCCGACCCATGCCGGCCCAGCCAGGATGGCAACAAGTGCCACAAGGGTTGCAACACGCTGAATTCGCACCATGGGTAATTCCTCCTCGAAGGTTGGGGAAAACGGTAGAATTGGATAGGCGAAATGGATTCACTGACGACTATTCAGAAATAAAAAGCACGTACATTTTATTTTGTCAACTCCACTGATGTGTATGCCCAGCATGCGTCAGGCTGCATGTCGCCCGAAAGTCTTCAAGATCTCCCACACGATCCGGACTGAGCTTATTCCGTTTTTTTCAGTATGGTCGCATAAATAGACACCGAAATGATGATGATCAGCCCGAAGATAAACTTGACCCAGAAGCCGGACAAGCCGATGGCGACGATGCCGGCCTCCAGCGAACCGATGATCAGGGCCCCGATAAAGGTCCCGAACATGGTTCCCTGGCCCCCAAAAACCGAGGTACCGCCAATGAAGACAGCTGCCAGGGTGGTCAGCAGGAAACCTTCGCCCTGGCTGGGCCAGAAGTAGGTCACTTCCAGGGTCGCCATGATGCCCCCGATGGCGGCAAATAGACCCATCTGCATGAAAACGATGGCCTTGACCCGGTTGACGTCGATTCCCATCATTCTGGCACTCTCCTCGTTGTCGCCCACGAAGAGAACGTGGCCTCCGAAGCGATGGTGCTTGTAGTAAAGCCCCAGTACGATGCCCGCCACCACCATCCACACGAACTGCATGGGCAGGTAGTTGCCAATGCGCCCTACGATGACATCATAAAGAAAGGACTCCTGGGCAGCCACCAATGATATGCCCTTGCCCTTGGCGGCCACGTTGACCGCACCGCGCCAGAGGAACATGGTTCCGATGGTTGCCACCAAAGAGGGAATTTTAATCTTGACGATCAGAAAAGCATTGCAGGCCCCCCCGAAGAGCCCCACCAAGAGGGAACAGAGAATCGCGAGGGGTAGATTTTGGGTGGTTTTGAGGACGGTGCCGAACACCCAGGCTGAAAAACCGAGAATCGAAGGGAAGGAGAGATCGATCTCACCTAAGGTTACAACGAAGGTCATGGCCAAAGCCATTATCCCGAAAAGTGGGATGGTGGACATGAAAGAGTAATAGATATCCGGCCCGGTAAAAACCATCGGATTGCCGATCAGAAAAAGTAGAAAAACGGCAATCAATACACCGAAGATACTCAATTGCAGTTTCAACTCCCGCAACCGGGAGACGGTGATGAACCCCATAACGGCCCTTCCTTGTTCAAGTTGTCAATCCGACATGCATCTGCCCAACGATGACCTCATGGGCGGTGTCTCGCGTAACAGGGCGGTTTGTTTGTCCCTTCAGACATGGCCGGTCTTGGCCAAGCGAAGCATGCCTTGCGACAATTCATCCCGGGTGATTTCTGCTTTCTGGTAACTCACGGCGATTCGGCCCCGATCGACGATGACAAAGCGGTCGGCCACATCGTAAATATGGTGAATGTTGTGACTGATGAAAATCACCGATTTCCCGCGCTGCTTGACATCCTTGATGAAGTCGAGGACCTTGGCTGTTTCGGATATGGACAATCCCACGGTGGGCTCATCCATGATAATCAGTTCGGCATTGAAGTAGAGGGCCCTTCCGATGGCGACCCCCTGCTTCTCCCCGCCGGAGAGCCCCTTCACGGCGGAATTCACCGTGATGACACCGGATGTGAAACCCATCTCCTCGCGCAAGAGCCGTTCGGTCTCTTTTTTCTGCTCTCGAATGCGGAGAAAACCGCCGAAGGTGGTCATCTCCCGGCCCATGAACATGTTGCGCCAAAGGGGCTGCAGATCGCAGAGCGCCTTTTCCTGGTAAACCGTCTCGATGCCGAGGTCACGGGACGTCTTCACCGAATGCTTGGTGATCCGCTCTCCCTTGAAATAGATCTCCCCCTTGCTGGGTGTGTTGACTCCGGTGATGACTTTGATCAGGGTCGATTTGCCGGCCCCATTGTCACCAATCAGGGCGACGATCTCGTTAGGTCCGACCGTGAAATCGACATCAACGAGAGCCTTGACGCCACCGAAGGATTTGGAGATCCCTTCCAGGGAGAGCAGGTTTGTGTGGTTGTCTGCTTGTACCATAGCGCTTACCGAACGCCCTTTTCGGCCAGGGGTGCCACAAAACCGATGGAGTCCTT
>JBNKKA010000067.1:0-21140 GCA_050291585.1 Desulfobacteraceae bacterium
GGCTTCGGGTACGGTGGACATGCCCACCACGTCGGCTCCGAGGGCCGTCAAGGCGCGGATCTCCGCAGGGGTCTCGTAACAGGGGCCCGACATGGCAGCGTAGACGCCCTGGCCCAGACGGATGCCCTGGTCGGCGGCGACCGCCACCGCCGTTCTGCGCAGTTCCGGGTTGTAGAGGGTGGTCAGATCCACGAAATTGGCCCCCCCCGTGAGGGGGTTGGTGCCCATGAGGTTGATGTGGTCGCTCAGGGCAACGATGTCGCCGGGGGCGTAGTCGGGATTGAGGCAGCCCACCGCCGCGGTGATGATCACCACCTCCACCCCCAGGGCGGCCAGGACGCGCATGGGAAAGGTGACCACCTCGGCCGTATGACCTTCGTAGAGGTGGACGCGGCCGGAGAGGGCGACCACGGGCAATCCGCACAGGTCACCGCCCACGAGGGTGCCGCTGTGGCCGGGAACACCCGAGACGGGGAAATGGGGAATATCGCCATAGGGCACCGCAGCGGGTGTTTGGATCTCGGCGCTCAGGGCGCCCAGACCACTGCCTAAAACCATGCCGATGCGCGGCGGGCAGGGCAGGGAGCCCTTAAGAAAGTCGGCCGCTAATTTGGCTTTCTCGTCGATGGGTTGCGGAAGGGTCATGCCAGTATCTCCTTTGCGAAGCTCTCGCCCCAGGGCAGAGGGGCCAGGTCCAGCAACTCGGCGATGGTCTGGCCACAGTCGGCGAAGCTGGTCCGGTCACCGAGGTCCGCGTGGGGCTTTAGCCTGGCCCCATGCAGCAGAAGGGGCACATACTCGCGGGTGTGATCGGTGTGGGCATCGAAGGTGGGGTCGCAGCCGTGGTCGGCAGTGAGAATCAATAGGTCTTCGATTTGCATGGCTGCCATGATGTCGGGCAGCCGCCGGTCGAAGGCTTCGAGGGCGCCGGCGTATCCGGCGGGATTGCGGCGATGGCCGAAGACCATGTCGAAATCCACCAGATTGGCGAAGATGAGGCCGCGCTGGCCGTTGGTCGACTCCAGGGAGGCCAGCACCTGATCGACGCCCTCCATATTGCTGCCCGTGTGGATATCGGCACTGAGACCGCGCTGGGCGAAGAGATCGCCGATCTTGCCGACCCCAACGCTGATCTGCCCAGCAGCCACTAGGTGATCGAGGAGGGTATCCGGCGGCGGAGAGAGGGAGAAGTCCCGTCGCAGGTCGTTGCAGCGTTCGAAACGGCCCGGCTCACCTTTAAACGGACGCGCGATCACCCTGCCTACGGCGTGGGCTCCGGTGAGGAGTTGGCGCGCTTTCTGGCAGTAGTCGTAGAGGCGATTTAGGGGGATGACGTCCACATGGGTGGCCAATTGGAAGACGGAGTCCGCCGAGGTGTAGACGATGGGGTGGCCCGTGGCCATGTGTTCGGCCCCCAGCTCATGGAGAATGAGGGTCCCCGAGCGGGGGCGGTTGCCCAACACCTTACGACCGATAGCTTTTTCAAAGGCGGAAAGGAGGCCTTGGGGGAATCCGTTGGGATAGGTGGGGAAGGGCTTCTCCGAGACGATCCCGGCGATCTCCCAATGGCCGGTGGTGGTGTCTTTGCTGGCCGAACGCTCCGCCATACGGCCGTAGACGCCCCTGGGCGGGGTTGCAGGGCAGGGCAGGGCGGCGATGCGCCCCAGGCCCAATCGGCAGAGCTCGGGTAAGGCCATATCCTTCTGACTGGCGGCGATGTGCCCCAGGGTGTCGGCCCCCTGGTCGCCGAACGCGGCGGCATCCGGCAGGGCGCCGATGCCAAGGCTGTCCAGAACGATGAGAATGACGCGTTGGATCATGTGAGCCTGTCTTCGGAGAGATCGAGTGTCCTTGGTAAGGGCCCCATTTGAGTCCTCGGTGCGACGGCCCTTAGTGTAAATGAGGCCGGCTGAGCTGTCCAATCATTTCTGAAAGGCCGCCATTGCCACACCCAATCTATCAGGATGCCTGCTCGCGCTCACCCTTAAACCTTGATTAAAAGTGCTTTTTTGCGTTACTAATTTCCTGACGTGGGTGCCTGCCGTGCAGGCACTCCGGCGCCCATGGTCTCCCTTCATTCCCCTGGCCACATCGGAACACTCAAACCGGCGGCGATCTGCTTGTCCTTGCGTTTTACCTGCTGGAAGCGGATCCTGCCCGCAACCATTTATTAAAGGAGCGAAGATGATTCGACACATGCAAAAAGGGCTGGTGATGGCAGTGTTCATGGTAACCCTCCTGGGGCTCCTGGTGCTGCCGGGACAACAGCGGGCCGAGGCTTATGACATGGTGGATCTCAATGAGCAGCTGGTCATGGCCACCCTCTGGATGCAGACCTCGGCCGAGTATCGCGCCCTGTGCTACCAGACCTTCAACCTGGCCAAGTTCAACCTGCAGGCCGTCCTCAGCTATTACAAAGGCCCAAAAAAGTTGGCCGTCATCGTGGATGCGGACGAGACCGTCATCGACAACTCGGCTTATGAGGCCTTTCTTATCGGCAAAAACTTCGGCTACTCCTCCAAGACCTGGAACCCATGGATGGCCGCCGCCCAGGCCGAGGCCATCCCCGGAGCACTGGAGTTCCTCAACTACGCCAAGGACCGGGGGGTGGAGATCTTTTATGTAACCAATCGCAAAATGGTGGGCTACGAGGGCACCGAGAAAAATCTGACCGCCCTGGGCTTCCCCTACGTGGACCAGAAGCATTTACTTCTGCGTACCGACACGAGTGACAAGCAGCCCCGCCGGGAGATGGTCAGCTCCGACTATGAGGTCGCCTTCCTCATGGGCGACAATCTTAATGATTTCGAATCCGTCTTCGCCAAGAAGTCCGTAGCCGACCGCTTCGCCGCTGTGGACGAGATCAAGGCCAAATGGGGCACCAAGTTCATCGTCCTGCCCAACCCCACCTACGGTGAATGGGAAGGCGCTATGTACAACTACAATTGGGGCAGCAGCCCGGCCGAGAAAGACCAGATGCGCAAGGAGTTGCTCAAACGCTGGGAGTACTTGCCCTAGCCGAGCGCCTCAACCCTTATTCGTTTTCAGGCGTTTCATATGAAGACAAGGACCGCGCGCGCTGCGCGCGGCGTGCGGTTGTTGGTATTTTGGCCTGCCGATGGTGCTGTGCGTCACTTCGCTACGGGAAGATATTTTCCAATCAGGGGCTCCAGCAGCCTGCGCGTCTTGCCGGGGATAGCCTCTGGCGCTGACATGATGGCACCGGAGAGGGCCGACTGGCAGAGGCATGCCGGCGTGGCCGGCAGCACGGGGATCAGTCCGGTGAGAACCCGCTTGGCCACATCGATGTTGGCCGCCATGGTGGCCGCGACGGCATCGGCGGTGACCGCCTCGGCCGCGGCGTGCCAGCAGTCGTAGTCAGTCACCATGGCCATGGCGGCGTAGCAGATCTCCGCCTCACGGGCCAGCTTGGCCTCCTGGAGGGTGGTCATGCCCACGATGTCGCAATCCCACCGGCGGTATAGGTGGGCCTCGGCGCGGGTGGAGAAGGCCGGGCCCTCGATGCACACCAGGGTGCCACTGAGGTGCACCTTGGCGGCATTTGCTTCCGCAATCTTGGCCAACGCTTGCCCCAGTCGGGAGCAGAAGGGATCTGCGAAGGGGATATGGGCCACCACCCCCCCGCCGAAGAAGGTGCTCGCCCGCTGGCGGGTGCGGTCGATGAGCTGATCCGGAAGGACTATCTCACCGGGATGGATCTTCTCCCGCAGGCTGCCCACAGCGGTAACCGCCACCAGTTGCTTTACCCCCAGTTGCTTGAAACCGAAAATGTTGGCCCGATAGTTCACCTCGGAAGGCGTAAATCGATGGCCCCGCCCGTGGCGGGGCAGAAAGGCCACCCTGCGTCCACCCAGAGTGCCAGTGATATAGGGGTCCGAGGGGGACCCAAAAGGGGTGTCAAGGCGAACTTCCTCTACCGCCGTTAGTCCTTCCAGGGCGTATAGTCCACTGCCGCCGACGATGCCGATTTCGATGGGGGGGGGCGTCACGTTTCGATTACCTCTCTTAGTCTCTATTCCGCGATGGATGGGCTCTGGCAAGCGTGTTATTGGTCAATGCGCCGATCAACAATGAGATTGCAGCGCTGAGCATCTTCATTCCAAACCAGGACTACTTTTTAACCTTCATGGCCGAGGTCCTTGATTCGACGATACGGGTCGGCCATGCGCGCCTTGAAGTCTGACTTGGACTCTTTGGGTGCCGCCGTGGAGGTGATGCCGTGCTCATCGACAACTCCCGGCTGAGGCGATCAACATCTGCTTCTGAGACCTTATCTTCTGAGACCTCATTTTCTGAGACCTCATCTTCTGAGACCTCATCGGCGGCGGATCGTGGGGTGCTGCAAATAATGACCATGGAACCCCCTTGCTGGTATCTTAACACCGGGTGATGACCGGATCGTTCTCTTGGCCCACCGGCAAACCGGCCCACCGGCGAGCTGAATATCGCGGTCATTATGATAGATGCAAACCCGACCTTTGACAAGCGGGCGCTCAGCCCCAGCTCACCGGGGCCTGCTTCGACCTCTCCGAGCAGAGAGCGATAGCGGCTAAGCCACAGCCTATAAATTTTCAAGGGCGCTGGCGGCGGCGCGTATGGGCGCCTGAGTCCTTATTTTCTGTCCCACCGCTTGCGCTCGATTGACCATCTCTGTGTCAGCCAAACATCTTTCCATGGCGGTTGTTAGTCGTTGCGTGGTCAAACGGCTGCGCCAGATGGGAGCGGGGCCGAGGCCACGACGGTAGATCCGTTCGCCCCAATAGTACTGGTCGAGAATATGGGGAACGATGATCTGGGGAACCCCGCTGCGGGCGGCCGCAGCCGTGGTGCCGGCCCCACCGTGGTGGATGATGGCCCGAATTCTGGGGAAGATCGCCGGATGGGGAAAGCTCGCCCCCACGAAAAGATCCTTTGCCGGGGATATGCTGGCGGCGAGGGCCTCCTCGGCTTTTAGGATCAAGCGCTGTCCGCCGGCGCGGGCGGCCTCGATCGCCATGGGGTTCCAGCGCACGGCATCGGCGGGCGGCATGCTGCCGAAGCCGGCGTAGATCGGCTTAGACCCGGACGAGAGGAATGCTTCCAACTCGGCCGGCAAGCGGGTGTCTTCATATCGATTCAGGTGCAGGTAGCCGGTCTGAACCACTGGATGACGGACATCGGGCGGCACCGGGGCCAGCTCCCCATCACAGGCCATCAGGAGGCGATCTCCCAGAAGATGGTCCCAGTAAGTGTTAAGCGGCGCCAGATTTATTTTTCGGCGGTGGCGATTCAGGGTCGCAAGAAGATCGAATCTCTGCACAAGCATATCTATCCGCCACCCAAGGCGGTTGATCCAGGCGGGCAGGTTCTGACAGCGAAAAACAGGGCATGGGTGGGCGCCTGAAGGCAGTATCTGGGGCGTAAAAGCAAGGTAGCGATAGGGAATCTTTTGGGATTCAGCCACGGTGGGCAGCGCCAGGCAGAGGCTGGCGCCGATCACCACATCGGCGCCGGTGATCATGGCCGGCAGCTGTTCAAACTGGGTGCTCACTTCGTCCATGACGTGTCTGTGAAATGCAGCCGCCGAACGCAGCCCGTGGGAAGCTTTCACCCGGGAGAGAAAGGGGCGCAAGTCGCTGCCCAGGGGTTGATAGTCGCAACCCAATTGCTCCGCCCAGGGCTGCCACTCGGGTGGCCCGGCCAGCGTTACGCCATGGCCCCGAGATTCAAGACCCAAGGCCAGCGCCAATAGGGGTTGGACATCCCCCCGGGTGCCGTATGTGGCCATGCAGATCCGCATTTATCACCCGATTTCAATCCGTCTGATTAGGGTCCAAGTCTATTTTCTCTAAATTTTTGAGCGCTGTACAGATAAAAGCTTGACACCCATATAATCAGGGCATAATAAATGACCGACTGGTCAGTATTGGGTAACAATATTATAGTGGAGGTGTATGCACATGGCGCGTAAGGCAGATCCCAACAGACGCAGCACCATCCTGGCGGCAGCCGCTCAGGTGTTTGCCAGCAAGGGCTATGCGGCTGCGCGCATCATCGAGGTGGCCCGGGCTGCCCAAGTGGGCAAGGGCACCATCTACGAGTATTTCCCTTCCAAGGAAGCCCTCTTCTTCGCAGTCTTCGAGGACATGATGGGCGGTGCTGCAGCCGCCATCGCCCAGGCCAGCGAGACCCTGACGGGCAACTTCGCGGCGCGTTTGCAGAACCTTTCGGATCACATCGTCTCCACCTGGCTTGAGGAACTCCACATGTACGCCCTGGTGATGGAGTTTTGGTCCGCCACGGCTTCTTCCCCCGGCCGCGATCGCTTTAAGGCCAGTTTTCGCGAGGGCTATACAGGGCTGCGAAACATGGTGGGAGAGCTGATCCGCAAGGGACAGGCCAGCGGCGAGGTTACCCGGGATTGTGATGTGGCGGCGGTCGCCGCGTCCTTAATCGGCACCTGGGACGCCCTCTTGCTTCAGGCCTGGCTGGATCCCGACTTCGATGCTTTATCAACTTCGCGAGCCTTCATGCCGGTGGTTTTGCGCGGCTTGGGGGCGATTTCTGAAACAGGCGCAAACGACAAAACCATCAAAGATTCAGCTTTTGGAAAGGAGGCCGGATGAGGCCCTTCGCTCTAATGACATGTCTGCTCATGCTCCTAGCACCACTTCCCCTTCAGGCGCAAGGGGCTACTGTGGCTGAAACATCAACAGGGGCTGAAACGGATTCAGCTTTGGAAACGATCGATCCCGCGGCCCTCGTGGCTGCAGGGTTCAAGCACTACCGCGGCCAGGCCTCCGAATCTAGCGTGGAGATGATCATCCACCGCCCCACCTGGGAGCGCAGCATGCGCATGGACGCCTGGACCCGGGGGACGAGCGACAGCCTCATCCGCATAACCGCTCCGGCCAAGGATGTGGGCAACGGGACCCTTAAAAAAGGTCATGAGATGTGGACCTACAACCCCAAGGTCAACCGCGTGCTCAAGCTGCCTCCGGCCCTCATGTCCCAGTCCTGGATGGGCTCCGACTTCTCCAACAATGACCTGGCCAAGAGCGACAGCATCATCAACGACTACACCCACACCCTGACGGGCACCGAAACCCACGAGGGGCATATCGTCTATGTCATCGAGTCGACGCCCAGGGAGGACGCCCCCGTGGTGTGGGGCCGCCAGGAGCTCAAAGTTCGCGACGACCATGTGATCCTTTCCCAGGAGTTCTTCGACGAGGATCTGGTCCCGGTCAAGCGCATGACGGCCCACGAGATTCAGATGATGGGCGGCCGCATGTTTCCGAAGATCTGGAAGATGCAGGAGACGGACAAGCCCGAGGCGCACACCCTGTTGGTGTATCACAGCCTCACATTTCTGGAGACCCTGCCCGACCGGACCTTTACGCGCAACGCCCTGACAACCGGACGACGGTAAAGTGGAGTGATAGGTTTATGATATCCTTAGATGTCAAAATGGCCTGGCGCAACATCTGGCGCCACCCCCGCCGCACCCTTCTGACCACCCTGGCCATCGCTTTTGCCTGTGTGTTGCTGATCTTCATGCTCTCCTTCCAATTGGGCAGCTACGAGGCGATGATCAACGCCTCCATCAAGATTCACACCGGCCACCTGCAGGTGCAGGCCGAGGGTTACCAGGAGAAGAAGAATATCCGCCGGGTGATCGAGGATCCCCAAGCGGTGCAGCGGGTGCTGGCCACCATCCCCGCGGTCAAGGCCCAGGCTGCCCGGGCGCGGGCATTTGCCCTGGTCTCTTCGGATGAGCGTTCCTACGGCATCATGGTGGAGGGGATCGATCCAAAGGCGGAGGCCCGGGTCTCCACCCTGAGCAGCATCGTCCACGAGGGCGCCTATCTGGAGGACGCCCCAGATGGCGGCGAACTCCCCAAGGCCCTCATGGGCTATCTTCTGGCCCGCAACCTGAAAGTTGGGGTGGGGGACGAACTCACCGTTCTGGGCCAGGGGCGCGATGGTTCCGTGGCCGCCATGGTGGCGGTGGTCGGGGGCATCTACCGCTCGGGTATGGACGACTACGACCGCAGCGCCATCCAGATCCCCCTGACCGTCTTCCAGGAGGTCTTCGCCATGGAGGGCGCCGTGCATGAGATCGTCGTTGTCGGCGAACACCTGGCGGATGCAGAAGTGATACGCCAAGCCCTGCAGCCGTCCCTGAGCGGGATCCCCAACGAGCGCCCCCTGGTGACCCTGAGCTGGGACGCCATCCTGCCGGGCCTCAAACAGGCGATCCGCATGGACCTGGTCAGCGGCGGGATTTCCTACCTGATCCTCATCCTGGTGGTGGCCTTCAGCATCCTGAATACCTTTCTCATGGCCATTTTTGAACGCAGTCACGAGTTTGGCGTGATGATGGCCATCGGCACGCGGCCCGCCCGTCTGACCCGCCTGGTGCTCATCGAATCGGCCGGCATGACCCTGGTGGGCATCGCCGCCGGCCTGGTGCTGGGGTGTCTGCTGACGGCCTACTTTGAGGTGCACGGCATCCCTCTGGGGGGATCTTCGGAGATCCTCAGCCAGTTCGGTATTCCCGACACCCTCCACCCGCGTTTGACCCTCATCTCCGTGACGGCCGGTCCCCTGGCGGTGCTGCTCATCACCCTGGCGGCGGCCCTATATCCGGCTTTCAAACTCAAGCGTCTCAAGCCGGTGGAAGCCTTACGACAGGAGTAAATCTTACGAATTGCATTGTTTGGGTTTGGACCGTAAACTTTTTAGAGGAAGTAAAATGATGGAACTCCACCTCGCATGGCGCAATATCTGGCGCAACCCCCGCCGCACGGCAGTAATTCTGACTGCCGTCATCATCGGCGTCTGGAGCATGGTGGCTCTGGGTGCCCTCATGCGGGGGATCCTGGAGGGCATGATCCACAACGGCATCGACACCCTCACCGGCCACATCCAGATCCACCAGCGGGACTACCCCGCCGATCCCGCCATTGAGCACAGCATTGTCGATCCGACCGCCCTGGAAGCGGCTTTAAACACCCACCTGCCTGCGGGCAGCCGCTGGTCCCAGCGGGTGCGCCTCAACACGGTGGTCAGCAACGCCCGCCACACCCTGGGCGCCACCCTGGTGGGGATCGATCCCGAGGCGGAGGCCCAGCTCTCCTTCATCGGTGAAGGTGTCACCGAGGGCCGCTACTTGGAAGCGGAGGACCCCGGCGCCATCCTGGTCGGCCGCGCCCTGGTGGAGCAGTTCGATACCAAGCTCGGCCGCAAGCTGATTCTGATGGCCCAGGACAGTACTGGGGAGATCGCCTCGCGGGCCTTTCGCATTCGCGGCATCTTCCAGGCGGAGATGGAGAGCACGGAGAAGAGCTATGTCTTCATTACCCTGCGAGCGGCACAGAAGATGCTTAAGCTGGATCGCGCGGTATCGGAGATCGCCATTCTCCTACCCTCCCACGAACAGGCGGTTCCGGTAACCGCAGCTCTGGCTGCAGGACTGCGGAACCAAGATGTCAATGTACGCTCCTGGCGGGAAGCCTTGCCACTTATGACCGCCTATCTGGAGATGTACGACGCCTTCATCGTGATCTGGTTTGTGGTGGTCTTCGTGGCCATGGGATTCGGCATCCTCAATACCACCCTGATGGCGGTCTTCGAGCGCATGCGCGAGTTCGGGGTTCTCAAAGCCTTGGGGATGCGGCCGCGACGCATCGTCGGAGGCGTTTTGCTGGAAACCCTTCTGCTTCTGATCATGGGGATCGTGGCGGGCAACCTCCTGGGGCTGGCCACCTGCTGGGCTCTCTCCATTACGGGCATCGACCTGTCGGCCATGGCCGAAGGAGTGGAGTACGCCGGCATGGCGCGCATCATCTACCCCGTTGTGTGGGTCAAAGATCTTATACGCGCCAACCTGGTGGTGCTGCTTCTGGGGCAGATAGTTTGCCTCTATCCGGCCCTCAAGGCGGCGCGTATGACGCCGGTGGCGGCCATGGCGCAGCAATGAGTGATGGTTCGTACAGAGAGGATGAGAAACGCAAATGAAAGCAATTGTCGATTGTAAAGGGATCTCAAAAAGCTACCAGCAGGGAAAGGTGACGGTGCAGGCCTTGGCGGATATCGACCTGAGTGTTGCCACAGGCGGTTTCATCGCCCTGGCCGGGCCCTCGGGGTCCGGGAAGACTACCCTCCTCAACCTCATCGGCGGGCTGGACACTTCGGACAGCGGCGCCATTGAGGTGGACGGACGGGCCTACGAGACATTGAACGGCGCCCAGATGGCCGATCTGCGCCTGCATAAAATTGGCTTCATTTTCCAGGCCTACAATCTCATTCCAGTCCTGTCGGCTTTGGAGAACGTGGAGTACGTCATGCTCCTCCAGGGTGTCCCCGCCTTCGAACGCCGCCGCCGGGCACGTGAAATACTGGCGGTGGTTGGGCTGGCGGGCATGGAGAACCGTCGCCCCGCCGAACTCTCCGGAGGCCAGCAGCAGCGGGTGGCCGTGGCGCGCGCCATCGTCTCCAACCCCGCCATCGTCCTGGCTGACGAACCCACGGCCAACCTCGACTCCAAGACCGGTGAAAGTCTCCTGACCCTCATGCGTCAGATGAACCGCGAGCGTCAGGTGACCTTCATCTTCTCCACCCACGACGAGATGGTGATGGCCTACGCCCGCCGTATCGTTCAGATCCGCGATGGGCGCATCAGTGGGGATATGCACAAGGAATCCGCGCGTAATTGATGCTAATGTGCTTACGATGAAGATAAGCTTAATCCCTCGACGGCGGAAGTTTTACCCTGTTTTGGCACTGATTTTCATTGTCGGCCTGCCAAATTCTATCCGAGCAACGGGGTTGCAGAATGGATGGGGGCCTCGACTGCAAACCACCTGGGGAGGCCACTTACGGACCATCGGAACAGCCGCCTTCCTCGATCCAGACGCCGTTCAACGCAATCTCGACCGCGATCCATATCTGGACGGCCAGGTGGAGCTGCGGCTCAAGAACCAGCTCCAGATGGGCGCACGCTGGGCCCTTGAAACCCACTACGAGCTGGTGGCCCTGGGAGGGGACAGCCGGGAAAACACGAGTGCCCTGGCTGAAACTGCCGGCGGTTTTTCAGATGACCTGCTTGCCGGCCAGGGGATAGACGATCGGCGACGTCTCTTCGATCTCACCGGCATCCTCAGTGATGACGCGCGTCACTTGGCCTACCACCGGCTGGATCGCCTCAACCTGAGCTACACCCCGGACTGGGGCGCCTTGCGTCTGGGACGCCAGGCGCTCACCTGGGGGGACGGCAGGATCTTCAACCCCATGGACCTCTTCAACCCCTTCGCCCCCACGGCCGTGCAGCGGGATTACAAGATCGGTGACGATATGGCCCATCTGCAGCTACCTTTGGGGGCTGCCGACGGGGAACTGCTCTACCTCCCGCGGCGGGATCCCGAGAGCGGTGATCTGAGTGAAGACCAAGCCTCATACGCCCTCAAGATTCACGCCCCGGTGGGCGCCTTCGAAATGGACCTCATGGCGGCGCGTCATTATGAGGATGGGGTTTTCGGCCTGGGGGGCAGCGGCTACCTTGGGGACGCCCTCTGGCGGATGAACGCCACATACACACACATGGCCGAGGGCGGTGAAAAGGATACGGATGACTTCTTCCAGGTGGTGGCTAATATAGATTACGCCTGGATATGGGCGGGCAAGAATATCTATGGACTGGTGGAGGTCTACTACAACCAGCTGGGGGCCACCGGAAACTACGGGCAAACCCTCGGCGACACTGCCCTCACCGCAAGGCAGGCCCGCGGCGAGATCTTCACCCTGGGGCGCTATTACTTTGCCGGTCAGCTGCAGGTGGAGCTGCATCCCCTGATCCAGCTGCACACGACGGCCATCGTCAACCTCTGTGATCCCTCGGGTCTGGTACAGCCCCAACTGCTTTGGGATATTCACGAAAATTGGCAGGCCATCCTCGGCGGTCAATGGCACTGGGGCGGCCAGGGCAGCGAGTTTGGCGGTTACGATGTCGATACGCTGGGTTCTCGCCTTCGCCAAATACCAGCGGATCAGATATATCTCTGGTTAAGCTACTATTTTTAGCCGTCTGGAGAGGCCCCATCCTTCTCTGTATGGGGTCAAGATCATTTGCAGGCGCGCAACTTCTCTTTGATCCGTTGACGGGCCGCAGGGGAGAGATTGACGGGAAGGTCGGGGGTGCAATCTTCCTCGTTCTCTTGACGGCTGATCTTGCGCAGAAGGTGCAGCTGCCGGTGGGCGTGGCTGCAGTGGCCGCACATCCACAGGTGGAAGCGGATGGCCAGGCGCGTGCCCAGGGACTGGGGGGCATCCATACCCCGCGAAATTTTTTGGGAGACCTCGTCGCAGCGGAACATCCAGTGTCTCATGTGGCCCTCGCTTCCACCGGATTGCGGATTCCGGTTCCTTCCAGGCATTTGCGCAAAAGCATGCGCGCGCGATAGAGGATCACCCAGCAGTTCGAGGCGGTGATTCCCAGACGCGCGCAGATATCGGCGGTGCTCATGCCGTCGATTTCGCGGTAGGCGAAAACCTCTGCGTTGCGCGGCGGCAGATCCCCCATACAGCGATAGAAGCTGTCCAGAAACACCTTTACTTCGTTGGCTTTACCGGGATCGCTTTGCCAGTGCGTGGGAGGCTCTTGCCAGTGGCCGTCGGCTTTGAACATCCGGTCCACGGCATCCTCGTCTGCCGTGAGCAGCTCACTGCCGCTGCGGGTCTTCTGCTTGCGATAGTGGTCGATGAGCTTGTGTTTGAGGATGGAGAAGAGCCAGGTCTTCTCCGTTGACTGCCCCTTGAAGCGTTCCTTGGCCTGGAAGGCGGCCAGAAAGGTCTCCTGCACCAGATCCTCGGCCACCTCGGCCTGCCTGACGCGCTGCAGAGCAAAGCGATACAGCGCGTCGCCATAGGCATCCACCCAACTTTCTGCGTCCAACTCCGGTGCGGTATCCATAGGCGGCTTTCGTCCCTTCATGCCTTGAATCAGATTCGTGAAACGATATTCTACGGTAGCAGATTGTCTTGATGATTCAAGATTCAATTGAAGGTCCACCATCTATTTAGCTCCTCATCCACGCATGATAACGCCCGACCCAGCGCAGCAACCCCTGGGGGGCGTGGGCTTTCTTCCACATACCGGCCGCATACTTGTTGGCCTCAGCCAGGGTGGGGTAGATGTGGATGGTGCCCAAGATCTTGTTGAGGCCCAGGTTGTGTTTCATGGCCAACACGAATTCACTGATGAGGTCGCCGGCGTGGGCCCCCACGATGGTGACCCCCAGGATCTTGTCCGAACCGGGCTTGGTGAGCACCCGCACCAGGCCGTGGGCCTCACTGTCGGCGATGGCGCGGTCCAGGTCGTCGATGCCGTAGGTGGTAACCTCATGGGGGATGCCTTTCTCTTCCGCTTCCGCCTGGTTGAGGCCCACCCGGGCCACTTCCGGGTCGGTGAAGGTGGCCCAGGGGATGACGCGGTAGTCCACCTTGAAGGTTTTGAAACGCCCGAAGAGGGCGTTAACGGCGGCGTACCAGGACTGGTGGGCGGCCGTGTGAGTAAACTGATAGGGGCCGGCCACGTCGCCGCTGGCGTAGATGTTGGGGAAGTTGGTCTGCAGGAGGCCGTTGGCGGCGACGGTGCCGTTGGGGTTGAGCTCCACCCCCAGTTCTTCCAAGCCAAAGCCTTTAGCATTGGCCGCCCGGCCGAGAGCGACGAGGATGGCGTCGAACTCGACCTCCACCGCTCCAGAAGGCCCTTCGCAGACCAGTACCTTGTGGCCGTCCTCACTGCGCACCTCCTTGGCCTTGTGACCGGTGAGCGTCTGAACCCCCTCCGCTTCAAAACGCGAGCGCACCATCTCCGACACATCCGGATCCTCACGGCCCAGTATGCGGTCCATCATCTCCACCTGGGTCACCTGGGCCCCCAGGCGGGTGAAAGTCTGGGTCAGTTCGCTACCGATGGGGCCACCCCCCAACACCACCAGGCGTCGGGGCAGCTCGCGTAGGGACCAGATTGTGTCCGAGGTCAGGTAGTCGACCTTGTCCAGTCCGGGAATGGGGGGTATGAAAGGGCGCGCCCCGGTGGTCACGATAATGTTGCGGGTGGTCAGTTCACGGCCGTCCACCGCCACGGTGAAGGGTGAGATGACGCGCGCCTCGCCCTCGAAGACCTCGACCCCCAATTTGGTGTAGCGCTCCACGCTGTCGTGGGGCGCCACCGTCTGGACGACCCCCTGGACGCGCGCCATCACGGTTCCAAAATCAAAGTCGATCTCCGCCTTCTCAAAACCAAATGTCTTTGCCCGACCGGCATAAGCCAGCATCTTGGCCGAGCGGATCAAGGCCTTGCTGGGCACACAGCCGGTGTTGAGGCAGTCGCCCCCCATTTTATGCTTTTCCACTAGGGCCACCTTGGCCTTGACCGCTGAGCCAATATAGGCGGCAACCAGGCCGGCGGAGCCGCCACCGATGACGATCATATTGTAGTCATAGTGATCGGGTCTGGGCCACTTAGCGTAAACGCGCCGGCTTTTGACCAGGGCCACTATTTTTTTTGCGATCAAGGGGAAGATGCCAAGGAGGGCGAAGCTGAAGATCAGGCTCGGCGATAAAATCCCCTGGAGGCTGTCGATGCGCGCCAACTGCGTACCGGCGTTGACGAAAACCAGCGTACCCGGCAGCATGCCCACCTGGCTGATAAGGTAGAACACCGAGGCTCGCAGGGAGGTCAAACCCATCACAAGATTAATAATAAAAAAGGGGAAGATAGGGACTAGGCGCAGGGTAAACAGGTAGAAGGCGCCATCCTTGCGAATCCCTTCGTTGATGGCCGCCAGCTTGTCACCAAACTTGTTCTCGACCGTGTCGCGCAGGAGAAAGCGGGCCACCAGAAAGGCCAATGTTGCCCCAATGGTGGAGGCGAAGCTGACCAGCACGAAGCCAAGGCCCACACCGAAGAGGGCGCCGCCGGCAAGGGTCATCACGGCGGCTCCGGGCAGGGAGAGGGCCGCAACGGTGACGTAGGCCAAGAAATAGGTCGAGATCATGACGAGTTTGTGATCGAGGTAGTAGGCGTTCAGGTCCTCCTGGTGGCCCTTGAGATTCTCGAGGGTGAAATATTGCCCCAGGTCCAGGGCAAAGAAGAGCACGGCCAGGATGACGATGACGGTGATCAGGAAGAGTTTCGGGGTGTTTTTTTTCATGGTCTCATCCTTCACTGATACGTTTACAGCGTGCCGGTGGTTGGCGCGGCATCGTCCCCCGAGCCAGCCGGGGGAGGATGCCGCTTCGTAATTATAGCATGGCTTTAAGGGCACCAACCATGTTCTTCATATCTTTGGGATCGCCGTTGGGGTGCTGGACAATCATCACCATGGCCCACTTATCGAGGGGTGTTTCGTTGAGGGCCGAGCTGTAGCTGCCGTTGCCCCAGGCGTCGGTCTTGAACATGTAGGGTGGTTGACCGGCGCCGGTCTCGTGCTTCTTGGGTTTGGTGTTGACAAACCAGACCGTATAGACGGCGTTGGGCTTGAGACCGCGGGCCTGAACACTCACATGCTGGTCGTCAATGAGGGCACTGCCGCTGGCCGCGGGGTGGGCTTTGGTGGGTTCCAGATTGATAAGGCGGTCGTGTCCGGCCGACCAGGCCAGGGAAACCGCAAAGAGTGCAATGATCAAGGTGATGCCGACAGGGATAGTTTTTCTGATATTCATGATGCCCTCCGTTGCAAGGTGCCGTTCGCCGGACGGAGCTGGCGAACGCGTTGAGATCGGTGAGTTGTGGAAAGCTCATTCCGCCAACCGGTGTGATGCGTCATCAATGACAAAGCCTCCCACTTACCCCCTTCGTCGCCCGAATCTGAGATTCCTTACAGCCGGGCCCCACTTTTATGCGTTCTGGATTGATCCGTAAGGATTTATCCAGATCGGCGACCGATTAGCAGATGCTCAAATTCGCTGCCGCAAGTCGCGACGCCGATACTCTAAAGGAGGGCCTATGCTGAAACATGCCTACACGAACTGGGAACGATTTTTCACCTTAGACCACGCCATCTTCTGGGCCAACCTCACCCGATTGAACAACCTTCTGGTCGTCCTGAATATCAGCCTTTTTTTTCTCACGGGTTTGGTGGCCAAGGGGTATTTCTACACCTTCATCTCCCTGGGTTGTCTGGCGGGGGTCAGCATCGCCGCCATCCTTCCCACACCCCTCATCCGACGGTTATGGTATTATGGACTCTGCTTCCTCTTTGAACTGGGAGGTATTTACTACCTGGTCAACAGCATTGTCTACTGGGTGCGCAACAGTGGCGTTTAGGGGGGAAGAGGAAGAAAAGGCTTTTTTGGGTATCTCGCTCAAAAGCAAGCAGGGCCTTGCCATAAAAAATGGCTTCGTGAGTGGGGCATATCGCGTGGTCGCTTGAATCTTGGCGCAACTCAATCGCTTGACGGCAGGATCTCAACGACTCCGTTGCCCAAGACAATTTTACCATGCTGGTTGGTGATGCGCCAGAGATAGGTGCCCGGTGGATTGCTATGCCACGCTTCGGTGCTCAGGGTGTCGCCAGGATAGACCACATTGACAAACCGCGCCCCAAAGCTTTTCAAACGATTTGGGTCGTTGCCGCAAAGCTTATTCAGAACTACCCGACAGGCAACCCCAAAGCTGCAAAGTCCATGCAGAATGGGCCGGGCAAAACCGGCTTGCTGTGCAAAACTCGGGTCGATGTGCAGCGGGTTCTTATCACCGCTCAGTCGGAATAGGGCGGCCTGATGCGCGGCCGTATCCAGCGCCGTACGAAAGGCGGGTTTGCACTCGTCCGAGGCCGCGAGCCATTGGGTTTTGGGCCCCCGATTCCCACCGAAATTGCCTGCGCTACGGTCAATAAACAGCGCCTGGTTTTCAAACAACAGCTCACCTCCGGCGTCCCTGGTGAGACTCCTGAGCCGAAGCAATGCGCCCTTGTCACCCTTGTCATAGACCGCTTCCCAAACCAGAGTGGTGAATATCGTGCCCTCATTGGGGATGGGTTTTTGAAAAATAACCCGGTGCTCGGCGTGCAGCAGACTGAGGAGGTCGATATTGGCTTTGGGAAGGAGGTCCTCCATAAAGATGCGCATGAAGGGGATTGTGGCAAAGGTGGGGAAGACTTTCAGGCGCTTTTCATAGACAAAGTCGAGATCCTCGCCATCTGTCCCGACGCCGATACCCAGGGCATATTGAATCACCGCATCGCAGTCATAGTTGAAGGGGACCGCTTCAATCGATTTTCCCACGAGATCTAATTTGAGTGCCATGACATCACCGCTACTTTTTTTTGCGTTAAGTGACAACGACAACTTAGCACTTTCCAGCGGATATTATACCTATTCTGGTTGGACACTGCAAAGAAAGCTATCTGGTCGGACACACGATCTTGATGGATTCGAAACGATGTCTCATTCTCATTGACTGACATATTCCGTTGTTGATAACCTAAAAAAGAATTGCTCGCTTGTCGTTATTGTTTTTATAACACCAATTAACAAAGAGACGGATATCCATGAGAATTCTTGTATGCTACGACAATAAGCCAAGGGGTATAGCCGCAATTGAGTTGGCACAAGATCATGCCGCCAAATGGCAGGCGGAGATTGACGTGGTTTGGGCCATTAGCCGGGATAAACCGTTGGTACAAAAGCAGATTCAAGAATTTGAGGAAGAGCTTGAAGCCCATGTGGTGCAGCTTTTTGAAGGTTCTGCTATTAAATTCACCGTCCATTTATTAATTGATACGATACAGGCTGGTGAGCAGATTGTGAATTTTGCCGAGCAATCAAATGCAGATTTGGTTGTTCTGGGCCTCAGAAGAAGATCAATGGTAGGCAAAGTGATATTTGGTTCCAATGCACAGTATATTATCATTAATGCCCCCTGCCCAGTGCTCACTGTAAAGCGCGAATAGCTGAAGCTTGCTTGAGAAATACTTGGTATCTTAGAGGCGGATTTATTCTGATTTTGTGAAGTCTTATACCAACGGAAGAATTGTCAAGCCTACCATCTGTGTCAGCGTGGCCTATGGGCACACGATGGAACGCACCCGTTATTAAGCCTATAGTAAGCCGCAAATCCTACCGGAGCAGGTCCTTCCAATCTCATTCGCAAGCGCCAATAACGGTGGTTCCGCCCAGCCGAGCTCGGAGTCAATTCATTAGGCGACTCTGGATATGATTTTAGACACTTGCCGCATGGAGAATTTGCCCGGTTGCGGCATCTTCTCCAGCCGCTCTGCCGGCAGCCAGTATGACGTAGATAAGGTATATAATAATTAACAAAATTGAGGTGGTGGCCTCGATGTGGGGCAACCTCGTTTAAACGCGTGGCCTTCTGTTTTCGAAGGGATAAAAAAATCGCTTGACACTAAGAATCCTTTAATGTATACATAAATAAATCCACAAAATACTCGGAAACCAGCTATTTCTAAATTCAGACGCCCGTGAGGACTTGAGAGGGGATTCCCATAGAATCGGGGCCGATCCGACGCTGTAACCCTCGCGCTCTTGAACCAGAAAAAATGGTTTTCGAATCATGCTGTGGTCACAATTTTAGAGAAACAGGGAGCGGTATGATGCGTCACTACCTGCTGTCAAGAGTCCCCCAAGTGCTGTTGGTCGTCCTCGGCGCCTCCTTTTTGACTTTTTCTCTAACCTATTTGACCCCTGGTGACCCGGCAGAGATGATGTTTTCATCCCGCGGCATGATCCCCACCGAAGAGGCGCTGGCCGAGGCACGGAAAAAAATGGGCCTGGATGCCCCTTTCATCGTCCAGTATGGCCACTGGCTCGGTAAAATTGTTACTGGCGACCTGGGAACCTCTTACATCACCAACGGTCCGGTGTCCGACGTCCTAAAACGCAAGATTCCCATGACCTTAAAGCTGGCGCTTACAGCCATGCTCTTCCTGGCGGTTTTCTCTCTGATTTTTGGTGTTCTCTCGGCCCTATACCGAAACCACTTGCCCGACTTTCTCATACGCGGGGCCTCTTTTTGCGGCATCTCCATCCCGGATTTCTGGTTGGGCCTCATCCTGATCTACATCTTCGTGGTTAAGCTCAGTTGGTTCAAGATTACCGACCCGTATGCCCCTTCGAGCGTCATCCTTCCTGGTTTGACCCTTGCGATTCCCCTTATCGGCCGCTACATCAGACAGATCAGGGCCGCTCTGCTGGAAGAGATATCCAGCGATTATGTCATCGGAGCCAGGGCCAGGGGGATCCGGGAACATAGCATTATTCTCGGTCACGTCTTACCCAATGCGATGGCAGGTCTGCTCACCCTTTTCGGCTTGTCGATTGCCTTGCTCATGGGCGGTACCGTAATTGTCGAAAGTATCTTTTCATGGCCCGGATTGGGCAGAATGGCTCTGGACGCAATTTTCCAAAGGGATTACCCCCTGTTGCAGGCTTACGTCATCCTCATGGCCATAATCTATGTGGGTATAAGCTTCCTGGTCGACCTGATTACAGAATTGATAAATCCCAGGTCTCGGGAAAAGGGTGGGGAGAACTAATGATAACCGCAAAGATGGCGGCCATACAAACCCTGTTTAAATGGAAAGCTGGCCAGGGCATCAGGCGCAATGGAAACACCATCCGGTTCGTGGTGATGCTGTTTCTTGCCGCCTCTCTGGTGGTGCTTTCCTTGATCGGCCCCTGGCTTGCCCCCAATGACCCCTTGGCAACGGACTTTCTCAACATCCTCCAGGAGCCTTCAGCGCAATACCCATTGGGAACCGATCATGTCGGTCGATGCATCCTCTCCCGGATGCTCACCGGAGGGCGGGTCTCCCTGGGTACAACCTTTCTGATGTTGGGGTTGATATTTATCCTTGGCATTATCATCGGAACCATCTCAGGAATTGTCCGAGGACTTGTGGATACCACCATCATGCGTGTCGCAGACATGGTGTTGGCCTTCCCAGACATCGTCTTTGCCATTGCCGTGGCGGGAATGCTCGGACCCGGGATGTTCAACACCATCCTCGCCCTTTCCATCATCTGGTGGACCAAATACGCCAAATTGACCCGGATACTTGTCATCGGAGCGGCTGCCAAAGAGTATATGGATGCCGGTAAAATGGCTGGCGCCGGAAAATTCAAGTTGGTTACACAATATCTTTTCCCAAATATCATCTCGCCTCTTATCGTTCAACTGGCACTGGATATTGGCAACATGATGCTGGCCCTCGCCGGCCTTTCATTTTTAGGTCTGGGCGTACAGCCTCCCACACCGGAATTGGGCAATATGCTCAGCGAAGGCAGGGAATACATGCAAACCGCCCCCTGGTTGCTGCTTTACCCCGGGTTGGCCATTTTTACCATCGTTGTTGTGTTCAACCTGCTTGGAGATACGGTGAGAGATTATTTGGACCCCAAGCAGGAATAGGCGAATGAAAACCAAACATTTTTTATCAAAGACGATCAAGGAGAACTGAGATGCGCAAGTTAGTCGGCCTGACAATGATTGCTTCCTTGCTGTTGGTGGGCGCTCTGGCTTTTGCCGGGGAAAAAAACTTGAATATCGCCCTGTTCTGGCTGGACGAGAATATTGATACCACCACGGGATGGAATAGCTGGACGGTGGCTCGCTGTGGCATTGGAGAAAACCTGGCCCAAATCGACGAGAACCTCAAGATCAAGCCCGTGATCGCCGAGTCTTGGCAGCAGGTCGATCCCAAGACCACCGTTTTCAAGATCAGAGAGGGGGTTCGCTTTCACAACGGTCGCTTGGTCGATGCGGCTGCCTGCAAGGCCTCCATCGAGAGGACGCACAGCATCACCGACCGCAAGGATATGCAGTTTCCCCTGGAGAGCATCACTGCCGACGGAAATAAGCTGACCATCAAGACCACCAAACCCTACTCCATCTTGACCAACATTCTGGCCGATCCCGTCTATATCATCGTAGATACCGAGGCGGCGGCGAAGGATCCCGAGGGGTTCAAGGTCAAACCCATCTGTACCGGACCGTTCAAGGTGGTCAGCTTCGCGCCCGACAAGGGCTTGACCCTGGCGAAACATGAAAAGTACTGGAAAGGGGTCCCCGGTGTCGATACCGTTAACGTGAAATTCCTACCCGATGG
>JBNKKA010000068.1:0-20839 GCA_050291585.1 Desulfobacteraceae bacterium
GCCATTTCTAACGGTGTGCTCGCCCTCATCGCAGCGCGTGTTTTACAAGCATCTGGAGCGGCGGCGGCCACGGCCCTGAGCCTGGCCATGTGCAAAGACCTTTTCGAAGCCAGTGAGCGGGAACGCATCATGGCCCATATCGCCGTGATCATGTCCCTGGCCCCCATGCTGGGGCCCGTCATCGGCGGTTGGATCATCAGCGCCGTGAGCTGGCGCTGGGTCTTTGTGATTCAGGCGATCCTGGGCGCCATCGCCTGGGGGGGCGTGCTGCGCATGACCGAATCCCTGAAGCGTTTTCAGCCGGTATCGCTCTCCGGCGCCGCACTGGCCTACCTGCGCCTGTTTCGCAACGGACGTTTTGTCGGCCTCCTTTTCACTCTATCTTTGCTGGTCCTGCCCATCTTCGCCTTCATCGCCGCCGCCACGGATATCTATATGGGGCGTTTCGGCCTGGATGAGCGCCAGTTCGGCTATCTCTTCGGTTTCAATGCCATCGCCATCATGTGCGGTCCCATCGCCTTTGCGAGACTATCTCGCTTTTTCTCGTCCGCTGCCCTGATGACGACGGCTTTCGCCGGCGCCACCCTGTCGGGAGGGGCGTTGGTCCTCCTGCCCCATAACAGCCCCTGGAGCCTGGCGCTGCCCATGTGGTGCCTCTGCTTCTGCTTCGGTCTTTCCCGCCCCCCCAGCAACAACCTCCTGCTGGAACAAGTGGAGGCGGATGTGGGTGCTGCCTCGGCCCTGATCACCTTTACCTACATGACCATTGGCGCCTTGAGCATGGGGGGCATCTCCTTTGACTGGCCAGATAAGATAACGGTCCTGGGGGGCTTGGGCGCCTCTATGGGGGCGCTTACCCTCATCATCTGGATCCGGTATAAACACCTTTTTCTGAAAGCGTTGTCAAAAAAGGCTGCTTCCTTCTCACCTGACAGGGGCCGGATACCTTAACACCTAAAGATTTTAATACTGCCGGTTTTTGGGTCACAATGAGTTGTTAAAAAGGGTCTATACTAGATAGATTGTAGACACTCAAAACGGAGGTGATTCCGGTGACCGATCCATTGTATCCCCTCGTCCAGCAGGCCCGGGCGGGCGACAAGAGCGCCCTTGAAGCCTTGGTCATCCGGCTGCAGGACCGTATCTACGGCATCTCACTGCGTATGCTCTATCACCCTCAGGATGCGGAGGACGCCGCTCAGGAGATCCTCATCAAAATCATTACGCGGCTGGATTCTTTTCGGGGCAGCGGCGCCTTTCAGGCCTGGGCCCTGAAGGTCGCGTCCAACCATCTTTTGTCATTTCGCCGTAAAAGAGGGCGGGCGTCTATGACCTTTGATGAGATGGCGGGTTTTATCGTCTCCGACTGGCCGGAACCATGGCGGGAATTGGAGGCGGAACCCATGCAGGAATTGATCGTCGAAGAGTTTCGGATCGCCTGCCTGCAGATGGTCCTACTGGGATTGGATCGCGGCCACCGCCTCGCATACATCCTCGGGGCTGTCTTCGATGTGTCCGGCAAAGAGGGCGCAGAAATTCTGCAGATCCGGCCGGCGGCCTTCAGGAAACGCCTCCAGCGCGCCAAAAAGCGCGTTCAAACCTTCCTATTGACCCATTGCGCTTTGATCAAGCCCGAAAACCCCTGCCTCTGCGCCCGACAGACGGATCATGCGCTTCACAGCGGACGGATGACCCACAAAGCGTTCCGCTTCGTCAACCATCCCTGTTATGTGCGTCATGACCCAGCCGTCATGGACAATCTGAGGGAATTGGACAAGCTCCAACGCATCAGTGTTTTATTCAAAAGTCATCCGGGCCTTGAGACGCCAGCGGGATTCGTCGGCAATCTGCGCAATCTGGTGGCTTCTGAGCGCTTTAAGCTGCTTTCTCAGCAGCCGGCGAAGTCATAAAAAGGAAAACCATGGCCGGATGGGAAACGAATCAATCAAAGTAATGATCATCTCTAAGGGAGGTTACACAATGTCTAAGATGACGGCCTATTGCGGCTTGGTATGCACGGATTGCCCCACCTTCATCGCCACCCAGAATGATGATGACGTCGCCCGGGCGAAGACGGCCGCTTTTTATCACAAGACCTACGGATTCGACCTGAAACCGGAAGATATCAATTGTGATGGCTGCCTTGCCGACGGCGGCAAGCTGATCGGTTATTGCCAGACCTGCAAAATCCGGAAATGCTGCTCGGAAAAAGGCCTGGCCAATTGCGCCCACTGTGAGGAACAACCCTGTGAGGACTTAAAGGATTTCCACGCTTTCTCTAGGCATGCCAAGGCCAGTTTCGAGGCATTGCGTAAAGAGCTTGGGTTGGCCTAACGGCATACCGCGTATTCACCCACGCTTCATTAAAAACAGCTCCGGGCCAGTTCCATGAGCTGATCCATCTGGATCGGTTTCATGGCGTAACCTTTGACCTTGTGGGCTGCCGCGGCCTTGACCTCCTCTTTTTTGGAGGTGGAGGTCAGTACGATAATGTGGACGGCGGGGCTCATCTCCCTGATCCTGGCGATCGCTTCGAGCCCGCCCATCTTGGGCATGACCAAATCCATGATGATGAGGTCGGGCTGATCCACCTGATTGCGGATGAATCCGTCGAGGCCGTTCTCGGCTTCACTGACCCGGCAGCCCTGCTTTTCAAACTCCGTGGTCAGCAGGTAGCGGATCATCTTGGAGTCATCTACGACCAGGACCTTCTTGCCCTTCAGGACCGTATTCGCTTTTTCCACCAGAATGTTGAGAAGCGATATGGACGCCTCCTGGGTCAGGATCAAACTCACCAGGTGGATGGCGGCATCCTTGCTTTCATCCTGCAGGCTGAATTCGCTTATCTGCTTGGGCGTGAAAAAGTCAGCCTTCCTGCCGATGGTCTCCCACTCGGTCGTCACCTTCCCTGCTACGGTGTTCATGAATTCGAAAATGATACCAGTCGCCGTCTCACCCATCTGATCCACAGCCGGCATGCCCGCATGTTGGCCAATGGACGCAGCCAGCTCGACCGCCGTGGCCTCAGCATTGAAAACCAGGACAAAGCGTCCTTCTAACCCCTCCTCTTTAATTAGATATGGGATGGTGATGGCCGGATTATAACGGGCTAAAGAATAGGGGGGCACCATTCTTTGAATATCGACCCCCTGAGCGCTTTTGCCCGTCATTTCACGGTAAACTTGATAGAATTTTTCGGCCATCGTTTTTATGGTGTCGTCAAAGCTCAATGGTCGTGCTCCTTTTTCGGCTTTGTCATTTCAGCAGATCGGTAGCGTCTTGCAAATCGATGGAATCTTGCCCACTAAGAGATGGATTCCACTTAAACCATAGTGGACCCGATTGTTGACACGCCTTCAGACATCACAATAAGGGGTGGGGGTTCTAACGATCAAGTTCTTTCCGTCCAAATTATTACCATCGGGCTTTTTTGCCCAATCGAGCAGATTGTTAAAGCAGCGGGTTTCATGTATGGTGCGAACCCAGTTAAAACTCAGCGATAGACCCGTGATCATTAGCTGGATGAGCACGAATACAGCGTTAGAATTGAAAGACAGTTTTACTGGTTTGGATATGATGAAAAAGGACAATATCGTTTTAACGGGCTTCATGGGGACGGGGAAAACCACCGTCGGCAAGCTGCTGGCACAACAATTGGACTACGCCTTCGTCGACACGGATGTGTTGATCCAGGAACGAACGGGCAAGACCATTCCGGAGATTTTCGAAGCGATGGGCGAAGCCGCCTTCCGCGACATGGAAGCGGGTCTTGCCCGTGAACTCGCCGCCAGGCAGGGCGTGGTGATATCCACCGGCGGACGGATGATGCTGGATCCTGCCAATGCCGCCGCCCTCACCAGCACGGGGCGGGTGTTCTGCCTGGTGGCCACGCCGGAAGAGATTCTCGAACGGGTGACCCAGGATAGCGGTATGGAGCGACCGCTGTTGGCGGTGTCGGATCCCATGAAGCGCATCGTCGACCTGATGCAGGAACGCGAGGCGGATTATGGGCGCTTCCCCCAGATGATGACCTCGCGCAAATCCCCGGATGTGGTGAGCAAAAACCTCATGGGTATTCTACAGGCCAATCCAGATCTGCGCGTGCCGATCACGGCATCGATGACCAGCTACGAGTTCATCGTCGGCGGCGGCATCCTGCCCTTCGTCACCCACCTGGGCGGCATCGTCGGACCGGTGGCCATCGTCACCGACACCAACATCGGACCACGCTACGCCAAAAGCTGCGGCCCCGTCGATACCCTTATCCAGGTTTCGCCCGGGCAGCAGCACAAGACCTTAGAAACGGTGCAGCATATCTGCGAGCAGCTCGTGGAGCGGGGCTTTGACCGCAGCGGCACCATCATCGGCCTCGGCGGTTCGGTCATCAGCGGGCTGGCCGGCTTTGTGGCCGCCACTTACATGCGTGGTGTCGACCTTGTGCATTGCCCCACCAGCCTCCTGGCGATGGTCGATACCTCCATCGGCGGGAAGGTGGGCATCAACCTGCCACAGGGGAAGAACCTCATCGGCGCTTTCAAACAGCCCAAGGCCGTCATCGCCGATGTGGCGACGCTCCAGAGCCTCTCTCCCCGGGAGTTCGCCTCTGGCATGGCGGAGGTGATCAAGCACGGCCTCATCGGCGGCGGGGCCCTGTTCGAGAAGATCAAAAACGGCAGTTGGAAGTGGGAAAGCTGGCCCCAGCAACCGCCCCTGGATGTGCTCCAGGATCTGGTGGCCCAGGCCATCCGGGTGAAGATCCAGATTGTTCAGGAGGACCCCTTCGAGGAGGGCCGCCGCGCGGTCCTCAACCTGGGACACACCTTTGCCCACGCCATCGAACATGCCAGCGATCACGCGCTCAGCCATGGTGAGGCCGTGGCCATGGGGTTGGTGGCCGCCGCAAATCTGTCCGCACGCCAGGGGCATTGCCCGACAGCCCTGCAAGAGAAAGTCGAGACAATCCTTAGCGATGCCGGTCTGCCGTGCAGAATCCCGATAATCGCTTCGCCGGCTAACATCCTCAAAGCCATGCAGCGAGACAAGAAGAGAAGGGGAGAGCGGCTGCGCGTGATTCTAATCCGGGATATCGGAGACGTTTTTGTGGCGGACGGCGTGCCCCTGGCGGCCATATCGGAAACCCTGGAAGCGTTGACAATTCCAAGCAAGCCTAAGCAATGATGTCGGATGGTGATTCGGCTCAGGAGATCTGCGTTATAGGTCTTCGGGCCAATCTTTTACCCTTGCCAAGCGCCTCTCAGATCCACGTTTTCCTGCGTGTGTTTAACCTCGGTTGGGGAAGACAACCTCGCAAATTCCCCTCAGACCTTCCTTAAAGGCCATGGCATCCGCATCCGACCCCACGATGGCGTTGTAGTGCATCGGTACGGCGATTTTGGGATGGATCTGCTTGGCGGCGGCCACCGCCTCTTGGGCGGTCATGACATAGGTGCCGGAGACGGGCAAAAGGGCGATATCCACGTCTATATCGCCCATTTCGGGGATAAGATCGGTATCCCCGGCGTGATAGATCCGTTCACCCTCGATGGTGATGATGAACCCCAGCCAGTTCTTCTCCCTGGGATGGAAGCGCTTGTCGGTGTTGTAGGCGGCCACCGCCTCGATGGGAAGACCTTTCACCGTCAGGTGATCGCCGGGTTTGACGATGCGAACGTCTTCGCAGAGCTTCTGCTCGGCGATCTTCGCGGCCGACTCGGGCTCGGTGACGATGACGCTCGAGGGGCCAACAAACTTGGCGATATCCTCGGGCGAACAATGGTCGTAGTGGGCGTGTGTGACGAGGATGATGTCGGCCTGGCCCGGCGTCTCCACCTGGAAGGGGTCGACCACCACCGTGATCTCACCGGCCGTTATCTGGAAACCGTCGTGCCCCAGCCATTTGAGTTTACTTAGGGGGTCCGTTGACATGCTTGCCTCCTGATCAATGTGGCCATCATCACCGTTTAATGATGATGGATTGCCCGTCAATCGTAAAGGACGGCCATGGCCTGGCGGAGTTCCCCAATGGGGATCTGTCCGGGAGCGGACGCATTTTTACCGATGGCAAAGGTGATGTCCGAGCCGAAAAGCCCGCCGGCCAGGCGGGTGACGACTCCCTCGCCCCCCATGGACATGGTCACGATGGGGATCTCAAGCGCTTCGCTTCTCGCCTTCAGGGTGGCGCCGAGGAGCACGAGCACATCTGCGTAGTTCTTGGGCATCACCGCCGTCTTGGCAATGTGGGCGCCCATCTCCTGGGCGCGCACCAGCCGCTCGAGGATGGTCTTCTCATCTGGCGTCGTCTCGAAATAGTGGGAAGAGAGAATCACTTTGACACCGTGGGCGTTGGCGGCGGTTAGGATGGTTTCGATAAAGGGCGTGTCGTTGCACAGCTCAATGTCAACAATGTCCGGGAGTCCTGTCTGGATAGAGGCGGTGATCAGTTCCAGGCGTGTGTCCCTGGCGATGCTGCGCATGCCGCCCTCGGCGTCGATGCGGCAAGTGTAGATCAACGGAACGGGATCGATGGCGGCTTGAAGATCGGTGAGCGCCTGGAGACTGGCGTCGATCTCTTCCACCCGATCGAAGCCGTCGATGCGCCACTCCAGCAGATCGGGGGCCAGGGGCAGCACCTCTTCGGCCTGTTGTAGAAGGGCCGCGCTATCCTTGGCCACAAGGGGCAGGCAGACCAGCGGGGCGTCACCGCCGATGAGGCGGCCCTTAACCGCCACGGTCTTTTTGCTTGTAAGTCGCATTGCTTCCTCCTTCATATTTATTGCTGACTTTGCGCCGAACCTGTCGGTGGATGATAGGCCGTGAATAAAGTTAGCCGGCTAGCTTATTACATGGTCTCTATGGATAGGATCAACCGCAAGTTTGCTGGAACTCCATCACCCGCTTCATACGGCCGGGCAACTGGCGTCCAAGGGCGGCTTCGAATAAAGAGACCGCCTCGCCGAGAGCGGCCAAATCGATACCCGTTGAAATTCCCATGGCCTCGAACATGTTGACGGCGTCCTCGGTGGGCACGTTGCCCGCGGCTCCTTTGACGAAGGGGCAGCCGCCCAGTCCGCCGGTGCACACATCGAAAATGCGCACGCCGGCCTCGTAACCTGCGAACATGTTGGCCAGGCCCAACCCGCGGGTGTCGTGGAGGTGGAGCGATATCTGGATCTCGGGGAATTCATCGGCGAAGAGCCGCACCATCTCGCGGATGGCCATCGGGGTGGCCATCCCGGTGGTATCGGCCAGGTTGATCTCCTTGACACCGGTGTTTGCCAGCGTCTCTGCGGCGGTCAACACCGCCTTCTGTGAAATGGCCCCCTCGTAGACGCACCCGAAGACGCACTGCAGACCGGCGCGGACCTCCATCTCGGAGGTGAGCGCCCCCTCGATGAGGTGGGCCATGGCTGCGAGGGCATCGGCAGCCGGTTTGCGCGCGTTTTTACGACTGTGGGTGTCGCTCACCGACACGGACATGCTCACGTGGGGGACGCCGCAGTCCAGGGCCCGTTCGAGGCCCTTGCCGTTCAAGATAAGGGCGGAGACCACTGTCTCCGCATGCTTGCCGATGGCACGGATAAAGGCATCGGTGTCCGCCATCTGGGGAACGATTTTGGGGTGAACAAATGAGCCCACTTGAATTCTGGGGATGCCGGCTCTCTGGAGGAGTTGAAAGAGCTTCAGCTTTTCTTCTAGAGTAAAGATGCGCGCCTCCATCTGGAGTCCGTCCCGCAGGGCTTCATCTTCGAGCAGAATCGGCGTTTGGCTTGGGGCTTTAGGCATGGTGTCACCTTTTTTGGGGAACAATTGTAAAAAAATTTAAAATATGGCTTTATGCTGGCGTTATCCCTATCGTTGGCCTGGCTTTGAATGCTCCGCCGCTTACCATGGACCGTCACTGGAGGAAGCCGAGGACCGCTTGGCCTGCCCCGGCAATCGGGGCCCTTTTAAGCGGTCGTGGCGTTTTTCATTCTATGATCATACGGTTTTCATCGATTCTCGGAGGTCTGCATGCGCAACTACACAGTACGTACCAAACTTGTCGTCCTTTTGGGAAACCCTTTGGGGCATACCCTGTCACCGGCCATGCACAACCGCTTGTTCGAAAAACTGGATCTGGATTACCTCTATCTCCCGGTGGAGGTGTCGGCCGAGGATTTGGAAACCGTCTTTTCCGGTCTGAAAAAGATGAACGTGGCCGGCTTCAACGTGACCATCCCTCATAAAATCGCCATCATGGATCTGCTGGACGAGCTCGATCCCCTGGCCGAGGTGATCGGTGCGGTCAACACCATCTGTATCAAAGCGGGGCGCAGCATCGGGTACAACACGGACGGCGAGGGTTTCGTCAAATATCTGGAAACCACCCTCAATACCTCCATCGAAAAAAAGAAACTCCTTATCCTCGGCTGCGGCGGCGCGAGCAGGGGCATCTCCATGACCATGGTCTCCCGCGGGGCCGCAATGATCTACCTCTGCAATCGGACGGCATCCAAGGCCGAGGCACTTGCCGGCGAGATCAATGCCAAGATCCGGCCTTGCGCCGAGGCGATTCCCCGGACCCCTGCCGAGATGGAGAAGGCGCTGGCTGAGTGCGATATCCTGGTCAACGCCACCAGCGTGGGCATGCAACCCCATGCTGATGACATCCCCATCGACGAGGCCCTGCTGCGCAAGGAACTCGCTGTGGCCGACCTGGTGTACATGCCGCTTATGACCCGCCTGCTGACTGCAGCACAGCAGAGGGGCTGCGCCATTGTAAAGGGGCACGGGATGCTGGTCCATCAGGGCGCTTTGGGTTTCAAGCTGTGGACCGGCGTCGAGCCCATCATCGAGGAGATGTTCGCTGGAATGGACGCGTTGCGCAGCTGAACCGGCCCATATGCGCATTCAGGCGCAAAGGGAGCGGCCCAAAAATCGACTCTTCGCCCCTCCTCGGAGGAAAGATAGTCGCCATAGCCACTGCAGACTATCGCTATTGTCACCAGATCTTTCATGGACGGAGCACCCTTGCTTCGGAATTCATCGAACGGTGTTGCCAACGGGTGAAAATAGAGGACCGCTTTTCAGAATAGGTGCGTCATCAAGGCTGTGCTCAAAATCCGAAAAGGCGTGGCAGTCCGGTAACCGTCTCCGGAAAAAAGGCAATAATAATTAGGACCAGCAGTTCCACGAAAAATAGGGGGATGATCTGCCGGGTGAGGCGTCCCAACCCGACATTGGCCACCGAATCCGCCACGAAAAGGCACAGGCCCATGGGGGGAGTGATCAGCCCGATCATCAGGTTAAAGACCACCAGAATGCCGAAATGGGTGGGATCAAACCCCATGCTGATAGCGATGGGGTGCAGGATGGGAACCAGCACCAGCATGGCGGCGATGCCTTCCAGAAACAGCCCGGCCACCAGGAAGAGAATCATGGCAGAGACCAGGAACATCCATTTGGTCGTCATGAATTCCAGGGTAAAGTCGGTAATCATGTTGGGGACACGGTTGTAGGTCAACAGCCAGTTTCCGGCCGCCACGGTGGCCATGACGATCATGATGACGGCGCTGTCACGCATGGAGTTGCCGAATATCCGTGGCAGATCCTTCCATTTGAGCTCTCTGAACATGAACAGGCCGACGATCAGGGCGTAGGCCACGGCAAAACTGGCTGCCTCGGTGGGTGTGACCACACCCATCAGAATGGTTCCCACCACAAAGACCGGCATAAACAGCGGTATGATGCCCTGGAGCAGAATGCCTCCCTTGGATTGGCCGCCGGTCTCCGGTTCCCCCTTTTCATAATCCCCGGCAAAAATCATCACATACACGGAGAGAAAGATCGCCAGCAGAACGCCCGGGATGACGCCGCCCAGGAACATGGCCGGTACAGAGACGCCGGTGACGATGAGGGCGTATATGATCACCGGAATACTGGGCGGGATAATGGGGCCAATGACAGAGGAGGCTGCCGTGATCGCCGCCGAGAAATCGCGAGGGTAGCCCCGCTTCTCCATCTCGGGGATGAAGACCCGCCCGATGGCGGAGGTGTCCGCCACCGCGGAACCGGAGAGCCCGGCGAAGATAACCGAGGCCCAGATATTGACCATGGCGAGGCCCGCCCGGAATCGTCCCACGAAGACGTTGGTGAAGGCGATGATACGCTTGGTGATTCCCGATTCATTCATGAGATCGCCGGCGAGGATGAACAGGGGGATGGCCAGCAGAGGATAGGAGCGCATGCCGCCAAACATTTGAGTGGCGACGATCCGCACATGATAGGGAAATTCCCCCACAGCCATGAAATACATGAGCGCCGCGACGATGGAGAAGGCTACCGGTACGCCGATGAGCAAGCAGATGAGCAAGACGGCATAGACCATGGTATCACTCTCCTTCGGATTCGGGCGCCGGCTGTTCAGACAAGCGCAGTAAGAGTTTCAGCAGCGCTGCGATGGTCAGCATCACACCGCCGGCGACCATTGCGGCCTGATAGGGGTAGTGTTGCCCGAACACGATCATCTGTTCCCACCCGGTGAAATCTCTAAGGCTTTTGGCAAGGTTGATGATGCCGGAGGCCTCGATTCGTCCCCGTTTTACCACGAACATCCAACCGGAATAGGTCAGGAGGATACCGTTGACCACCATGATGAGATCGACGATGATATAAAGTCTGCTGGTCCATCTTTCCGAGAGAAATCCGACCAGCATGGTGAAGCGGATGTGGCGATCCTGAAGGTAGGCCCAGGTCATCCCGAACATGACCCCATAAATGGCGATGAAAACCGGCAGCTCCTCGCCCCATTGAAGGGATTTGCCCAGGGTGTAGCGGCGGATGGAATTGGTGAAAACGATCAGGAAAAGTACAGCCATGGACAGCGATGCGCCACTGGCGGTAAATTTTGAAAAAACGGCTACAGTGCGCTGGATCATGCGCTGCATGGTTGCCCTCCTCAAGGTGTTGAAGCGGGATAGGGAATGCTGGGCCGAACGGCCGTTGACCGGGAGGCCGGCGGGCCTTCCGGTCGTTGCCGTTCACAGATGGTTATTTGGTAGCCGCCTTTACTGCCGCCTCTAGCTTTTCGATCCACACGGCGTCTTTACCCAACTCCCCGGCCAACCATTTCTTGACGGCCGGCTGGGCCAGCTCCTTGAACTTTGCCAGATCCTCGGCGGAGGGGGAGTAGACCTTCATCCCCTCGGCGGCGACCTTGGTCACACCCTCGGCAGTGTTGAACTCCTGGATGGCGCGTCCCATATTGCCGGCGATGCGGGCGGCCTTTTTAATGGTCGCCTTGTCCTTGGCCGACAACGACTGGAAGAATTCATCGTTGATGATGATGAAGTCAGCGGCATAGACGTGACCGTCCAAGACCATATATTTTTGCAGCTTGTGTAACTTGTTGTTGTAGATAACGCCAACCGGATTCTCCTGTCCATCGACAACGCCCGTTGCCAGGGCATTGGGAAGCTCAGACCAGGCGATGGGGGTGGGTTCGCCGCCTAATCCGTTGACCATCTCCACATACAGGGGAATGGGCTGGACCCGGAATTTAAGGCCTTTCATATCGGCAGGGGTCTTGATTTCGCGCTTGTTGTTGGTGAAGTTCCGGAAACCGGTTTCCCCATAGGCCAACGTTCTGAGGCCCGTCTTCTCCAGGCAATGTTCGGCCAGTTCCTGGCCGAAGGGGCCATCGAGCACATCCCAGGCAATTGTCGGCGATGCGAAAGTATAGGGGATGTTGAGGACGTCCGCCGTCTTGCAGACCGTCGACATGGCCCCTGAAACGATGGCCATGTGGGTGGTTCCCTCCATCACCTGCTGGACCAGGCTGTTCTCGTCGCCAAGGGCCTTGGCGGGGAACAGCTCCACCGAGATGTCGGTCTCCCCTTCAATGATATTTTTAAAAATGGTCCCGGCGGCCCCTTTTTTTGAGCTCTGCCAATCTGCAGGGTCCACGTGACCCAGCTTGATCGTCGTTCCCGCGATTGCCGTAGCCGAGAAGACGGCGATTAACCCAGCCATACCCAACACCATGATTGAACGGAACATGTCAGCCTCCCTCTGTTTGGTTAATCCAATATATCAAATTGAGTAACGTGGTGCCTATGACATCCTTAAAAAACGGGCAACTCCACCCTTTGCGACCCAACGGGGCGGAGGGCGTTATAATAGAACCGTGTTCCGTTAAGCAGGATACGTGTTGTGTCCAGCCTTGTCAATAAAAAACACAAAGGGTGGATGCTGGCCAGGTTTGCGCGCCACGGGACTGCAGGGGACGTTTCATCCGCTATCTTGGCTGTGATTTCCAACCGATCCGATGCGTACCGACGATCAGATTTTTACAAGGGTTTTTACTCTCCCGGGAGCGGAGAACTCTTTCAGAGCATTGTCAAGATCCGCCAACTCAATTTTACTGGTTGTCAGCAGATCGGTCTGGAGCCGTCCCGTTTGCAGGAGCCGGATGGTTTCGGGAAATTCATCTGCATAGATTATCGACCCGATGATCTGGAGCTCTTTTCTGACGATTTGATCGACGCAGACCGGGTTCTCTTTACCGGGCAGTCCTAAGACGACAATTTTCCCCCGAGGGGCGGACAGGCGAATGGCCTGATCGAAGGCTATGTTGGCGCCGCTGGTTTCGTAAATGACGTCGAACTTATTGAAATAGGAATCGATGGGCGCATTGGCGTCGATGGTGTCGACCGCGCCGAGTTGGCGCGCCAGGGCCAACCGCTTTGGGGACAGGTCGACGGCGGTAACCTCTGCACCGCGGTGCATAGCCAATTGAATGGAGAGCAGCCCCATGACCCCGGCGCCGAAGATGAGGACCTTGTTGCCTTTTCTGGGCGCCAATCGCTTCATGGCGTGTACGCAGACGGCCAGTGGCTCGGTGAAGACGGCCACCTCGTCGTCTAGATTCTCCGGTATCGGCCAGGCGTATCTGGCAGGAACCTTGACGTACTCGGCGAAAACCCCATCGATATCGACGCCTAAGCGGATCTTGGACGCGCAAATATTACCACGGCCGGAGTTGCACAGGGTGCAAGCGTTGCAGGAGAAGTTCGGCTGGATCGTTACCTTTTGGCCAATGTGGAGGCCGGTCACTCCATCACCAAGTTTGACGATCGAGCCGATGGCCTCGTGTCCCGGCACCACCGGCAGCGGGGCGGATATCTTACCATTATATATAGAATTGTCGGAGCCGCAAATGCCTCCCAAGACGACCTTGATGAGGACCTCTTCGGCTGACGGTTCAGGAATTTGGATCTCTTTCACCTGGATAACCCGGTGGTCCTGCAGCACGGCCGCTTTCATGGCACCTCCAAGCAATAACTGGATAAAGGTCTAATTAATGTAAGATCTCATTGAAGGACGCCGATATGTACTGTTCAATAGGAAAGAATTCTAATAAGCAGAAAATCATGCGCCGGTCCAAGTGTCAAGTAAAATTTTATAATTCATACCGGTCCGATGGTGTACGTCACGGCTGGAGCTAAAATCAGCAATTTCAAACCTTCAACGCACGGCCCTCTTATGATTTTTGGCAATCACTGAGCGACGGGTGTCACCTTCAGATTCTCGCCGGGTGGCTATCGACTTGGTCGCATGCAGACGCTTTTTTTCGAATGGGTTATGCGGAGTTAAAAAGGGCTTGACAGCTATCAAGCGTCCATATATCCTGAACAATAGAAATAAATACTGTTAAATAGGATATAGGGTCGTTTAGCGACCTCTGTTATTCCCGATAGACACCTTACACCTGCTTTACGCGCTCCTCACCAGATGGAAGCCTAAGGCATGATGATGGCTGGGCCCGGCGATTCCCGGTGCAGCCAATGTTTGATTTTAATATTTGGCACAATTGCATAGAGGACAAGGAGGACGAAGTGGCGAGATCAATTACAGAAGAAGAAAAAGTGCATGCCCATGAGTTGCTTCGACGCGCCCGGGCTGCCCAGGCGGTGATCGCCGATTACGATCAGGAAACCATCGACCGGGCCATCCAGGCGGTGGGGTGGTATGCGGCCAACGAGAAGACCTTCACGCGTCTTGCCCAGATGGGCGTGGATGAAAGCGGACTTGGTGATCGGGCGGGACGTCCCAACAAGCGCTTCAAGATTATGGGCATTTTGCGCGACGCGCTACGCCAGAAGAGCATGGGCATCGTCGAGGAGATTCCCGAAAAAGGCCTCGTTAAATACGCCAAGCCCGTGGGCGTCGTCGCTGGCTTGGTGCCCACGACAAACCCCACCCTGACGCCTCCCGGAATGGGCATCTATGCCCTGAAGGCCAGGAACGCGGTGGTGTTCTCCCCCCACCCCAGGGCGAAACAAACCACCTTCGAGACAGTTCAGGTCATGCGGGCGGCCTTGAAAAAGGTGGGCTTCCCCGAGGATCTCTTCGTGTGTTCCGAAAAACCGAGCATCCCCTTTGCCCAGGAGCTGATGGCGATCTGTGACCTGACCATCGCCACCGGGGGGCCTGCCATGGCCAAATCGGCCCACATGTCTGGCAAACCCGCCTATGCGGCCGGCCAGGGTAACTCCACCATGGTGATCGACGAAACCGCTGACATTGAGGAGGCGGCGAGAAATTCGGCCATCAGTAAAATGTCCGATTTTGGATCCGGCTGCTCCGCGGACGGCAACCTGCTGGTGGAGGCGAGCATATACGACCGCTTTCTTGTGCAGCTCCAAAAAGAGGGCGGCTATCTGGCCTCTGATGAGGAGAAGGCCAAAATCCAGGCCATCTATTGGGATGACGCAGGACACCGGACCTCCAACACCATCGCCTGTCCAGCGGCCCAGATCGCAGACATCGCCGGTTTCAAGATTCCCGAGGACAAGAAGTTCTTCATCGTCAAGGAGGACAAGATCGGCCAGGCGCATCCCTTCTCCACCGAGAAGTTGGGCACCCTCCTGTCCATCTTCAAATTCAGCGGCTTCGACATGGCCCTGGATATGGTCAGGCAGATCTACGCGGTTCAGGGCAAGGGACACTCCTGCGGGATCTACTCTTTCGACGATGAGCACATCCATCGGTTGGCCCTGACGGCCCCCGTCAGCCGCATGATGGTCCGCCAGCCGCAATCCAAAGCCAATGCCGGCGCCTTCAACAACGGCATGCCCATGACATCCAGCATGGGCTGCGGTGTCTGGGCCGGTAACGTGACCAACGAGAACATCTCTCTGAAGCATTACCTGAACTACACCTGGGTCGCGAGACCGATAGAGGAAGACCGACCGTCCGAAGAAGCGCTCTTCGGTGAGTTCTACAACTCGGAAACCCTGTAAGCGAGGATCGCCGCTGGCTTATCTTCGGTGACACTTATCATCACCGAAGACAAGCCTCGGGACACTGACATGTCTGCAAAACTCCCAGTTGAAACAGAATTTGTCCCTGTAATGACGCAAGACCCTCTCGTTCGACAGAGCGAACACTTCTGCGAGGTCATTAAGGGCGGGGAAAGGCCCCGCACCACTGGAGAGGACGCCATGCGCTCGCTTGTGGCGATACGGGCCGTTCTGACCTCCGCTGCCAGTGGGAAACCGGTGGAACTGGCCCATGGCAATCTGATTTAACCAGCATTTTTATACCGCTTACCCATTTTGAGAAACCCGAATCGACGATCTCGATTCTATCACCGGAGGTTTGCATGAAAGATCTCGTATCGCATCAATTGGTCAAGTATCTGGAGGATCGTGGCGTTAAGCATATTTTTGGCCTCTGCGGGCATACGAATATCGCCGTGCTGTCCGCCTTAGAGAAGAGCGCCATCAAATTCATCAATGTCCGTCACGAACAGATCGCCGCTCACGCGGCCGATGGATACGCACGCGTGACGGGCAAGGCCTCCGTCGTGCTGAGCCATCTGGGGCCCGGGATGACCAACGCGGCCACCGGGGTCGCCAATGCGGCGCTGGACTGCATCCCCATGGTGGTCATTGCCGGCGACGTCCCCAGCCATTACTACGGCAAACACCCCCACCAGGAAGTCAACCTGCATGCCGACGGCGCCCAGCATGAAATCTACCGTCCCTTCGTCAAGCGCACCTGGCGGGTGGAGCGCCCCGAGCTTTTTCCGGAGATTATTGAGAAGGCTTTCCAATTGGCCGAGAACGGGCAACCGGGACCGGTGCTGGTGGATGTGCCCATGGATATCTTCTCCAAAGAGATCGATACTTCGCTCTTCGACACCGTAAAGCAGAACACCCGCGCCTTGCGCAAACCCGCCATGGATAGCGATACAGCCGCAGAGATCGTTAAACGCCTCGCCGCTGCATCTAAACCCCTTATCTATGCGGGTGGCGGTATCATCCTGGCCCAAGCGGCGCAGGAACTGCGTTTATTCGTGGAACAGATGCATATTCCGGTGGCCTACAGCCTGATGGGCAAAGGCGCCTTGCCGGACGAGCATCCGTTGACCCTCGGGATGACGGGTTTCTGGGGAACCCAGTACATCAACGACTCCTGCCGGGAGGCGGATGTGATCCTGGGGCTCGGCACCCGTTTCAAGGAAGCGGACTGCAGCTCCTGGTATCCTGAATTCACCTTCGATATGGAAAAGACAAAGCTGATCCAGATCGATATAGAGCCCAGTGAAATCGGACGCAATTACCCGGTTGATATCGGTGTGATCGCCGATTTGAAAAAAGCCCTTTCGGAGTTGACCAGAGCCGCCAGGACGTTTTACCCCGCAGGCCGCCAAAATGAGGCCCTGGTCCAGGAGATTGCCGCCCAGCGCGAAGCTTTCAAGAAGACCAATCTAGAGATGGAACACAGCGACGCCTTCCCCATGATGCCCGAACGGATCCTGGCCGAGGTGCGCGCGGTGCTGCCGCAAGACGCAATCATCACCACCGATGTGGGCTGGAATAAAAACGGCGTCGGTCAGCAATTTCCCATCAATGCGCCCGGCAGCATTCTGATCCCCGGCGGGTATGCCACCATGGGGTTTGGCGGGGCAGCGGCCATCGGGGCGAAGGTCGCAAGGCCGGACCGTGTGGTGGTGGCTCTGATCGGAGATGGTGGTTTCGGTCAGAATCCCTCCCTTCTGGCGACGGCCCTGCATGACAATGTCGGCGTGGTTTGGGTGGTCATGAACAACAACGCGTTTGGCACCATCGCCGGCCTTGAGAAAGCGCACTATCAGACCACCTTTGGCACCGTTTTCGAGAAGGATGGAAATTCCACTTCACCCGACTACGCCGCCATTGCGAGAGCCTATGGCATTGAGGGCGTCAAGATCGAATCGGTGGAGCAGTTCAAGCCCGCGCTTGAGAAGGCCGTTCAACTGAACAAACCCGTTGTCATCGATGTGGCCATGATCAACAACCCGGTGCCTACATCGGGCCATTGGAACATTTTGGATATCTATTCCCCGGGCAAGCAGGTCTCCCACGTGAGCACCTGATCCGCAGGGGAAAGGGCCAGAGGAGTTGTCGGTTTATCCCATCGCCCTCCCTGGTAGGGCCTGGTAGTTTCCCTGGCTCAAACTCAGCTTTTTGACCTAATCCGTCCGCGTCAGACAGGTAGCAGAAGGTCTGACAAGAGAAACAGTTCAGTGTTTATGGAGAAGCAGTCAATGGGAAAGCGTTTTTCATTGGCCCACCTGACGGTGCTCGGGTGCACACCAGCGGAGATGACTTATATCGCCGCGCGCGCGGGGTATGACTTTGTTAGCCTGAGACTTATCCCCATGGGGGTGACCGGTGAACGGACCTGTTCGCCGGAAGATAAGGCGATGATACGGCAGACGAAGGCCGCCCTCGATGAAACCGGCGTTAAGCTTCTTGACTTCGAACTGGCGCGCATACTTGCCGATATAGAACCGAAAGCATACGAACCGGCGATGGAAGTGGCCGCCGAACTGGGGGCGCAGCATGTTATTTCCAGCGCCTGGACCACAGACCCAAACGATCGCGACTTCGTCGTTGAGCGCTACGCGGAGATCTGTGATCTGGCCCGGCCGTTTGGCTTGACCGTGGATTTGGAATTTCCCACTTTTTCTCGCCTCACCGATCTCCAGGCGGCCGCCGACATCGTCCGTGGGGCCAATCGCCCCAATGGCGGTATTTTGATCGATACCCTCTATCTCCATTTTTCGAGTGTCGCACTAGGGGAATTGGAAGCGTTGCCGCCGGAATGGTTTCATTTTCTGCATATCTGCGACACGAAAAAAGATATTCCAGCCACCCGGGAGGGCCTGGTCCATATCGCGCGCGACGAGCGGCTTTATTTGGGGGAGGGGTGTATCGATTTTGCGGCGATCTTTGATCGCCTGCCCGACATTCCCTTTTCGCTCGAGCTTCCCAATGCGAAAATGGTCAAGGCATTGGGATATGAAGGGCATGCCCGGCGCTGTCTTGAGACTGCTAAACAGTATATGCTGAATTATTGCACGGATACGGACACAAGCGGGCTTTGTGTCTCATAAATCAGGTGATGCGCCAAGCAGATAGGAAATCCGGTTGGTGGCGTTAAGGAGCTTGCTCAGAATATCGTCAAAACGATCCTCGCCAAAGCGCTGCACCGGTCCGACAACGGCAAGGGCCGCTTCTACCTCCCCCTCATGGTTATAGATGGGAGCGGCAATGGCGGCAACTTCCAGTTCTGTCTCCCCGCGGTTGATGTCGTAACCCTTCTTTTTGATTTTGGAAAGCAGCGCTTTTATTTTTTTAGGATCGACCATCGTCATGGGTGTGAAGCTTTCGAGCGGTTTCACTGAAAGAATCCGCTTCCGCAACGCTTCAGTCCCATAGGCGAGAAGCACCCTTCCGGCTGCAGAGGCATGCAACTGCATCCTGTCGCCCTCCTGGATGGCAAAAACCAAACTTGAAGATCCGAATTCTCGGGCGAGACAGAGCGCCGTATCCTCGCTGAGACTGAAAATCGCCACCGATTCACCCGTAATCGTCGATAACTCTCTCATAATGGGGCGAGCGGTCGTTGCCATGGTGTTGGTGTTTTCATAGATCTTCCCCAGGGTCATCAGCTTTGGCCCCAGCCGGTAGCTGGCCCAAGGCATCCGGATGAGAAATCCAGAGAAGACGAGGGTCCCGCACAGCCGGTGAATTCGGCTTTTGTAAAGGCCGGTTTTTTCGCTGAGCTGGCTAAGGGACAGCTCGGGTTCCCTCTGGGTGAAGTGATCCAGGAGGCCCAGGGCTGTGGCCAGGCTATCCACGATGGGCACCGAACTTTTCTTTTTTTGTTTGTCTTTACTGGAAGCTCGCGGTGTTTTCATGTTAGATCCCCACTACCGATGGTAGGTTTCAGTGCTTGCTAAAACAGAAAACTTCTAATAGATAGGAAAGAGTTCTGAAAGAAAGGATATACGAAATGCAAGTAAAACACAATTAAAATCAGCATGCCGCGAACATTTCCATAACCGTTGATGCAGGTTTAATATGCAAGTCATTTCGATTATCTTTCCCATTTTTAGTGTTGTCTTGCTCGGCTGGGTTGCTCGCCGAAGAGGATTCATGCCCCAAGAGTTTCTTGGGCCGGCGAACCAGCTCGTGTTTTATCTGGCGATTCCGGCCTTGATCTTCAGAGCCGTTTCCAAGTCATCCTTTCGGACGGATTTCAACGTGACGGTCCTCCTGGTGACCCTGCTTTCGGTCATGACGGCTTATTTGGGCGCCTGGCTCATTGCGCGAAGTACCCGCTGGCAACCCAAGCGAATCGGCGCCTTCATCCAGTGCTCATCCCATGGCAACCTTGGCTACATAGGCCTTCCCATCGCTTTTTACTTCATTGGCGAAAGCGGGTTTGCCAAAACCAGCATCCTCGCCAGCTTTTTAGCCATCTTACAAAATATCCTTTCGGTCATGGTGCTCCAAGCCCATGCGGCCAGGGTGGTTGAATCGGAAAGTAAATTCCGAACGATCATAAAAAAACTGATCCGCAATCCGGTGGCCGTTTCCGCCCTGGCTGGCGTCATCGTTTCGCTGTCTCAGCTGCCCATCCCCACACCCATTCTGCGATTTTTGGACATCATGGGTGGCCTGGCTCCCCCCATGTCACTCCTGCTGATTGGCGCCTCCTTGTCGCTGCAAGTCATGCGCAAAAACCTCTTCTCTGTGCTTGGATCGGTCGTTATCAAGATCATAGGCTTGCCGATCTTCGGTTTCGTCATTTTCAAGATCCTCCAGGTGGACGCGGCCGATTATCTGCCGAGTATGATCTTGTTGGCCACCCCGACCGCCACCGTCGCTTATATCCTATCGAGGGAGATGCAGGGAGACGAGGAGTTTGCCATCGCAGCGATTTCCACAAGCACCCTTTTTTCCGCCTTCACCTATCTCGTCTGGCTAAGTGTGGTGAGCTGAGCTGAAGTGACAATAGCGGGCGCCCCTGTGAATAGCATTGAATGATCCTTATTACTTACCGATGATTCACCATCGGCAGACCCCAACAACAGCCAACCGGTCGTGTATGCCGCTAGCCGATGGCAGCACCATTGAAAATAGGACGCCCGATCGTCGCGCTGTTTATTCGCTGAATGCCCCCTCTTGCACACAATGCAACTGACAGGTATGTTCGTTTTTTGAAGTCTGTTTGGCCATGGAGTTCTCCGTCACCAAGTGCCTCAACCGGGGGTGGTATCTGGAGGCCTTTGATGATCGCCCGGAGGCCATCGACTGGCTCTTGGGCGATCGGGATGACTCTCGAGGGGCGGGTGGAAGCGAATGAAGCCGTACGTCTTCAAATAAAGGGGCACTCATTTACGGCGTTGCAGGAACCTCAAACGGTGTATCAAGCTGAAATGACATGGACATCGAAGATCGCTAATTTGGTGCGGTGGCGCCTGGGGGCCGTCCTTCTGGCCGCCATCTTGTCGCTGGGGTTT
>JBNKKA010000069.1:0-20754 GCA_050291585.1 Desulfobacteraceae bacterium
CCGCATACGTCCGGCTGGTGCGATGGAAAGCAAAAGGCGAGTAGCTGGCACCCCACTTTTCACGAATTTCCACCCGCAGGCGTTCGGTGAAAAGATCGGCCAGGGCGTTGAGTCTCCGGGTGCGCTCGATATCCCACATATCGGTGGTGGCGAAGGAGACGACCACCATGCTCTTGTCAATCTGGGTCTTAACGCTCAGGTCCAGCCGTTCACCGCTGGGAAAGCGCGGCTCCGGGCGCGCCACGGGCGCAGGGGCGTCACCTCGTGCGGGCAAACTGCCCAGATATCGGGCGGCCAGAGCAATGGCTGCTTCGACATCAAAATCCCCCGCAAGGGAAAGCTCGAGGGGACCGTGCGCCAGGGCGGCCAAGGTCCAGGCCTTGACGCGATCGAGACTCAAGGCTTCCAGATCCGTGGGACTCGGGGGCCAACCGAAGCGGGTGTCGCCACCAGCCAGAAAGCGCATTCCGTCCAGTCCCAGAGCGCTGTTGATTGAAGTAAGATAGTGTTGATATTCCTGCCTTAAGCGCTCCAAGGCGAGTTGGCGCGCATCCGGTCGAAAACCGGGATCGGTGAGATTGGCGCGCAGCAATTGGAAGAGAAGCTCCAACTCAGCAGTGACGCTCGTCCCCCCTATCTTGAATTCGCCTTCGCCAATATCGAAAGCCACACGGGTGCTTTTGCCCGCCAGGGCGGTTTCAAGTTGCGTTCGGTTGAGGGGACCCAGCCCACTTTCGAGCAGAATCTCTTCGGCCAGATATCCCAGCCCCGTCGCATCCACAGGTACATCCCGGCGACCACGGCCGAAGACAAGCTCGACATTGATTTCGTTGATGGCAAAGCGCGTCGGTTTAAGATTCAAACGTACCCCGTTGGCGAACACCACCTGCTCAATACCGAGGTCGACAATCCTTTCCCGGGACTGGATCTTCCCGCTGATAGCAGGGGCCGGCTGGTAGGGAAAACTCAGCGCTACCGAGCTATTGGGGGGGGACACTGCCGTATTCAGGCTGGCGAGATAGCGCGTTTTGATCATCTCCAGGGGCGTCTGATTCTGATCCTGCAGGTCGACATTGCCGGTCACCATGAGCAGACGATGATCCGTATCCCAGAGGGCCGAGAACACCTTGTGCAGTTGGGCCGCATTGGCGGCTTTGACCACCGGTGCGTAGAGATCATACTCCTGACGAGGATTTTGCATGACCCGATCCATACCCAAGTGACGGATGAGACGCCTGGCCAGATCTTTACTTTCATGGTTGTCAGCGGTTTTAAGACTCTCCTCCAGACCGGACAGCAGGTCCTTACGCACCCGCTCGACCTCTGGGTCGGTGAAGCCGTACAGCAGCGCCTGGCGCAGAATCTGCTCAATTGCCGCAAGCGCTTCACCCCAACGTTCGGGAGGTGTTTCCGCAGTGATGGTGGCGTATTCGATCTCCCGCTGAAAGCGCCCCGCGCCAAGGCCGGCGTCGGTGAAGGGGCGGTCAGCCGCGCGTTGCCGGGCATCCAGGCGATTCTGCACGATGCTGATAGCCATGTAGCGCAACATCTCCTCCTGCTGCAGGGCAACGGAATCGGGGACATGGGTCCGGGACTGTAGCACTTCAATGGAGACAGAGGTCGCCCCTTCTTCCGGCTCATAGTGATAAAATGGCTTCACACCTTTATGCCGAATGGTCCCCAACTCCGGTTCCGGTCGTGCCGGTGCACGGGCGCTCATGCTGCCCAGATCCGCCTCGATCCATTCGCGAGTCGTTCCTGGGTCCAGATCTCCGACCACAACCAGAACCATTTTCTCGGGCCGATACCAGGCATCGTAGAACCCCTTGAGCGACTCATGGTTGGCGGCGGCAACCACTTCCGGCTGACCGATGGGCAGTCGCCTGGTGATGCGCAAATCGGGGTATTCAAAATTCAGAGAGGCTACGTAGGTGCGGTAACCGGCTGAATCTCGACTGCGCCGTTCGGCCTGAATGACGCCGCGTTCCTTGTCTATCTCTTCGGGCAGCAGCAAAGCACCCTCGGCATAGTCGCGCATCACCTTGAGCCCTTCCCGGAAAGAGGCCTCATCTCCGCGGGGCAGCAAAATATCAAAAACCGTCTCGCTAAAGCTCGTATGGGCATTGGCATCCGGGCCGAAGTTCATGCCGATGCGCTGAAAGTATTTGACCAGTTCACCGGGAGGAAAGTGGGTGGAACCGTCGAAAGCCATATGCTCCAAAAAGTGAGCCAATCCCTGTTCGTCGTCCGTTTCATGTAGAGAGCCGGCCTGGATTAAGAGGTGCATACTGACCCGCTGAGGCGGCTTTTTGTTGGACAGCAGCACATAGCGCAGCCCATTGGCCAGACGCCCGAACTGCATGGCCGGATCAGGCGCCAGATCGCTGTGTTCATGAGGCCAGGGGATCGGGTTGATACCGGGGTCGGCGACCATCGGCTGTACCTGCCCGCCCCGGTTAAATGCTGCACACCCCCCTAGTAGTGACAGGAGCGTCAGCATGAGGATGGGCCAGGGCAGGAGGAACAGTTTCCCACCGAAGGCGGTAAGGCTTTTGGAGCGTTGTGCACCTGACTTCGATTTTAACATATTCTTCATCCATCGCGGTTAAACCTAAGTTGAGCGCTTAGGTTGTAGCAATTTGAACCATCTACCCCACAGGGCAGATGGTCTTATGATTCCGAGTGATCAAGATAAGGCGGCTTACCTTGGGATGCAATGGGGTATCGTGATTCCTTTGTCCGCAAATTGAAAACGCAAAGCTCCGAGAGGAGGCCAATACCGCCATAATAACGCGGTAAAGTCTCAAAAGTGAAAAGGCATCTGCCGGCGGGAGAGGGCTGCAAGAAGGGAGAACGCAAAAACCCTCCTGGAACGAAGAACGAACCGGGAGGGTTTTTTGCGGGTAAGCGTCACGAGTGATCTCCGGGTACCGACCAGGGGCAGCACGCGCCTTACTATAGAGGCACGGCTCCGGAGAGGGCGCACGATCCCGGATCTGACTTAGGCTTTGATGTAAACACCGCGAGACTTGGCTTTGATTTTACCTTTTTTGGAGAGCTTGTAAAGCGCATTGCTCAACTGACGGGATTCCAACTCAGTCTTGGTTTTCAGGGCGGCAATGCTGGCACCGTTGCGGCTTCTTTTGATAACTTCCAACACGCGGTCGAGGACGGTATCGCCTGCAGGCGCTTTCTTGGCCGGAGCTTTTTTGGCGGGCGCTTTCTTTCTGGGTGCGGCTTTCTTGGCAGCGGCTTTTTTAGGAGCAGCCTTTTTGGCTGCCGCTTTCTTCGGGGCTGCCTTTTTGGCGGTGGTCTTCTTGGCGGCGGCCTTCTTGGTCGGGGCCTTCTTGGCAGTTTTCAAATTCTCTAGCTGGGCAGTGATCTTGTCTATCCTCTGGGCTAAACTAACAAGCGTCTTTCCGATGGCTTTCAACTGGGTGTCTAATTTCTTCATAAGTTTTCCCTCCACTAAGGTTTTTGATTTTACTAAAAATTCTGCGCTCTTATTAGAGCAGTAATACATCACCTGATTCTTGTCAACTACAAATGAATAGAAAAAAGCGTCCAACTTGACATCCGCGAGGCGCTATGAAACAAGGTTTTATGAGGATTTCGCACTGATCTCTGCACCCATACAGGAGAAATCTTCAGCGTGTGTCCCTTGTTCATTCATGGTTTCTGCATTGCGCAACACGCGCCTGAATTTCTACGAGTATCGGCCGTGAGGAGAAATCTCTTTAGTTTTTTTTAAACTTTTTGAGGTAGTTAGATGAAAAAAGTGTGCCGCTACCGCCAAACGAATCGGCGTCTTCGGATGCAATACAAGAAGGCTCAGTCCAAAACAGCACAGCTCTGCATGGCGAATCCGCTGGGCATTTACATGGGGTGGGGAAAAATAAATCCCAGAATTTCCTTGATTCGGAGAAAACAATAGATGGCTCAAAAGTATCAGATCGACTACGTCAATTGCCTCAACCCCGCGCAGCATGAGGCGGTTATGTTCACCGATGGGCCGCTGCTGGTGATTGCCGGCGCCGGTAGCGGCAAAACGCGCACCCTCACCTACCGCGTGGCGCGCCTCGTGGAAGACGGAATTCACCCCACCGCCATCCTGCTGCTCTCCTTCACCCGCAAGGCGTCCCAGGAGATGTTGCGAAGAGCATCTACGCTTCTCGATCAGCGCTGCGAGCAGGTCAGCGGCGGCACCTTCCACTCCTTCGCCCACCTGATCCTGCGGCGCTATGGCCACCTCATGGGCTTCGAGCAGGGCTTCTCCATCATCGATCGGGCCGATGCCGAGACCCTGGTGGGTATGCTCCGCAAGGAGGTATCCGCCGGACTGAAGGCAGGGACTCTCCCGCGTAAGGGCACCATACTGAACATCATCAGCCGCAGCGTGAATAAAGCCATTGCCTTTGACGAAGTGATCTACGAAGACTACCCCCACCTCATCCAGCACATGGAGGCGCTACGCCAGATCAAAGATCAATATGCCCTGCGCAAGCGCGAGATGAGCTTCTGCGACTACGACGACCTGCTTGTCTACCTGCAGCAGTTGCTGCTGACCCATAAAGATGTGTGCCGTCGCTTGGCCTCCCGCTATGAATATATAATGGTGGACGAGTATCAGGACACCAACCCCATTCAGGCTGACATCGTCGCCCTTTTGGGGAGCGAGCACCGCAACGTCATGGTAGTGGGCGATGACTCCCAGAGCATCTACAGCTTCCGCGGGGCCGACTTTCAGAATATCATGCGCTTTCCGGAAACCTTTGAGGGTACCCGGGTCATCAAACTCGAGGAGAACTACCGCAGCATTCAGCCGATTCTCGACCTGACCAACCGCATGATCGACCAGGCGGCGGAGAAATATACCAAGCGCTTGTTCACCCAGAGAGAGGGTGGGGCCACACCCATGCTGGTGGCCGCCGAAGATGAGAATGTGCAGTCGCGTTTCGTGGCGGAGAAAATCTTGGAGTTGCAGGCGCAGGGGGTTGCCCTAAACGAGATGGCCGTGCTCTTCCGGGCCAGTTTTCACGCCTTCGATCTGGAGATCGAGCTGGGCCGCGAAGCCCTACCCTTCGTCAAGGTCGGCGGGTTCAAATTCATGGAGGCGGCCCACATCAAAGACGTCCTCGCCCACCTCAAGGTAATTGAGGCGCCCCATGACCGCCTGAGTTGGTATCGCATCCTGCTCCTGATGGAGAAGGTCGGCCCCAAAACGGCCGAGCGCATCTATGCAGCCATCATGGCGGCCCAGGCCGGTGCCACCGGCATCCTCTCCATGCAGTACAAGGGTAAGCGCCCACCGGGCTTAGACGCCCTCCAGGCGCTCTACGGAGGGATTGACACCCACCCGGACACAGTCAGCAACCTGGGGCAGAAGGTGGTCGACTACTACCTGCCCATCCTGCGTGAACGCTTCGACGATTACCCCAAGCGGGAGAAAGATCTGGACCATCTCCTGGGCATCATGGAGCGCTACACCGATCTGGAAAGTTTCCTATCCGACATGGCCCTGGAGCCGCCCAACACCACCATGGACAACACCATGGCCCCAGAAGAAACCGATGGATCCAGCGACCGCCTGACCCTCTCCACAGTCCACTCGGCCAAGGGACTCGAGTGGGACACGGTCTTCATCCTCTGGAGCCTGGATGGCCGCTTCCCCTCCATCCACGCCCTCAATAAGGAGAGCGAACTCGAAGAGGAGCTGCGTCTCATGTACGTGGCCGCCACCCGTGCCCGCGAGCGGCTCTATTTCATCTACCCCCAACAGGTCTTCGATCGCAGCTCAGGCATGCTCCTCAGCCGTCCATCGCGCTTCATCGAGCCCTTTTGCGATACGCACCTGGAGCAGCGCCACATCTCTTGGTAATCGCACCCACTATACCCGCCACCACTCCGACCCACCATGGGTCGGAGAGAGCCAGGCCCGCCCACGAGCAAGTCGGCCTCCGTCGGAACAATGCCCGGTCTCAGGGTAGATGCTTCACGCCCACTCGCTTTTAAATTGCATTCCACCGGTCACCATGCTATGGCCGCAAACAAAAAATCTAACCGACGGCCATAGATATCCATGACATCATTTGTGCAGCTGACCCTACCCCCAAGGCCATCCCAATGACGCTGGAAACCATTATCCTTATCGTGGGCTACGTGTTTGGGTTTTATATGGCGTGGAACATCGGCGCCAATGACGTGGCCAACTCCATGGCCTCGGCCGTGGGTGCCAAGGCGATCACCATCCGCCAGGCGGTCTTCATCGCCGGCATCCTCAATATCGTCGGGGCGGTCTTCATCGGCTCCCATGTGACCAACACCATCCGCAAGGGGATCGTCTCCACCGAGGTGATGTCCGATCCCCATACGGCCCTCATCGGCGCCCTGGCGGCCCTACTGGCGGCCGCCCTGTGGGTCTCTTTCGCCACCTGGAAGTCCCTGCCCGTCTCCACCACCCACAGCATCGTGGGGGCCATGATCGGTTTCGGCATCATGGCGGGCGGCTTCAGTGTGATCAACTGGGGCAAGCTCGGTGCGGTGGTCATGAGCTGGATCATCTCACCGGTCTTCAGCATGCTGCTGGCCTTTGTCATGTTCAAGGTCATCATCAGGCTGATCTTCTCTCAGAAGGATGTCTTCGCCGCCGCCCTGCGCCTGTCGGCGGCCTTCATCGCCATCGCCTGCTTTGTGGTGATCCTTAGTTTTCTGTTCAAGACGCCCCTGGGCAAACGTCTCGCCCTGGGCGGCACCACCGCCCTGGCCCTCGCAGGAACAAGCGCCATCATCTTAGGCCTCATCGGTCGGGCGCTGCTGCGGCACTTTCTGCCCCCGTCAGCGCGCAAGGGTGCGGAGGGCGTCTTCCGACGGATTCAGATCGGCACCAGCTGTTATGTGGCCCTGGCACAAGGAGCCAACGACGTGGCCAACGCCATCGGCCCCCTGGCGGTGATCTATCTTCTCGTGAAAACCGGCGATGTCGGCTCGAAAGTGCCCGTGCCCATCTTCCTGCTCCTCTTCGGCGGCGTCGGCATCGCCTGTGGCATCGCCATGGCCGGCTATCGCGTCATGGACACCATCGGCACGAAGATCACCACCCTCACCAACACCCGTGGCTTCGCGGTGGACTTTGCCGCGGCCACCACCGTACTGGCCGCCTCCAAAATGGGTCTGCCGGTCTCCACCACCCATGCGGCGGTGGGCGGCGTCTTGGGTGTCGGCATGGCCCGCGGGATCGAGGCCGTCAATTTCACAGTGGTGATTCAGATCATGATCTATTGGGTGCTGACCGTCCCGGCGGCCGCCCTGACCAGCATGGTGATCTTCAAACTGCTGGAACTGATCTTTTAGGAGGGAAAATGCGAATTCCATTTCTGAGCATGTTGACCACCTCGCCCTTTGCGGGGATTCAGGAACATGCCGAAAAAGTCAAAGAATGTTCATGGGCCTTCCAGCAGGCCATGGAGTGCCATTTCTCGCACCGCTGCAAGACCTTTGAGGAACTGCGCGCCGACGTGATCCGCATGGAGAGCGAGGCGGATGCCATTAAGCGCCGCATCCGCGGCCACCTGCCCAAGGGCACCCTCATGCCCGTGGACAAGTTCCAGCTTTTCCGTTACCTGAGAGAGCAGGACGCCGTCCTGGATTCGGTTGAGGACGCCCTCGACTGGATCTCCTACCGCTCCGAACCAGGCATCCCCTCCGAGTTGGAGAAAGACTTCTACCTCCTGGTGGATGCCGTGGTGGCCCCCATCGAAGAGCTCAGCAAAATGGTGGCCGAAGCGCGCCGCTACTTTAGCTCCTTTTCTGCAAAGCAACGCGTGCGCGTCAAAGACATTATCCGCAGTCTGCGCCGGCAGGAGCACGACGCCGATACCATCGAAGACAGTATCAAGCAGAAGGTCTTCAACATGTCCACCGACCCCGTCACCGTCTTTCACATGATCCGCCTGGCCGAAACCATCGGTTCCATCGCCGACCACGCCGAAAACGCCGGCGATATGATGCGGGCGATGCTGGCGCGCTAAACACGCCATTTAAGGCTGCAAGGCGATATAAATAGAAAAGGCCGGGTACGATTCCCGTAGAATCGTACCCGGCCTTTATAGTCTTACGTGGTTAACCAGCCGCTAAACGCTAACTGAAGCGGCAGCGTATATGGTAAAACGCCGTAGTCTGCGTAGCAGACTGCCAAGCGGTAGCTCCGCTACCGCCCGCTACCGCCGTGGTCGCTAACCGTCCCCAAAAGCCCAAAACAAATAAAGAATAAAGATAAGAATAGCCACCGCGGCGGTGCCATAACCCTTCCAGTCAAACAAGCGCGAGGCATGTCCATACTTGTCGATCTTCCCCACACGGACGCCGCAGGACGGGCACTTGTCGGCTTTCAGGGGGATGTACTCATAGCACTCCGGGCATTTCTTGCTCGGAAACCGCAGTTCAGGATCGATGTCGTTGTCTGCTTTTCCCATGACGTCCGCTCCACGGTTTTCATTGTACGATTACTCGACGTAATCATCCTCGAGGATGATCTCACTGCGCGCCTTGGCGTCGGCCATCCATTGCTCATAGATTTCGCTTTGCTTCTGTTGCAGGAGGCGTTGACGAATCTGAGCTTCCTGTTCGTCAAACCCGTCTGCATCCGCCGCCTCACGCGCCTTGAGGGCGATCAGATAGTATCCTTTAGCACCTTTTATGGCGGTCTCGCCGAGGGGTTTATCCGCGCTGAGGGCGAAGGCCGCCGCCGCCAGTTCCCGCTCTTGACCGATCTCGGGGATGCTGTCATTGCGTTTGAAGACACCCGTCTCTTGGACGCTCAAGCCTTCTGCCAGGGCAGCCTTTTCCAGAGAACCGCCCTCCGCCTTGGCCGCCGCAAGGATCGCTTCAGCCACGCTCTTGGCCTTCTCCGCGCGCTTTTGCTTGACCAGATCGCCATCGACCCTGTCCTTGACCGCATCCAGGGCCGGTACTTCGGACGCCTTTTTCTCCACCAGCTGTAAGATGGCGTACGCCGTATCCAGATCAATGATCTCGCTCACCTCGTTCTCCGGAAGGCCGAAAGCCGCTTCGGCAAACTTGCGCTTGCTGGGAATATTCTCCGTCGGCCCCTTGTTCTGCTCGAAAAAGTCGCTGGTGGTCATAGTCAGGCCACGATCACCGGCAACCTTGGAAAAATCTTCAACGGTGAAAACATTCTCATAAAAATTCTCGGCGGTGTCAAAAGCCAGGGCCTTGGCCTTCTGCTCGCGCAGTTTCTTTTCGATCTTGGGCGTCGCCGTGGCCAGATCATCCACCTTTTCAGGGTTGACCTTCTCCACCTTGATGATGTGCCAGCCAAACTGGGTCTTGACCGGATCGCTAATCTCGCCGGCTTGCAGGCTGAAAGCCGCATCGGCAAAGGGCTTGACCATGGTCCCGCGCTTGAAGGCCCCCAGGTTGCCACCGGAATCTTTGGTGGGCCCTTCGGAGTAAGTCTTGGCCAGCTCGGCAAAATCTTCGCCCGCTTTGGCTTTGGCGACGATATCGGCCGCCTCCTGGCGCCGCTTCTCCACCGTCTCGGCATCAGCGTCGTCAGCTAGCTTCAGCAGGATATGACGCGCCTCCACCGTCTTCTCTTCGCGGAACTCGTCCGGATTGGCGCTGAAATAATCCTCAATCTCCTCGGGATCCAAGGTCACTTTGGCAGTGTAGTCCGCCGGCGAGAACAGCACATAGCGCACCTTGACCTGGGGCGCCGTCTTGTAGCGCTCTTTATTCTCCTCGTAATAAGCAGTCAGCTCAGCCTCATCGGCCGTCACATCGGTGTAGCGCGCCGGGTCAACCAGGACATAACTCAAATTCACTCCGGCATTCTCCCAATCGTACCACTGACGCGCCTCCTCCGGCCCCACGAAGGCCGAAGAAACCACCAGATCACTGACCTTTTGGACCAGCAACTGATGACGCTGGTTCTGCTCAAACTCTTCGGGCGTCAGGCGCAGACGGGTGAGCAGATTGCGGTAGAGCCGGCTGTCGAAGGCACCATTACGCTGAAAGGCGGGAACTTTTGAGATAGACTCGGCCAGTTCCTCATCGGTCACGCGCAGATCCTGCCGTCCGGCCTCCTGGATCAGAACGCTCTGGTTGACAAGCTGGTCGATGACCTGGCGCTTGAGGTTAAGCATCTCAATCATCTCATCGGTCAACTGCCCTCCGAAACGCTGGCGATACTGTTCGACCATATTATTATAGGCCGTCCGGTAGGCCTCAACGCCGATCATTTCGCCGTTGACTTCAGCCACCCGGGTGGCCTTGCTGTTGGTAAAGCTGCCGACGCCCCAGAAAACAAAGACGATGACGATGGCGCCCAGGATGATCTTGATCAGCCAGTTCTGGGCGTTCTTGCGCATGACGTTGAGCATTGCGAATCCCTCACATTTGAAAACAGTGTCCCGTCCGCAGGACGGGCAACAATCGAGTGTTGATGATAAGAGCTTAAACAGGCCGCCCATACTAATTTTCGCAACACCCTTTGTCAATCTTTTCCAGGGTCTCCGCCCCGGCTGAAAATCGTCATTCCCCTCAAAATAAGCGTTGACACCCCACTGCCGATTTGTTAGTTCACGCTTGTTTCGCACGGGGCTGTAGCTCAGCTGGGAGAGCGCATGACTGGCAGTCATGAGGTCAGGGGTTCGAGCCCCCTCAGCTCCACCAAAATAATAATGCAACGAAGAGGGGTTAGCCGATGTACCGGTTAACCCCTTTTCTTTTGGCCGTTCGTCATGCGGGACTTTTGGCGGGCCTGCTCGAACGTGTCGATGGGATCACCCATACTGCGTAGATATATTTCGGTCGTTTTGCGATTCTCATGACCCAGAAAGGGTAGAGGGTGAGAAGTGGCGGTTAGGGGTCACTGGGAGAGGATGATTTGATAGGCTTCTTCTTTCAGCTTGCTTGTCCCCATCGGCTTTTGCAGGCATTTAACACTACGATCCTTGAAAAAGCGCTCTCTCATCAGTGAGAAATTCCATTTCTATGCGCCTGCATTCTTGCTGCAGGGTATTTAAACTCACCGACATTCTCTGTCATGGTGTTGACGACATAGAGGAAAATATCATCCATGGCTTAGATGATCGCCGCCTGTTACGAAATAACGAATGAAACTAAATAGAGGGGCTGAAGAACAAGAAAGGTCAAAAACCGTATGGGGGAGGATTGAATCGGAACTAAAATTTGTCGCCGGGTGGTGATTTAGCCAGATCCACATCGTCTCAGGCACCATCCACCGACTCAAAAGAAGTTCCGGTACCTGGCTTAATAGCCACAAGGGATGCGATTTGATCGAATTTCCCTGGATGCTCTGTCTTTTGCTCTTCGTAGTATACAACCCTAAATGATTGAAAAATCCGCAGCAACTCATTTTGTTTCAGGCAATACGCATCCGTGTCCCCGTCCAAAAAGGATTCAAAGACAAGAACACCGCTGGGTTTGAGGCCATGCTGAATCAAAGGGAACAGGCGTCTGTCCAGAAAACGAATGTTCGCGATAATATCGTATTGGTTTTGTGGGATCTCCCAGGTGTCGATATCCGTGCAGATGACGTTGATATTTGGATGTTGGCCTCTCAGGTGGTTAGTGGCAACCGTTGAGATATCCACGGCATCCACGGTGAATCCTTTTTCGGCCAGGAAAACACTGTTCCTTCCGTTGCCGCAGGCAATATCCAGTGCCTTCCCTACTGCAGCAAGCGCCCAATATCTCACCAAAATCGGTGAGGGTTCTGAGCCTCCAAGGCGTTTCTTATATCGTGCATCCCATTTTCTCTGATCATCCTTGGCCATCATCCAACTTCACCAGAAAAAAACGATCGTCCAAATTTGGCTGGCTACTCCTCGACCTCAACGATAATTCGCTTGTGGTGTTTGGCCGAGGCCGCCATCATGATGGTCCGAATCGCCGCAATGGTTCTACCACGCTTTCCAATGATTTTGCCTAGGTCCTTTTTGGCAACGGACAGTTCAAGTATCAAGGTAGTGGCACCATTAATTTCATTTATAGACACCTGTTCTGGATTATCAACCAATCGCTTTGCGATCTCGGCTAAGAGCTCTCTCATGTGGCCTTCCTTCTCATTAGTATCCATTGACCCGATTCCTCAACTTTCCGGAACACTTAAACGTCACGACCCGTCTTGCCCTCAAGATAGCGTCCTCACCGGTAGCCGGATTCCGGCCCTTGCGCGCATGCTTGTCCTTCACACAGAATTTGCCGAAACCGGAGACCAAGACGTCATCGCCAGATGCCAGGGTGAATTTAATAACCTCGAGCAATGACTCGACCACCTCGGTTGATTGTTTTCTGGAATAACCGAGTTCTTCGCCGAGAAGGTCGGTAATGGCGGTTTTGGTCAATGCCATGGGGGTGGGCTCCTTATCGGGGTTGAGGGGAGCTGACGGAGGGACAAATACATGATTACAGAGAAGTATCATGCTGTCAAGGTAACTGTATTAGTTATGTATAATCGTTGCTTAATCAGCAGATTGGCAAACCAACCAAATGGTAGGCTTAGCCTACTATTATAACGCTAACTCGCCCTTATTGCCCACCTGGAGGAAAGGCTTACTTTTTTAGCAGACGCCAACTAAACACCCCATAGTCACAGCAAGCCCTGGAGACATACAATGAAACGAATTGAGAAAGCCATCCTGCCATCTGTGAGAAAGTTAGCCCATTTGATGAAAAGAGACAGGATATACTATTGGTCTGATTCGAGGTTGCGTGAATTGAGTTCGACTATGGTCATGCCCCGCATTTACTACCGCTGGCTCCACACCATCTGCCTGAAGATGGCTGATTTCAGAACTTTCCAAAGGCTTGCAGACAAACTGATCCATACGATCCCCCTCAGAATACGATTCGAGGTGGCTTGAATGATCGTGCCAATAACGAATCCGACAACGGCCATGCTGTAGGTGAAATTGATCCACTGATCTCATGCCCGAGAACAGAATTCACACTAATACCGACGAGAAAAACCAAGAACATGTCGATACCCGTGAAGCCAGCTTCCAGTGCAACATTCCCGATCAACATCTGGGGTGCAACATGGGGATTGAGGTTGCGGGAAAACCGAAAGGAAGGTGCCCTATGATAGGATTGACACTGACACTCATTACCCTGGGATATTTCATTAACCGATGTGTGGCCGACAGCGCGTCAGCTGCCACCTGCAAGATCTAAGGGTAGATATCAAAGGCAGGCTTGGGATTTTATGACAAATCATTCCACATCCCAAGACGGAAATATTGGGCAGAGCTTCTTGCGGGGCTCTGCCTTACTTGTATATCCTACACCTCACCTGCGTCAGCATACCATCGACCTAATCACCGATAGGCCGGATGATGCGGCAGGGATTCCCGGCGGCAAATACATCCGCGGGAATGTCGTGGGTCACCACACTTCCGGCCCCGATGACACTGCGGGCGCCGATACACACCTCCGGGCAGATGATGGCGCCGCCGCCGATCCACACATCGTCTCCGATCTCGATGGGTTTGGCAAACTCCGGCCCGGCACGCCGTTCGGTGGCGTTGAGGGGGTGGGTGGCGGTGTAGACCTGCACTGCCGGGCCGAACTGGACGTGGCTACCAATGGTAACGGGCGCCGGGTCGAGGATGACACAGTTGAAATTGAAGTAGACCCTGTCTCCCATGGTGATATTGGCGCCGTAGTCGCAGTAAAACGGGGGCTCGATCCAAACCCCCTCCCCCACCCGACCGAAGAGCTCTACCACGATGCGCCCGCGCAGGTCCGACTCGTCATCCCGGGAGCGGTTCAACTCCCGGCAGAGATTCCGCGCCCGCCTTCGCTCTGCTGACAATTGGGGATCTTTGGCGTCGTACAGCTCACCTTTGATCATCTTCTCTTTTTGCGTTGGCATGCGAATATCAACTCCCGCTATAACGGCTTGCACGCCACCTTGAAATCCACATGGTAGTGGTCATCATGGCGCACCCACGATTGTTTGGTTGGAATGAGCAGGTTGGCCTTGAGGTAGGCGCCCGCTTCGGTGCGGTAGAGCAGCGGTTGCAGACGCGGATCGAAAATCACCCGCCAGATCTCGATACCCGCTTTGCGGGCTTCGATGTGCAGGGCTTTTAGATGGGCGCCCAGCGCTTCGAAATCGATGCGCAGATCCTTGTCTTGCCAGCGCCCTTGTTCATCGAACTCAATTCCATATCCATACTTGTTGAAGGGACCCGTGGGCAAGGGAACCGATGTTCCCTTTGCATTCAGCACGGGTACCATGAAATCGACAGAGAGACCGTTCTGGTGGGTTTTGTGGGGCTTGATGCGACCGCCGGTGGCCCAGCCGGTTTCGCCGTAGACGAAGTTTTTATCTGCATGGGTCTTTTCCAGAGAGGCGTATGCATTGATGACCACCACTTGCACCTTGCGGTGAACATAGGTCCTTCCTGCGCCTGCCAATACCCGGCTGTAGGGCTTGAAATTTTTCCCCGAGAACGGCAGCTGCACCCCGTTTTCCAAGCGGCCCTTTGCCGTGGTGCCGTAGCAGACGCTCTCTTGCGCGAAGCCAACCTCTATCCATGACAGCATCATCAAAACGAAGATTGCCAGAGTGATCAATCTTCGCGTGGTCACAGACAGGTTCAAGAGGCCTTTACAAGGCACGCACATTAGAGGATTCTTTCAAATAAAACCTTGGGATCGTCGGGTCGGTTGTAGTCCAGGGTTACCGCCAGGCCGTCGATGCGGGCGTTGCCTCTGGAGAGGGTGAAGCCCATTCTTTTGTGAAACTCGACGGAGCCTTTGTTTACCGGAGAGGTGCAGGCCCGCACAGTCCTGCGGCCGTCCGCTCTGCAGATTTCGAAAAAACGTTGGTAGAGATGGGTGCCGATCCCCATGCCGCGGTACTCGGGGTGAACACCGGCGAAATGAATGTAGCCCTCATCCGGCCGGGCCGGGGAGAGAAAAGCCACCAGGAAGGCGACTAGAACAGCTTCCTTTTCCACAACAAAGGAGGTGTTGCAGAAGTGGTCGAAGAAGAGTCTGGGCAGCATCCCGGTCAGGTCCCGCCCACCCCACCACCGTTTGAGAACGGCGATGATGCGGGCGTGATCGGCGGGTTGGCTGTACCTTAGGGTCACTCCTTTAGGCAAAGGGTCCTGCATGTTACACTCCCAGACGGAGCCGCGGCGCCCCCTTGTGGCCGCCTAATTGCAGCTATACCGGAATTCATCATCTAATAACAGGGGCAGAATCAGGGTGGAGAATTGTTTGCCCCGCGCATCGCTGCAGAGCGCGTCTCTGGCGCCTGCGTCATCGACATAGGTCCGGCGGTACTCGGCCTGCAGCACGGCTTTACCCTGGTCGATGAAGGGATCCAGGAGATCGCACTCGCCATACTCGAAGCACTGCTCGTTGACGGCGAAGTCAAATTCATCCACCAGATCGACGATCTGATCCAGGTCATTTTTGAGGCCGATGGCCAGGCCCCTGGCATGGGCCGCGCTGGCCAGCATGCGGTTGTAAGCCAGTTGATCGGCGGCGGTGAGATCGAAGCCGCTGGCGTTGGTGTAGCCGTCCATGTTGTCGGGCTCAACACCGTCGCAGCCCTTTTGGGCGGCCAGATCGAGACGCGCTTGCATGAGGGTTTCCACATCGGCCGAGCGGATATCGAGCCAGCGCTCCCCCGGCCAGCCGTCGAGGGTCCGCCCCAGGTCCGCAGCCTTGAACTGATCGGCGTCGGAACGCCACTCTTCGTAGGAACCGGCGGAGAAGTAGCAGATCACCCTTTTCCCGGCGGCCTGCAGATCCTGGATCAGATCCCGGGAGGTGTCGAAGAGATCGATGTCGTAGATCTCCGTATCATAGGCGACGTTCACATCCCCGCTGAGTTGCCACTGCCAGGTGACCAACACGGGGGGCTGGTACCAATTGTCGGCAGCATCCGGCGGGCCAACGGGATCTGAGGTACCACCGGGATCCCCAGTATCATTGGCATCCTGGTCCGTAGAGCTCCCGCTGCCACAGGCACATAGGATGAGGAGAAGCAGAAAGAAAAGCATTTGTTTCATCGAAAACCCCTTTTGCGCTCCTGTGCGGTCAGACGGGGGCACGCACCTATGGTGGACTTCTAACGCCAGTAGCGCAAGGAGCTTAGATCATTTGGGGCACGAAATGCAAGTCCCCCCTCAACCGTTTCCAGGGGTATCCTCGAGTTGCTTAATGGCGCAATACTCACCGCACATGGTACACTCCGCGGCGTCCTGAATCTCGCTCGCTCGCCGATATGCCTCGGCCTTGGCGGGAGAGAGGGCCAGCTCGATCTGACGATCCCAGTCCAGATGTTTACGTGCCTCGGCCATGGCCCGTTCCCTTTGCACAGCGGGGGCCAAGCCCCTGGCCAGATCTGCCGCCTGGCCTGCGATGCGGGCGGCCATGACACCCTCGACCACATCGTCTACCGTGGGCAGGCGTAAGTGTTCGGCCGGTGTTACATAACAGAGAAAATCGGCCCCATGCATGGCGGCCAGCGCACCGCCGATGGCGCCGGCGATGTGATCGTAGCCGGCCGCCACGTCGGTCACCAGGGGACCCAGGACATAAAAGGGCGCACCCTGGCAGAGCTGCTTCTGCTGCTGCATCTGGGTACCGATCTGGCCCAAGGGTACGTGTCCGGGCCCCTCCACGATCACCTGAACGCCCCTCTCCCAGGCCCTCTGGGTCAGTTCGGCGAGGACCAGCAGCTCTTCGGTCTGGGCGGGGTCGCCGGCATCGGCGGTGGCGCCGGGACGCAGGCCGTCCCCCAGGGAGAGGGTGACCTCGTGGGTCGCGAGGATATCCAGAATCTCGTCAAAATGGGTGTAGAGAAAGGACTCCGCGTCGTTTTTACGCAACCAGTTGACCATGATTGCGCCCCCCCGGCTGACCACCCCCAGCAACCGCTTGTTTCGCTCCAGAACCTCCAGGGTTCGGCGTGTCACCCCACTGTGGATGGTCATGAAATCGACCCCCTCCTCCGCCTGCTGGCGGACGCTCGCAAGAAAGTCGTCGATGGTCATAGAACCGATCTCCCGGCGGGCGGCGGCCAGCTTCTGGACGGTCTGGTAAAGGGGCACCGTGCCCACCATCACCGTTGAATGGTCCAGGATGGCGCGACGGATGATCTCCTGGTGGGGCCCCAGGGAGAGATCCATGACGGCATCGGCCCCATGGGCCAGCGCGGCGGCCAGCTTTTCGATCTCCTCATCCGGGTCCGAGCGGTAGGAGGAGGCGCCGATGTTGGCGTTGACCTTGACCCGTGTGCCGGCCCCCACCGCCCTTGGGTGTTTGAGGCGTTTCTTGCGATTGCAGGGGATCGCCACCCGCCCGGCGGCCACCTGAGCACGAAGCCAGCCGGGGTCGAGGCCTTCATGATCGGCGGCCGCAGCCACTATATCAGTCAGTCGCCCTTGCTGGGCGTGCTGTCTCAGCGTCATCGCATGGTGTTCCAGTGTCGTCATTGCTTCTTCTCCATGTATAGGTATTGGATCGCCCGCATGGCGGCCAGGGGATCTGGTGCGTTGGCGATGGCCCCTATCATGGCCGGTCGAGGGCAGGCATCAGGCCCCATGCGGGCGATGCGGACAGGGTTCAAGCCACCGATGGCCACAACGGGATGGGACGACATCTCCACCGCATCGAGGTATTGTTTTTGTCCGGTCACAGGGTCGGGAACCGCCTTGGATGTCGTTGGATAGAGGGGGCCGAAACCGATATAGTCCACCGGCAGATGGGCCGCCTGGCGGACCTGGTCGAGGTTGTGGGTGGAAATACCCAGCAGCTTGCGGGGGCCGATGAGGCGGCGCACAGCCTCGGCAGGCAGATCCTCCTGACCGATATGGACACCGTCGGCGTCTGCCACCATGGCCAGATCGGGACGGTCGTTGATGATCAGACGGGTACCGGTTCCAGCGGTGATCCCCCGGATACTTTTTGCCAAGGCCAGAAAGCGACGCGTATCCGCCCCTTTGTAGCGCAGTTGAATAGCCGGCAGGTTGGCCGCCACCGCCATGCTTGCCAGATTTCGATAACCAGCGGGGGGGTCACTGATGATCAGGTAAAGACCCCGGCCCAATTGGGGTCGAGAAAGCCAGGTCAGCGCAAGGCGTTCGATGTCGTACACCTCGTAGCGCAGGGCTTTGAACTCCCGGGCGGCAGCAGAGCGATCCAGCTTGAGGAGTTCTTCCAGGCTGCGAAGTCCCTGCTGGGCCCGTTTGAAGTTGGCGCGCAGGAGATCCTCGGTACCACAGCGATCATCTTCCAGGGTGCCGACCGCATCGAAACCGACGTCATCGAGGGCCTGGCGCCAAAGTTCACGGCCAGCCATGGGGGATCGGGCCTCTAAACGGTGGCGTACCGATTTAAGACGGGCCTGGAGTTCAGCGTGATCGAAGCAGAAGCGGAAGATATCTTCCACCACGCGCAACCCCTCGGCGACCCGGTTGAGGTTGGCATCCAGCATGCGCATCGACTTGGCTTCCATGACTTAGCTCCTGGCGATCAGTTCTTGAGCCGCCTTGTGGCCCGAGAGGAGCATACCGCCGAACACCGGGCCCATGCGGTAACCCCCGCAAACGGCGTTGGCCGCCATACCGGAGACCCAGAGGCCAGGGTAGACTTCACGGGTGTTCTCCACGGTCTGTCTTTCGGCCAGCTCGGCCTGCATCGATTTTTCGCCCACCATGCCCCCAGTTGTGGTGTCCAGGGAGATGCCCATCTTACGCAGCAGCGTGCTGGTCACCTCGGCCGGATGGCCGGTGGCGTCGAGGACTTGGTCAGATCGAATGGTGAGGGGGTCAACGGGCCAGCCGACCTGCTCCACGGCGCTCCAGTTGAGCACCAGGCCACAGACGCAATCATGGTGGATCACCACGTCTTCCACGCTGACACAATTGAAGATGGTGAGACCGGCGGCCACCGCCTTATGGACCAGCCCCGAGGCCAGATAGACCGAGTCGATGGTGTAGTAGCCGGATTCAAAGGGGGTGGCGCTGAAGCCGAGGTCGGCCAACACCCGCATGCCGTCCTCCTGCACGACCACTTCGTTGAACATCATCCCGCCGCCCCAGACACCGCCGCCCACGGAGAGTCTACGGTCGAAGAGGGCGACCTTTTTCCCGGCCCGTGCTAGGTAGTATCCGGCCACCAGGCCTGAGGGCCCCCCGCCCACAATCGCCACGTCCAGTTCCAATGCCGCCTGCAATTTCTCCATGTAGCGGCTGATGATCGCTCTGCTGATGGTTACTTCGTTCAAAGTCTGCATGGCACCTCCTGGTGGGCCCGTTCCACCTTGGGAAGTATTAGAGAACGGGCAATAGTAAAAGTTTGTGCAGAGGTGGTTGGCGAGAAGGGATGTCGGCAGTTGCGTCAACCAACGAATGCACAGGTCTACCGAATGGTCTGGCGGATGGGCCCCGACATGGTTGAGAGGCAAGTAATAAAAAAGGCCGTCTCCAGCAGGAAACGGCCCCTCGTCGGCATCTGTAGCAGTGCGCGCCAGGCTCCCTTCGCCGGTATTACCCGGATCAGGTTCTAAGGGTGTAATCTCAGGCTATCTCAAGCCACCCCTGCTTGGGCGTTTGTATAGAGGTTGCGGATTCAGGTGTCAACCAAAATTCTACCCGTTCCTTCCTCCGGCAATTGGCGGACAATAGGTAAAACTCAACCATGGAGGGCATGAAGACCCTTTATCGCTCTTCCCAGCGATTCTGGTGCACCCGATCCTCCCGGTAGCGCTCCTGGCGCCCCCCCTTTTGATCGGGATGGCCGATGACGGCGAAGCCGAAGGGGATGACGTGCAGGGGTAGACCGAAGATTTCACGGAAACGGTCGATGCGTTCACTGTAAGGGTAGACGCCGGTCCAGACCGCCCCCAAACCCATGCCGTGGGCGGCCAGGAGCAGGTTCTGCATGGCGGCCGAGCAGTCCTGGGGCCAGAAGCCGGGAAACTTTTCCAGAATCTCATCGCCGCAGATGAGGACCCCCAGGGGGGCTTTGGGCGCCATGCCCACGTAGGGGTGAACGGTCTTGATCTGCTCCAATTTATCCTTCTCGGTGACCACGATAAAATGCCAGGGCTGCTGGTTGCCCGCGCTGGGGGCCATCATGGCGGCCCCTAAAAGTTCACGCACAGTCTCATCGGAGATGGGATCGGCGGCGTATTTGCGGATACTTCTGCGGGTGTAAATGGCTTCTAAAACATCCATCTTCAACACCTCCATTGATGTGGGTCATTGATACCGAAAGTCATCGTAGCGCACCCGGAAGAGAAGCGAGTAGAGCACCGGCACCACCCCCAGCGTCAGCAGTGTGGAAAACAACAACCCCGCCATGATGCTGATGGTCATGGGCCGCCACATCTCGCCGCCGCCGAGATAGAGCGGCACCAGGCCGAGCACGGTGGTCGCGGTGGTCAACAGAATGGGACGCGCGCGCTGCTGCGCGGCGGTGACGATAGCTTGCGCATGAGGCAGGCCATTGTCCAGCTCGATCTTGATGCGCTCAAGCAGCACGATGGCGTTGTTGATGACGCTTCCGGAGAGCGCGATGATCCCCAATAGGGTCATGAAGCCGAAGTAGGACCGGAACAGGCACAAGCCGAGGATGACACCGATGACGCCGAGCGGAACCGTCATCAGAATGATGGCGGGGCGCCGCAGGGAGTTAAACTGCCAAACCAGCAACATGACGATGATGAAGGCGGCGATGGGC
>JBNKKA010000070.1:0-20549 GCA_050291585.1 Desulfobacteraceae bacterium
TCTGCGGGTTGATGGACACCATGGGCGGGGAATAGGAGGCCCAGTATCTGACCCAGGAAGAGATTGACATCTTTCGCAGGTCACCCAAGCCGTGGGGGTCTCTAAATCAGCCCCTGCCAAGCATGGCAATTGCGGCTAACAGCTCGGTCAAGCGGCGGGTTCCATTACAGGGGACCCGCCTTTGCCCCCTTCAGAGCGCGCCTCCAGCAGATTGTCCAGCCAGTCCGGGTCCATCTCCGGCACCGAACTCAGCAGCAGATCGGTATAGTCGTGGTGGGGGGGCCTGAGAATCTCCCGCCTGGGTCCCTTCTCCACGATACGCCCCTGGAGCATGACCACGATTTCATCGGCGATGGCCTTGACCGTGGCCAGGTCATGGGTAATGAAGAGGTAGGAGACCTGCAGTTTGCGCTGCAGGTTGAGAAGCAGTTTCAAGATCCCCTCGGCCACCAATTGATCCAGGGCCGAAGTGACCTCGTCGCAGATGATCAGGTCCGGCTTTGCGGCCAGGGCGCGGGCGATGCAGATGCGCTGTTTTTCGCCCCCGGAGAGTTCGGTGGGATAGCGGTCGATATAGTCTGCCGGTAGCTCGATCTGTTCCAGCAGCTCCAAAATGCGCGCTTCCTGCTGCTGTCGATGGTAGTTGAAGTAGAACTTCAGGGGCCGGCCGATGATCTTGCGGATCTTCTGACGGGGGTTGAGGGCCGTATCGGGCATCTGATAGATCATCTGCAACTGGCGCAGGTCCTCACGCTTGCGGGATTTCAGCGCCGCCGGCAGTTCTTCCCCTTTGAAAACCACGCGACCCTTCACCGGTGGCAACAGCCCGGTGATGACCCGTGCCAGGGTTGATTTGCCGCTGCCCGATTCTCCCACGAGCGCCACGGTTCGGCCGCGACGCAGCTTGAGGTTGATCTCTTCGAGGACATTCTCCCGGCCGGTATAGCTGGCCGTGACATCGTCGATCTCGAGAATCACATCTTTGGAGTTGGCCGCAGCGCCTTCTCCCTTTCTGAAAGAACGCACCGCCAGCAGATCGCGGGTATAGGTTTCGCGTGGGTTTGCCAGCATCTCGCGGGCATCGTTCTCCTCCACCAACTCCCCATAGCGCAGTACCATGATGCGATCAGCCAGTTGGGCCACCACGGCCAGGTCATGGGTGATATAGATGGCGGCCGTATTGAACCGCCGGGTGATATCCTTGATGGCGGCCAGCACCTCGATCTGGGTGGTGACGTCCAGGGCGGTGGTGGGCTCGTCAAATACAATGATGTCGGGCTGGCAGCTCATGGCCATGGCCACCATGGCGCGCTGGAGCTGTCCGCCGGAGACCTGGTGGGGGAAGCGATAGCCGATCTTGTCGGGATCGGGCAGCAGCAGCTGCCGGTAGGTGGCCACCGCGTTCTCCTTCGCCTCGGCGCTGCCCATGATGCGGTGCTGCACCGGCCCCTCGGCGTATTGGCGGATCAGTCGGTGGGCGGGGTTGAAAGAGGCGGCCGCACTCTGGGCCACGTAGGCGATGCGCACCCCGCGGATGGAGCGCAGAACATCCTCGGGCGCATGGAAAAGCTCCTGCCCATCGAAGCGAATAGAGCCGGATACAATCCGGCAGCCCTGGCGCGTGTAACCCATGGAGGCCAGCCCAAAAGTGGACTTGCCTGCACCGGACTCACCAATCAGGCCAAGCACTTCGCCCTTGTGAAGGGTCAGATCGAGGCCCTTGATGATGGGCTCCCAAGACTCGCCCGACAGGCCTTCAATAACGATGTCTTTCATCTCGAGCAATGCTGTCGTCATTAGTAAAATCTCTTCTCAGTATGGGTCACAATTGTGTCAGGCACTCTGGATCAGTCCTCCAAACCACTGGCGATGTGCAGAAACCAGTCCACGATAAGGTTGACCCCCACGGTTAAAAAAGCGATGGCGCCCGCAGGCCACAGAGGGGTGTAAATGCCGAAGGTGATGGCGCCGGAATTTTCGCGCACCATACTGCCCCAATCGGCGGTGGGGGGCTGGATGCCCAAACCCAGAAAGCTCAGGGCGGCGATAAACAGGAAGACAAAACAGAAACGCAGGCCGAACTCGGCCACCAGGGGCGGCAGGGCGTTGGGAAGGATCTCATGGCGCATGAGCCACCAGAGACCCTCGCCGCGCAGACGGGCCGCCTCGACAAACTCCAGCACCTCGATATCCATGGCCACCGCCCGGGAGAGGCGAAACACGCGGGTGGAATCGAGCAGCGCGATGACGACCACAAGAGCGGGAATTGAGGTCCCCACGACGGAGAGGATCATCAGGGCGAAAATCAGGGTGGGAAAGGCCATGAGGATATCCACACCGCGGCTGAGGATCTGATCCATCCAGCCCCCCACCGTGGCCGCCAGAAACCCCCAGATGATGCCGCACACAAATGAGAGTCCCGTGATCAGAAAAGCGATGGCGATGGTATTGCGGGCGCCGTACACCAGCCGCGAAAACAGGTCGCGCCCCAAATTGTCGGTCCCCACCCAGTGGTCGCCACTGGCCGGTAACCAGACATCGCCGGCCACTTCGGTTTCACCGTAGGGGGCGATGACGGGCGCTAAAATGGCCGCCAAAAGTGCGATCAGAACCATTCCCATCCCAAGGCGGGCGCTGAAGGGCGCCGTGCGAAATAATTTAAATGCTGCTGACATAACTCCCTTTTTCCTAGGCCGCATAACGGCCCTAACGCGGGTTGCGCAACCGGGGATTGCTGAGGATCGACAACACATCTGCCACCAGGTTGAGCAGCACATAGGTGCCGGCAAAGATAAGGCCGCTGGCCTGCACCACGGGAAGATCTCGCTTGGAGACCGAATCCACCAACAATTGCCCCAGTCCGGGATAGACGAAAACCACCTCGACGATCACCACCCCCACAACCAGATAGGCCAGATTCAGAGCGATGACGTTGATCACCGGCGAGAGGGCGTTGGGAAAGGCGTGCAGCATCACCACGCGCAGGCGCCGAAGCCCCTTGAGATTGGCCATCTCGATGAAGGGGCTGGAGAGGATGTTAATGATCGCCGCCCGGGTCTGACGCATCATGTGGGCGGTCACCACCATGGCGAGGGTCAGGCAGGGCAGGAAGATGGCGTATAATTTTTGCCAGAGACTCATCTGGGCGTTGATGTTGGCGATGCTGGGAAAGAGCGCGATCTGTACCGACAGAAGCGCAATGAGGATATAGGCCACAAAGAACTCGGGGAAGCTGATGGTGCTAAGGGTGACCATGGAGATCAGTCGATCAAAGAGCGTATTGCGGTATAGGGCGGCCAAGATCCCCAGAATCACCGCCACGGGCACCGCCAACACGGCGGTGGCGACGGCCAGAAAAAGGGTATTCCCCAGTCGCCAGCCGATGAGATCCGCAACGGGTCGTTTATTGGCCAGGGAGTTGCCGAAATCGCCCTGGAGAAAGTCACCCAGCCAGGCAACATAACGCACATGGGGGGGCAGATCGAGCTTGAGTTCCTGACGAAAGGCCGCCACCGTTTCGGGGGTGGCGCTCTGCCCGAGGATGGCTTCCGCCAAATCTCCGGGAAGTGCTTCGACCCCCACGAAGATCAGAACCGAGATCACCCACAGGGTCAAAAGGCCAAGCCCGAGGCGCTTGAGGATCAGGGCAGTGATGGGATTCAATTTGATTAGTTGCATAACACCAGCTGTTACTCTTGAGAAGTATAAATAGGCCACCGTTCCGAAGCATTGGCAAGCGCCAATGCTCCCGACCGGTGACTTTCACTTGCTTCTCTAACGCGACCTCGCGCCGTCATCGCTCCACCGAAGGGAGAAGAACGAACAGCGAGGCTACAAACCATCGTTAGGATTTAAACCACCAGCGTTCGGGCGCCCGGAAACCGTCCAGCTCCCAGTTGGCCGCCAGTTTACCGTGGGCGATCTTATCGCTGGCGGCGGCCAGATCGGCGCTGAACATGGGCACCACCACTCCGCCTTCGTCGCGCACCAGGCTCTGCATCTCCACGTACATGCCGCGCCGTTTCTTCTCATCCAATTCGGCCCGCGCCGCCACGAGCAGTTCATTGAAACGCTTGTGGTCCCAAAAGGTGTCGTTCCAGGAGGCCCCCTTGGCATAGGCGGTGGAGAACATCATGTCCTCGGTGGAACGCCCCCCCCAGAAGACCGCACACCAGGGTTTCTTCATCCACACATTGCTCCAATAGCCATCGTTGGGCTCACGTACCACATCGATGGTGATGCCGGCCTTGGCGGCGTGCTCCTTGTAGAGCACCCCGGCGTCCACGGCGCCCTCAAAGGCCGCCTCGGCGGTGTGGAACTTGAAAACGGATGTGCCCACGCCAGATTTTTTGAGGTGAAATTTGGCCTTGTCCGGATCATACTGCCGCTGGGGCAGCTCGCTGGCGTGGTAGCGGTTGGCCGGGCTGATGGGGTGATCATTGCCCACGGTACCATAGCCGCGCAGGATGGTTTTCACCAGTTGCTCCCGGTCCACGGCATACTTGAGGGCCAGGCGCACGTCGTTGTTGTCATAGGGCGCCGTGTCGGTTCGCATGGCGAAGGTGAAATGCTTGAAGCCGTCCTGACGGAGCACCTGAATCCCCTTGGTGCGCTTGAACAGATGCACGGTCTTGAGCTCACAGCGGTTCATCACGTCGATCTGACCGGTTTTCAGCGCATTGGTGCGGGCGTTGACGTCATTGATGCCCAGCAGCTCGACCTCGTCGAACCAGGCGCGATCCGATTTGAAGTAGTTGGGGTTGCGGGTGGCGAAGGCACGCACGCCCGGCTCGAAATCTTTGATGATGTAGGCACCAGTGAAGACGCCTTTGGCGAGATCGGTGCCGTTGGGACCCACCACGAGATGATAGTCGCTCAAGGTATAGGGAAAATCGGCGTTGCCGCTATCCAATTCGAAAGCAACCGTGTGTTTGTCCTCTTTCTTGATGACGGTGATGGCCTCGACCAGCGCCTTTGCGGCGGACTTTGTACCCTCTTTGCGGTGCCAGTTGATGGAATAGATCACGTCGTCGGCGTCCATGGACTTGCCATTGTGGAACTCGACGCCACGGCGCAGCTTGAAGATCCACTTCTTGGCATCCGGGGTGGATTCCCAGCTCTCGGCCAGTTCCGGCACCGGTTGGCCGTCGGCATTGATCTCCACCAGACTATTGGCCAGGGCGCCATACACCAAAACCTGGGGCATCATGGCCAGCTGAATGCCAGGATCCAGCGTGTCGGAGGTGGCGCCGCCGTTGATGCCGATGCGCAGGCGGCCGCCCTTCTTGGGTGTGTCGGCGTGCGCCTTACCGGCCAGGAACGCCGGCGACACCGCCGCCGCCAGGCCCAAGGCCGACATGCGGGCAATGAATTCACGTCGGGAAAGCTTTCCGCTTCTGAGCCACTTTTCCAATACTTCGGGGGTGTTCATCTTAGCCTCCTCCAATGCGTTCTTTTTTTGGGCGAAATAATGGATCAACCGATGCCGGTTTCCTGTGAAATGGATTCCTCGGGAACCACGCCGGTATTGTTATCCGCCAAGGGGTCAAAGGGGTCCGGTGCAAAAATCGGCGCCACCTTGAGCTCTGCAGCCCCCATCATACTGACGATGCGCTGTAGAGCACTCAAAATCATGCTTTGTTCCCATTCTTCGAGATGATCCAACTGATTTAAAAACGAGGTCTGCATCAATGGGGGCGCCTGGGCCAGGATCGCCTCCCCCTCCGGGGTGATGCGGATCATCACGCGACGCTTATCAATGGTGCTACGCTGGCGGGTCACCAGCCCGCGCTTGACCATGCGTTCCAGAATCCCCGTCGTCGTCGCCTGGCTGAGGCTGATGGACTTGGCGATGGCGCCCATGGAAAGCTCCCCCCCTTTTGCCACGGCTTTTAAGAAAACCAGCTGGGGCCCGGTGAGCCCCACCTGCTTGACCAGAGCTCGCGAATGCATGGAAATAGCCTGCATGATGCGGCGCAGATTGATGAGGACCTGTTCCCCATAGCTCGATCCCAAAGATGATTCCAAAGTGCTATCTGGGCACATCCAGCCACCCTTTCCTATGAAGATGAGCGCGCCAAAAATATTTAGTATAGAAAATATTTCAAGCAGCAGATATTGGTTTTAACACGAACTATATTATTTGGGTACATCTAAAGATTCGATTAATTTTGTATATTTAATTCTATATGTTATTGTCATTTCCATCGTAACGCTTTGATAGATATTGTTTAGCATAATAACCATTGGTTCTCAAGCTCACTCTCTTCATAGGGCATCGAAACTTTGAGCCATTAGGTTTTTAAGCACATGGGAGTGGGAGGCCCTGATAGCCTCGGCCGAGTAGGTCATTGCAGTCTCCTGGCGATTTGGCCTATGCTTGCGCCACATCGCCGCTGGCCCAAACCGCCCGCTTCCAGCACCTAAAGTTAGTAAACTAAGACACAAATAAGACAAGGAGAGAGCTGCAATGGAACCGCATCAGCCAAGGGTGAGGGTCTGTTCTGAAATTGGCAAACTCGAAAGGGTGATGCTCCACGCACCGGGTCCGGAGGTGGAGAACATGACCCCTGAAAACGCCCAGAAGGCGCTCTACAGTGACATCCTCAACCTCACCCGGGTGAGCAAGGAGTACCAGCAGTTCCAGGCGGTCCTGGAACTGCTCACCGAGACCTTTGAGGTGAAGAGGCTGCTGGAAGAGATTTTGAGCGACGCGGCCGTCAAGACCGACCTGCTCTCCAAGATCTGCACCCGCGAAGACAACATGCGCATGCTGCCCGACTTGCAGTTCGCTCCCTCTGCGGATCTGGCGCGCCTGCTCATCGAGGGGGTGCCCCTGCACAAGGATACCCTGACGGCCTATTTGAGCAAGGAACGTTTCGCCCTCCAGCCCCTGCACAACTTCTTCTTCATGCGCGACGCCTCGGTGGTCACGGGCGATCGGGTGCTCATCAGTCGAATGGCCAACCACGTGAGGGATCGCGAAACCACCATAATGGAGGCCATTTTCAAGCACCACCCCAAACTCAAGGCAGAAACCCTCCACCTGAGGACCAATAGCGGGGGCACCATCGAGGGCGGCGATATCCTCGTGGCGCGCGATGACCTGCTCCTCATCGGCCAGAGCGACCGCACCAACCCCCAAGGCATCGACGCCCTTCTGGAGCACTTCAAGGCCGCCAAGCGACCGGTGGACATCCTCGTCCAGGAGTTGCCCTACAAACCGGAGTCCTTCATCCACCTGGATATGGTCTTCACCTTTCTGGACCGTGACGCCTGCATGGTCTACAAGCCCCTGATCCTCGAATCCAATCGCTACCTGACCATCCACATCAGCGTGGACAATGGTAAAGTGAAAATCAGAGAGGCGCCCGATCTCCTCTCGGCCCTGTCAGGGCTTGGCATCGAGTTGGCCCCCATCTCCTGCGGCGGCGACGCCGACACCTACACCCAAGACCGCGAACAATGGCACAGTGGGGCCAACTTCTTCTGCCTCGGCCCGGGCCAGGTGATCGGCTATGCCCGCAATGTTCACACCTTGAACGAGTTGGAACGCAACGGCTTCGCCATCCTAGCCGCATCCGACCTCCTGGTCGGCAAGGTGGAGGCCTCGGCGGACGAACGCTGGGTCATCGCCATCGAGGGGGACGAACTCTCCCGCGGTGGCGGCGGTTGCCGCTGCATGACCCTGCCCCTGCGCCGCAAAGCGGTGGATTGGGACTGAAAAAACGTTAACACCACGGTTTCCGTGGAACCAACCCACCCTGCAGCAGTCCCCTCACCGGCACATTGGGGTTGTAAATACAGTCCTTGGCTTGACTTTCCCTAAGAATCTGTACAAAAGTTCTCTGCAGGTATCTGTTGAGACTGGCGTTCAGCCAAGGCTGGCATTCAGCTAAGGCTGGCATCCAGCCATACTCATCGCAGCCGCCGGACAAGAGCTGTCACACGGAACAAGGCGTGCCCTGAACATCCATCTGAACTGCATCGCGAGGGAGGCACAAATGGCTATAATCAAAAAGAGAAAATTGCACTGGAAGGCATCTGCATCGGCCCAGACCGTGGGCTACAAACTCTATTGGTCCCGCCAGGGTGAACTAAGCTATTCATCCGACAGCGAATACCTGGGCAAGGTGATGGAAGTCACCGTTCCCGACGGCCTCTCCAGCTTTAAAGCGGGTACCGGTCCCTTTGATTTCGGCATAGTGGCTGTGGATGACTCGGGCAATGAGTCCGACATGACCACCCTGACGGTGCCCTTCCACTTCATCGCGCCACAAGCGCCGGTTGAGATTCACATCGACGACCTTGGCGCTGAAAAAAAGACCCCCGAAAAAAACGAGAAGATCCTGGAGCTGAAATCAAGGTCCAAAAAGCTTGAACCCAAGGTGCACAAACCCAAAACTGCAAAACCGGAACCGACCTCAACCCCAAATGAGTTCGACGCCGAGTCTTTTGAATTTTTTGAAACCGAGCGGGAGGACGCAACCGGGGCCATGTTCACCAAGGAAGACCTGGAGATCTTCGAAGCGGACCTCAAACTTTAAACGCCTTGAACCTGTGCCAAGCGTCCGGGTATCTGGCTTCCGTGTTGCGGGCATCCCTCCCGGGATGCCTGCGCGTTGCCAATGGTCACGCACTGGATGTCCGCCAAAAGCGTCACAGCCCCTCAAACGCATCGATTCCAGCCAGATGACCCACGTCCCCCCATGTCTCCAGCACCCATCGTGAGGTGCCATAGAAATGGCCATGCTTGATGATGGTCAGGCTGGTGTTGGGCACCAGATAACAGCGCGGCTGCTCCAGGGGCAGGCACGCCAGAAAGCGGAAGACGCTGTCCAGGACGCCGCCGTGGGCCACAAGCGCGGCTGTGGTGCCGGGATGTGCGCCCAGATAATCCTCAATAAAGGCGATATTGCGCTCGTAGTGCTGGCGATGACTCTCCCCGCCGGGGAGTATAAAATCCGGATCGTCGGTTCGAAAACGGGCATAGGTATCGGGGTGGGCCGCCTTGATCTCTGGGATGGTCAGGCCCTCGAAGGGGCCATAGTGGCGTTCCCGCAGGCGGGCATCGGTTTCAAGGCTAAGCCCGGTGGCTGAGGCAAGGAAGCTGGCGGTTTCACGAGTGCGCCCCAGGTCGCTGCTGATAAGGGCGTCGATGGGCCAGCCTGCCAGGCGCCCGGCGAGCGCCCGAGCCTGGGCCCGACCGGTTTCCGTCAGGGGGCTGTCTCCGTGGCCCTGAAAACGCCGAGCTCGGTTCCACTCGGTCTCACCATGGCGAATGATCATCAGGGTGGTGGTTGGTTCTAAGGTCATGAGTCCTCGCTTTGGTCGTCAGATAGTAAGGCAATGCTTACAGCATTACCCCCCCGCACCTCTACCCAAATCAGTGGCGTCTGTCCAGCCAGAGTGCCGAGGCCCCTCCCTATACCCTTGGACGTAACGCTTCGTCGATGGGTGAAAAAATAGGGCAAAACCCTCTTTTCTATTGTCTTTCCCCCTCCAGATCTTCTATTCACAAGATGTTTTGGTCAAAATGCTGTGAACACCACTTTGGCGCCGCCGTAAGGATACCCCGCCCGCCATGGGAGCCAACCATCGCCTATGAACCTTCCCGCCAGGACCGCCGTGCTGATCATCAGCACAAGCCCCAAGGACATCGAAGGCCTTAAGGCCTGCCTGGCAGACACCCACGCCATCGACCTGGCCCGGGCACCCGGGACTGCCGTTGAACGACACGGCCGCAAGCGCTACGACCTGATCTTCATCGACATTCTTCTTCTGAACAACAATGCCGAAAACCTACAGCAGATCACGCGCCATTTCCCGTCGGCGGGCATCATCGTCGTCAGCGGTATCAAAGATCTGCGCCCCACCGTGGCCGCCCTCAAGGCCGGGGCGGATGAGTATATCATGTCCCCCGTGGCCGCAGAAGAGGTGCTCTACATCGCCCAGAGCCTGCACGAAAAGCAGATGATGGCCTCGGAGATCGGCTACCTGCGGGACCAATTCTGGGAGGTGGAAGCGACCGACTTTGTACGCACCAAAAGCGCCCGCATGCAGACGGTTCTGGCGGCCCTCAAATCGGTGGCCCCCACCGATTCCACGGTGCTGCTCCAGGGCGAGTCGGGAACCGGCAAGGGGGTCCTGGCCAGCCTGATCCACACCCACAGCAATCGGCGGGACAATCAGTTCATCAGCTTGCACTGCGGCGCCATCCCCGACAGCCTTCTGGAGAGTGAGCTCTTCGGCCACGAGAAGGGGGCCTTCACCGGGGCCTCCCGGCGCCAACTGGGCAAGTTTGAGATCGCCCATAAAGGCACACTCTTCTTAGACGAGATCAGCAGCATCTCCCCGGCGGCTCAGATCAAGTTCCTAAAAGTGCTTCAAGAGCGAAAGTTCAACCGTCTGGGCAGCCATGCGGTCCTGAACACCGACGTACGCGTCATCACGGCCACCAATACCGACCTCAAACACCTCTGCGACGAAGGCCAGTTCCGCAATGATCTTTACTACCGCCTGAATGTCTTTCCCATCGAATTGCCGCCTTTGCGTGAGCGTAAGGAGGACATCCCCCTCCTATCGGGCACCATTCTCAAACACCTCGAGCAGCACTACGACAAAGGCATCCACGATATCGACCCCCTGGTCATAGAGGCCTTTCAGGGCTATGACTGGCCGGGCAACATCCGCGAGCTCGAAAACCTCATCCAACGCGCGTATATTCTGGAGAGCGGACCGGTGCTGCAACCGGAGAGTTTCCCCGCCGAGATACTCGGTAGCCACGACCAGATCGCCCCAATCCACCTGAATCCCGCCCAGACCCTCGCCGAGGTACGCCGCCAGGGGGTGGAGTTGATCGAGCGCCAATACCTCAAAGAACTCCTCACCCGCAACCGCGGGCGCATCAACACCTCCGCCGCCGAGGCGGGGATCAGCACTCGCCAGTTGAACAAACTGATGCACCGCTACCGACTGCGCAAGGAAGATTTCAAGTCCATGACTTGAGAGGTCCGCGCGCCATCCATAAGGGGAGTACGGTCTTGATGTGGATTAAAGCAGAAGGCTTAATTACGAAAAGGCGCTTTTTCACCGCAACTAAGAAAATCTCTAAAGCATAAGCGTGCATGCATCCCCGCAGCACTCAGCTCAATTGCCCAATCAGTATGGATAGGACGATGGCCGCTGCCATCCAGAATACAAGCTTGATAGCACCACCAACAGAGTTTCGGTCGTATTGAATGCCTCGGTGTTTTCTTCCACCCGCACTTTCGCTGGTATCCTCGGGTGATACCAATTGTATCAGGGCGCTGGCGCCTGCGCGCCTAAATTCGGTGACCGGGTGGATTGGATTGAAACCTTGACCTTGACTCATGAATGAGCCTTGCGTGGATTCCAGCATGCACACCTCCTGTTGGGCGCGAAACATCTAGTTGCTGTTGACTTCTTAATGGAGGTGGTTTAATAAGTAAAATTAAATGTTTTTAACTATAGATTAAGTTTTGCTTATGCTACAAAATCTCGATCGGCTCAAAGTCTTCTTCCATGTGTTTTCCGGGGAAAGCGTCATGGCCGCCGCAAAATCCCTGCATGTATCTCAATCTGCCATAAGCCAGTCCCTGCAAAAACTCGAAAGCGAAATAAAAACCCCCCTCTTCACCCGTCTGCACAAACGCCTGGTCCCCACGGCGGCCGCAGAGCAGCTATTTGCCATCGTTCAGCCTTTCATGGTTGAGCTGGATATCTGCCTAAAAACACTTAAAAAAGCCAAGGACAAACCCTTTGGAAAGCTTCGTATCGGAGCGCCGGTTGAGTTCGGGAAAGCGTATTTTCCCGCCATTGTGGCAGGCTTTCGGGAACGATACCCCGAAGTCACCTTTTACATAGAACTCGGCGATGCCGGCACTCTGCTGCCAATGGTGGCCAAAGGTCAGATCGATTTTGCTTTAGTTGACGTTTTTCTTACCCAGAACCCATTCGTCGGCAACCTCGACATCTATCATTTCAAGCCAGTCGTTGAAGAAGAGGTCATCCTCGCCTGCTCCAGGCGATATTATGAGAGATCGATACGACAAGACCATTCATTCACATCCTTGGCCAAGCAGGATTTCATCACCTATCGGGATGATGCGCAGACCCTTAAAAATTGGTTCAAACATCATTTTGGAAAATTCAATCCATCTTTTCATCGCGTGCTGACGGTGGACAGCCTGCAAACCGTCATCAACGCCATCCACCAGCACCTGGGCCTGGGCATTGTCGCATCCCATCTGGTCAATGAAGAGATCCTTCGTGGTGAGATCGTCCCCATCAACACCTCAAAGGCTGCGATCATCAACCAAATATCCCTGATCTATTTGAAGGATAAGACCGCCACCCTTACTGAGGAGGTGTTTCAAAAATTTTTAATGGAGAGAATAAAACTGATCGGCATTTGAGAGAAGCTCAATCCATCCACTCGTAATATTTGGATCCGTTTGATTCCCGACCCAATGGTTGCCGCACTCGATACGCTTTCTAAAAACGGAACCAGCGATTCCGAAGACAATAAAAGCGGAATTCAAAGGACTTAACCGATTATCTACCTGAATACATTAACTATTATTTCAACATCCGCCTAAGCAGCCCAACTCGATCAGAATTTCCCGATCCAGAAAAAGCCTTCGGAGTTCCGACCCGCCTTGCCGCCCAAAGCGGTTCTAACAAATAACCTTATTTTTCTTATACTTACAACCTTGGCACGCTCCTTGGTAAAGGGGGAGAGCAACAGCGATGCCGGGCCCATTCTCGTGGAAGGCCCTGCGTCAATATCCTTCAATACACCCAAGCGCCCTGCTGACATGGAGAGATATTCGGCGACGCCTTGACTTATAGTGGAGCAGTGCGGCACCCATGAATCGAAACCGTCAACCCCCTATGGTCGCAGTAGCCACCATTACCCCGACGCTGCCGCTGCCTCACCTATCGACCCAGCTGCCCAAGATCTTCTACAATTTGGCGCTGCTCACCGGCGGCTCCTTTCTCTGGGTACTGGCGCTGCAAATCTTCATGCTGCCCAACCACATCTTGAGCGGCGGTCTCCTGGGGATCGCCATGATCTGCGGCTACTTCTTCCCCTCCGTCGACGTGGCCTGGCTGAACCTGCTTCTCAACCTGCCCCTCTTCTGGTTGGGATGGTGCTATGTTGGGGTCGGGTTTTTGCTCTACTCCCTCTTCGGCACCCTCATTTTCAGTCTCCTGGCGGGGGTGGCGATCATACCCGTGGGTGTCGATATCCACCCCCTGTTGGCCTGTTTGGGGGCCGGCGTCCTCGGCGGTGGCGGCAGCGCCCTGATCCTCAGCTCGGCCGGCACCGCCGGCGGCCTGGACATCCTTATAGTCTACCTGCGCAATCGCTTCCGCTGGCGGATCGGTCGCCTGATGCTGGCCCTCAACGGCGCCACCCTGCTTGCCGGCGGCGGTCTGCTGGGGCTGGAGACCCTGATTTACTCCCTTCTCTTCCTCACAGTCTGCAGCTACACCGTCGGTGCTCTGGTGTCACGTCCGGCCGTCTGAAGCCACAGACACCGACCCTATGGCGCCTCGCCCCGCACCCCGAACACTCCTTTCGCCTTGATGGATCCTCACATCTGCTTAAACGATATGGTTTGTGCAGGCCTAGACGCAGCATGATTTGACTTATCCGTGACCTCCGGTGTATACATATTACTGCTCATCCTCACCTCACAAAAAGAAAACCCTGATCCACCAGCAAGACGTTCTTTTGGCCGCCTCTTTCGACGGCCGGGCGAACACTCCCCATAGCCATGGTGTCAAGTGCTTCGCCCTCCTGCCCGGCAATATGTGACCTGCGGATCCCACTGCCGCCACGGATCCATCCCCGACAGCATTGACCATCGACAGGCCTTCTCGCCAGGGCACCCTTGCGTCCTGGCGGCCGACAAAGGGTCAGGACAGTCGCCTGACTCTCCCGGGAAGGACTCTGCCGCCTAAAAATCCACAGGTCCGTTGCGCGGGAAAGGAGGTGACGCGCATGACGGAATACGCGCTGCGTAACGGGACGCGATTATCGGCGAGAGGAAATGAAACTACAGGAGAGATAAAAGGAGGATACGATGGTAGAGAAACACTTGCGTTTATGGGTCGCCCTGCTGGTGGCGGGCGCCCTTTTCCTAAGCAGCACACCGCTCGCCCTGGCCGCCGGAGAGCAGACCGACTTGAAGATGGTCTTCATCGAGACGGAATCCGCCGCTGCCGTTAAAAAACTGGCCAAGATGGGTATGGATATCGCCGCCGTACGCGAGATTGGGGCCAAAGCGGGCTTAGCCAGACAATACCGCATCGAAGCCGTCATCGCCGAGAAGGACGAGATGGTATTGGAGCGCCTGGGGCTCTCCTGGCGCGAGGCCCCCACAGCCAACGAACCCATGGTAATGGCGCGGCGCTTCGGTGCGGAAGCAGCCGTGGATGAGACCGTCTACCATAGTTTCGACGAGCCCGGTGCGGGTGTGCGCGACCAACTCTATACGATCGCAAAAGCCCATCCCCGCCTGACCCATCTGGAAACCATTGGCTACACCCACCAAGGCCGCCCCCTGCTGGCCATGCGCCTGACCAAACACCCCAACCGCTGGAACCGCTGGGGCTGGAAGCGCCTGAAGAGACGTCCGGAAGTACTCTTCGTCGCCACCCACCACGCCCGCGAATGGGTGGCCACCCAGATGGCCATGCGCCTGATCAAATACCTCACCAAAAACTACGGCGAGGACGATCGCGTCACCGAGATTCTGGACACCACCCAGGTGTGGATCCTGCCGGTGGGCAACCCCGACGGTTATCAGTACACCTTCGACCATGAACGCCTGTGGCGCAAAAACCTGCGCGACAACGACGGCGACGGCGGGATCACACCGGTGGACGGGGTCGACCTGAACCGCAACTTTGACAGCCATTGGGGTTTAGATGACGAGGGTTCCAGCCCCATCCTGGCCGACTACACCTATCGTGGGCCCGCGCCCAACTCGGAGCCGGAAGTCCAGGCCCTAGTCGACTTCATGGGCGACCACGACTTCAAATTCGCCGTCTCCTACCATACATACAGCGACCTGATCCTCTACCCCTGGGGCTGGCAGGTACAGACCCCTTGCTTCGATGACCCCATCTTCCTGGCCCAGGCGGGGAACGACGACAACCCCGCCATCTGGGACAGCCTCCTGGACAGGGGCTATGATCCCGGCGTGGGGGCCGATCTATATACCACTAACGGCGATTACACGGATTGGGCTTACGCTGTTGCCGGAGTACCCTCCCACACAGTTGAACTCACCTATGGTTACCTCGATCCGGAAGACGATAGCAGTTTCTATGGCTTCGAATTCCCCGATGATGAAGCCATGGTGCAAACGGTTTTCGAGGACAACCTCGAGTTCGCCCTGGCGGTGATGGAGAGCGGAGCGGATCCCATCCACCCGGTCTCTCCCGTGGGCATCGAGGTGGAAGACAGCTACCACACCCCGCCGGAGGCTTCATGGGGAGAGAATCAGGCCATCGAAGTACTGGCGCCCTCCCGCAAAGCCCACTTGCGGCTCTTCTACCGCATCAACGACGGTCCCCTGAAGCGCGCGCGCTTTGAAAAAGCGCTGGGTGCCGAGTACAACAAGCAGCCCGGCCTTTACTTCACCAACTACCGCGCCACGGTCCACAACCAGGAGGCGGGCGACGAGGTGACCTACTGGATCCTCAATCGTTGGGACATCGACGGGCCGTACACCTATCTGGTGGAGAGTCCCGACGGGAAATCCTTTGGAAATCCCATCCTGATCCTATCCGCCGAGGATTACACCGGCGAATATCCGCTTTTTGATCCACCACTCCTGGAGCCCGCCTACCTGGGGTTTTACACCGCGGCCCTGGAAGCGGCCGGCCTGGGTTATGACGTCTGGGACATCACCCAGAATGGGGTGCCCCCGGCGGTGGAGCTTCTATCCCATTACGAGGTGGTCATCTGGTACATGGGGGATGACAGGGCCCCGACGGTACCCAGCCTGGATGCCTATGGCGAAACCACAACGGCCATCAGAGACTTCATGAATTACTACGGTGGGCGCCTATTCGCCAGCGGCCAGGATCTGTCCAAACCAGCCTTCGCCTTTGGCCTGACCCCGGACGATTTCCTGCAGTACAAGCTTGGCGCCTATATTGCCGTGGATGACGGCGGGATGGATGTCGAAACAGACGCCCCCTTTGATGTCAAGGGACAAGCCGATGATCCCATCTTCGACGGCCTGCAGTTCTCCCTGAACAACGCGGCCGGCGGTGATGGGGCCGACAATCAGTTCTCGGCCGACACCTTCCTCAGCACCAGCGGCTTCCTGCCCCAATTCAGCGATGTGGTGGCCGCGCGCTACGACCGGCCCGTGGGTCCCTTCGATCCCCACGGTGGCGATCACTACGTCTACAGTCAGATGGCGGATCAGACCTACAAACGATTGGGCGGTGAGTTCGAAATCCCGGCCGACGCCTCGTTGACCTTCTGGACCTCCTTCGACATCGAAGCGGATTGGGATTTCATGTTCGTGGAGATCAAGGACGAGAATGGAAACTGGACGACCCTTGCGGACCAGAATGGATTGACGGTTCAGGAAACCGGTGAGAGTTGCGCCAGCGGCTGGGTGGATCAGCTCCATCCCCATCTGGCCAACTACATGAGTGACACCTGTGAGCCAATGGGGGCAACCGGCGAGTGGAACGCCTTCACCGGAAACAGCAACGGCTGGCAGCAGGTCAGCATCGACCTGAGCGCCTATGCCGGGCAGACAGTGGAACTCTATATCACCTATGCTTCCGATTGGGGCACCCAGGGGCTGGGCGTTTTCATCGACGACATTACCCTTGGTACCGGCGAGACTCAGGGATTTGAAACCGAGGGCGATCTGGGTGGATGGGACGTCACCAGCGCTGATGAGGAACCCCCCTTCAACAACTGGTCCCAGATAACCGGGGCCGGTTTTTCCGAAGGCCCCGTGATCCGAACGGATACAAGCGTCCTCATGGGTTTCGGTTTTGAAGCTATCGACACCGCAGCCAACCGTGCAGCGGTGATGGAGCGGGTGATGGATTTCCTTATGCCCTAAACGGATTCCCCAAACCAAAGGTTGAAACAAGACGGCGGCCGGGCGGCTTTGTAGCGCTCGGTCGTCCTTGTTTTATGCCGTATTTGAAACAATTGACCCGCTATTGTTTAGGCACTATGATTTACCTATGCCCACCATCGACTATATCTGCCCAGAATGCGACCACCACTTCAAACGCGTGGTCATGCGCGGCGACCCCGTTGAGGCACTCCCCTGCCCCCAATGCCACCGGTCGGCGGTGATACCCGCCAAGGGATCCCAGGCGCTGTTTGACGGCATCGCCGGCTTCAGCGACTTGGCCGGTGATACCAACTGAACGCGTTAATGGCGGCAAGGTTGCCGCTTAGCAAGGTTGCCGCTTAAAAGATTCTGCCGCGCCGCATGTTTGCCACCTGGCAGGTCTACCGCAGAAAAGAGCCGCCAATCGGAAAACGCCCCCTTGTTTTATGCCTGTATTGACATAATTTATGGGCCGTAGTAAGCGTGCCTCCGGCCCTTTTCCTTCTATGCATAAAACCATCGCGGCGGTCCCTTCGGCCGTTGAGTCGACGATGGTCAGAAATAAGGAGAGACTATGCCCAACGCCATTTTCCAGCTCGACCCGCCAGTCAACGAACCGATCCTGTCCTATGCCCCGGGAAGCTCCGAACGTGAATCCATTGTCGCCCGTTTAGGGGAGCTGCGCGCCGACACCATCGAGATCCCCCTGATCATCGGTGGCCAGGAGATTCGCACGGGCCGATTGGCCGAGTGCCGCTGTCCCCACGACCACAGGCATGTGCTGGCCCGTTACCATCTGGCCGGTGAGAAAGAGATCGCGCTGGCTGTGGATGCCGCCAACACCGCCGGCAGCCAGTGGGCGGCCATGGAATGGGCCGATCGCCTGGCCATTTTCAATCGCGCGGCCGCCCTCATCGCCGGCCCCTTGCGGTCCACCCTCAACGCCGCCACCCTCCTCGGCCAGAGCAAGAATCTCCACCAGGCGGAGATCGACTCGGCCTGCGAGATCATCGATTTCCTGCGCTTCAACAGCTACTTCGCCACCCAGATCTACCATCAGCAGCCCATATCCGACCCCGGGGTCTGGAATCAGCTGGAATACCGTCCCCTGGAGGGCTTTGTCTTCGCACTGTCGCCCTTCAACTTCACCGCCATCGCCGGCAATCTCACCACCGCACCGGCCATGCTGGGCAACACCGTCATCTGGAAACCGGCTTCCTCGGCTGTCTATTCCAATTACTACCTCATGCGCGCCCTGGAGGAGGCCGGCCTGCCGCCGGGGGTGATCAACTTCCTGCCGGGCCCGGGGAGCCAGGTGGGCCCTCAGCTCCTGGCCAACCCCAATCTGGCCGGCGTACACTTCACCGGCTCCACGGGGGTGTTTCAGTCCATCTGGCAGAGCGTGGGCAACAATATCGCCAGCTACCGCACCTATCCGCGCCTGGTGGGTGAAACCGGGGGCAAGGACTTCATCTTCGTACACCCCTCCGCCGAGGTGGAGAGTGTCGTCACCGCTCTGGTGCGCGGGTCCTTCGAATACCAGGGACAGAAATGCTCGGCCGCCTCGCGCGCCTACCTTCCCAAATCCCTGTGGCCCGCCATCAAGGCCCAGCTGACCGAGACGGTTTCCGGACTGCCCATGGGCTCCCCCGAAGTGTTCTCCAACTTCGTCAACGCGGTGATTGACAAATCTGCCTTCGACAGCATCGCGGCCCACATCGAGGCGGCCAAAGCGCATCCGGATTGTGATATCCTGGTGGGGGGCGGCCACGACGATGGCGAGGGCTACTTCATCGAACCCACCGTCATAGAGGCCAAACGCCCCGATGTACCCACCATGGTCGAAGAGATCTTCGGGCCCGTGTTGACCCTCTATGTCTATGCTGACGCGGACTTCGAGGAGACCCTCGCAATCTGCGACCGGACATCGCCTTACGCCCTCACCGGTGCCATCTTCGCCCGCGACCGACGGGCCATCGCCACCGCCCGCAAGCTACTGGTCAACGCCGCCGGCAACTTCTATATCAACGACAAACCCACCGGCGCCGTGGTGGGTCAGCAACCCTTTGGCGGGGGGCGCGCCTCGGGCACCAATGACAAGGCCGGCAGCCAGCTCAACCTGCTGCGCTGGCTGAGCCCACGGACCATCAAGGAGACTTTCGTTCCCCCTAAAAACTATCGCTATCCCTTCATGGCGTAGGCCCCCACCGACATCGTCGGATGAATCACGATTCTTTCTTGACCCAGAAAGGAGATACTGAATGAAAGCATTGTTGGACAACTTGGGCATTCGACCCGTCAACAGCGGCGCCAGCAGCGGTACTACAGATGGCTGGCGCGATGTCAGCGGAACCGAACTGACCAGCTTCTCCCCCATCGACGGCAGTCCCCTAGCCGCCGTCCGCCAGGCGGAGATCAGCGATTATGAGGCCGTTATCGACCAGTCCCAAGGCGCCTTCCAGCGCTGGCGGCTGATGCCGGCCCCCCAGCGCGGGGAGATCGTCCGCGAGATGGGCAACGCCCTGCGTACCAACAAGGAAGCCTTGGGGGCTTTGGTAACCTTGGAGGCGGGCAAGATCAAAGCCGAGGGTCAAGGCGAAGTCCAAGAGATGATCGACATGGCCGACTTCGCCGTGGGCCTCTCGCGCCAGCTCTACGGCAAAACCATGCAGAGCGAACGCCCCGAGCACCGCATGTACGAGCAATGGCACCCCCTGGGAGCGGTCGGAATTGTGACGGCCTTCAACTTCCCCGTGGCGGTGTGGGCCTGGAACGCATTTTTGGCCGCGGTGTGCGGCAACGTGGTCGTCTGGAAGCCAAGCTCAAAGACGCCCCTGACGGCCATCGCCGTGCAGAACCTCATCGCCCCCATCCTGGACCGCCACGAGTTGTCGGGAGTCTTCAACCTGGTGATCGGCCCGGGCGCCACCGTGGGGGAAAAAATGATCAACGACCCACGCCTGCCCCTCATCAGCGCCACGGGCAGCTGCCGCATGGGGCGCAAGGTGGGCACCGCCGTGGCCAATCGCTATGGCCGCAGCATCCTTGAGCTGGGGGGCAACAACGCCGTCGTCGTCTGCGAGGACGCCAACCTGGACCTGGCCCTGCGGGCCACCGTTTTCGGGGCCGTGGGCACCGCGGGTCAACGGTGCACTTCCACCCGGCGCCTGCTGGTCCAACGCGGCATTTATGATGCCTTTGTTGAAAAACTGGTCAACGCTTATGGCCAGGTCATCATAGGCGACCCGCGCGAAGAAAATGTACTCATGGGCCCCCTCATCGACGGCGCGGCAGTGGAAGAGATGCAGGCCGCCGTAGCCGCCGCCCGGAGCCAGGGAGGCGAAGTGATCTACGGCGATGGCAGCGTATCCGGCGTTCCCGGCGGCTTCTACGTGCAGCCCACCCTGGTGGCGGCCG
>JBNKKA010000071.1:0-20538 GCA_050291585.1 Desulfobacteraceae bacterium
CGCCGCCCCCTGGAACAGAAAAGCGAAACCTTCCGAGAGGCTGTAATCGGTGGCGAACTCACGGGCAGTGAGGGGCAGTTGGGCCGGGGTGCAAACCGCGGCCAGCCCGTGGCCCAACTCGTGCCAGAGGGTCTCCAGGTCGATCCAGCCCCCGGTCGGGGCCATGACGATGTGAACCTCCTGGGGCACCCGCAAGAGGAAGGTCATGGCTTGGTTCGAGGCTTCCATCCCAGTGGCCGTGTGCAGATGCAGCCCGGGGAGGGCCGTTAGGGACATCTCCCATGCATCGAGCAGAGAGAGAGTGTCCAAGGACGTCAGGGAGGCGGAGAAATTGGCGGGATAACTGCCCCAACCTAGCAGATGGATGGCGTCGAAACGGGTCAGATCGGCAAGGGGGCGTCCAAAAGAGGTCTGGCACCAGCGGGTCATGGCATCGAAGTAAAGCTCCCGCGTGGCTTCCAGAAAGTGGATCATCTCCGGTTTAAATGTCGCGTAGTCGACGCCCTTCTTCTCCCGGCAATAGCCGTAGTACTTATCGTAGCCGAAATCTTCCCGCAGGCGGGTCAGGCTCTCCTCCCAATGGGCCAGCACGTATGGTTTGAGGAAGCGGCACAGGGCCGAGGTCTCCCGCTGAAGAAGCTGGCGCTCCTCCCAGGTGTGGGCTTGCTGACACCAGGGGATCACCTCGCGCAGGTAAATCTTGTGGCCGTTCACGTGGGCGGCGGCACCCCGGGTCATCACCTGCATCTCGGCGTCCAGGGGCCGCAGCCGATCCTGGAGATAAAGGTCGATGAAGCGCTGGCGCAGTCCGTGACGAAGAGCGGCGTCGTCGATGCTGTCGATCCGGTCCAGGGTTGCCAGAGATAGTTCGTCAGCGGCCTCAACTGCGGCCGCAGGAGGCTGCCCCAGCCACCGCGAGAGGGCGGCGGTCTTCCACTGATAGGTGCGCTCCTGGAGGTCGTCGATGAGGGCGGCAGGTGGCATGGCGGCGGTCACGGGTGGGCCTTTCTGTAAAAATACTGGGGGTGGATGCGACCGGGAGCCATTTTTTGAGACCGGCACCCAAAGAGAGTATAATCAAAGTTCAGCGATTGTCGAGTTTGCCGTTCAGGCCAAAAACAGGGGTTATAAGCGGACGCTGTATTTTTAGCCCAGTTGTGGTATTGGGAGACCTTGATACATCGACGCGTCGATGTGCCAAGGTATCGACTCAAGGGGTCAGCGCCCCACTACCCGATCGAGGTCTCCGGTCGTTCAACCTTAAACGAGAGACAGCGCCCCATGAAAATCGCCATCGCCCAGATCAATCCGACCATCGGTGCCTTTCAGCACAATGCCCGTAAAATCATCGCCCAGGCCGAAAAGGCTCGCGCCCTTGGATGCGACCTGGTCATCTTCTCCGAGCTGGTGATCCCCGGCTATCCCCCCCGTGACCTTTTGGACAAGCCCGAATTCATCCGGGCCGGCCAGGTCTGCCTCGACAAACTGGTCAAGAGGATCAAGGGGATCGGCGTCATCGTCGGCGCGCTGGCCGAAAACACCGCCTCGGGGGGCAAGCCCCTGTTTAACGCCGCAGTGCTTTTCGAAGATGGACACATACTCCAGCGGGTCTATAAACAGCTGCTGCCCAACTACGATGTGTTCGACGAACGCCGCCACTTCGAGCCGGGCCCGCCCAGCGAGCCCATCACCTACAAGGGGCGCCGCCTGGGGCTGACCATCTGCGAAGACCTCTGGAACGACAAAGATATTTTCAGAAAACAGATCTACAGCGTCGACCCGGCCGCCGATCTGGGGGCCAAGGGAGCCGATCTGCTCATCAATATCTCCGCCAGCGTCTACCACCACGGCAAGAACGATTTTCGCACCCACATGTTCGGCAGCCTGGCGCGCAAGTACAAGGTGCCCGTCATCTTCGCCAACCAGATAGGAGGCAACGACAGCGTGCTCTACGACGGGGTCAGCGCCGTTTACGAGGCCGACGGCCGCCAGGTGGCCCGGGCGCGGGATTTCGAGGAAGACTTGATCACCTGGGACGGCAGAGAAGCTGCAAGCGAGGTTCACGAGATCAGTGCCAGAGCCAACGCCTCCATCTACAAGGCTCTGGTCACCGGTACCCGCGACTACCTGGGCAAATGCGGCTTTTCCAAGGCCGTCGTGGGCCTCAGCGGCGGTATCGACTCGGCTCTGGTGGCCTGCGTGGCCGCCGACGCTTTAGGCCCAGAGAAGGTGACCACCATCTTCATGCCCTCCCCCTACACCTCCCAGGACAATTTTGAGGACACCCGCCGCCTGGCCGACAACCTGGGGGTCGCTTATGAGGTGGTGGCCATCGACGACATCTTTGATGCCTTCCTCGACAAGCTGGCGCCCGACTTCAACGATGGGGATCCGGGCATCACCGAGCAGAACATCCAGGCCCGCATCCGCGGCACCATGCTCATGGCCCACTCCAACCGAACCGGCAGCCTGGTCCTCACCACGGGCAACAAGTCGGAACTGGCCGTGGGCTACTGTACCCTCTACGGAGACATGTGCGGCGGCCTGGCCGTCATCGCCGATGTGCCCAAGACGCGCGCCTACGAGATCGCCCGTCACCTCAACGCCCATGGAGAGCGCATCCCCGAACGCATCATCTCCAAGCCCCCCTCGGCCGAACTCAAACCCGAGCAGACCGACCAGGATGACCTGCCCCCCTACGAGGTGATCGACCCCATCATTCAAGCTTATGTGGAGGAGTCCAAGGGTTTAGGCGACTTGGTGGCCGCAGGCTTTGACCGCCAGGTGGTCAGCGAGGTGATCAACCGCATCGACCGTAACGAGTACAAACGCTTCCAGGCCCCCCCGGGGATCAAGATCACCCCCAAAGCCTTCGGTGAGGGACGCCGCTACCCCCTGGCCAAACGCTTCGAGTTAGAGTAATGGTCATTCGTAATAGGCCGACCTCTCAAGACGCCCCCCCATTTGGACGATAGTGGGATTAGATACTGAATCCCAACGCCAATCGACAGGGAGCTTGAGCAGGCCCATGAATTTATATCACGCGAAATCACCACTGCGCTGCGACCGCATAGGTGGAGCGCCACGAGCAGCCCTGTTTAGCTGGATCCTCCTCCTGTGCCTTCTCAACGCCCCCCTCCAGGCCAGGGCAGGCAACGACACCCTGGTGTTGCAATTCACGAGCGGCAGCGCCGCATTGTCGACCTTAGCCCTCCAGAATCTGACCGCCTTTATGGCTGATGTGGAGCTGGGTATTGGCGGGAAAGTTCTAGTGGTGGGGCATGCGGATGGCAAGGGAGAGCATAAGAGCAACCTGGCCATTTCCCGCAAACGGGCCAAGGCGGTCAAAAATGCCCTGATAGACAAATTGGGCACCGCGGCCGAAAAGATTCTCGCAACGAGCCAGGGTGATGACGCCCCTGTGGCGACCAACGAAACAGAAAAAGGCCGTGCCCAGAACCGGCGTGTGGTGGTGAGGCTCATTGGGGTCGCCCCTCCGGACCTCCAGCGCCGTTATGGCGCACATTCGCCGAAACTGGCCCAGATCGACACCCTCTTGAACGAAGCCGACACCAAGCTGCGCCGGGGTAAACTCGAAGACGCCCTGGCCGACCTCAATCGGGTTGCTGAATTGGGCGGAGATAAATTCGGCCGTTGGCACACCAGTTATGGCATCCTTGGATTCCTCGGCGGGCAGCCGCCCTATATCTTGAAGCCCTATTTCCAAACAGCCCTGACCCTCGATCCCCACGACACGGATGCGCGTGAGTTCCTCGGCAGGGTTGAGGCTCGCGAGGCTTTTTTCCAAGGCCGAATCAGGCCCCAAATGGGCCTCAACCGCCAGCGGCCGATCAAAGTGGCCACCCGCTCCCAAGCGTACGAATACCTCCAGATGTTCGAGGTGGAGCCCCTGTCCCACCACACCCTGGCCCCTGGAAGCATCGATGCTTGGACGTGCCGCACCGCCACGGACGAAATCGTTACCTACTACTTCGACACATCTTCACAATTCCACTGGGCCTACCCATCAAAAGATTTGTAAGTCAAAATGCCTTGCCATTATCCCTTGACGCGGCCGAATTTAGGTGGGCGCGGCAGCCCCAACGCCCTGCCCTGCCAGCAGTCACGGGCCTCTAGGCGTGCGGTGATGGCGGCCATGGTCTCCTTTTTTTTCAAGGCCCAGAGGGGTGCGCGCAGCTCGGCGGGGTGTGGATCGCCGGTGAGACGCTGGATCACCATGTTCTGGGGCAATCGCTCCAGAACATCACAGACCAGATCGGCGTATGCGTCCATGCCGAGGCAGACGTAGCCCCCCCTTTCAAATAGGTCATCCAGAGCGGTTCCCTTGACCACGTAAAGCAGGTGCAGCTTGATGCCGTCCAGGCCCATCCGGCCGAGGACCTCAGCCGTCCGGCGCATCATCTCAGGCGTTTCCCCCGGCAAGCCCAAGATAACGTGGGCGCAGATGTTGATCCCCCGCCCCCGGGTCATTTCAACCGCCCGCTCGAAGGCGGCAAAGTCGTGCCCGCGATTGATCCGTGCCAGGGTGGCATCGTGAACGCTCTGCAGGCCGTACTCCACCCAGACCAGGGCCTTATCCGTGTAGCTGGCCAGAAGATCGATCTTCTCCTCATCCACACAGTCCGGCCGGGTCCCCACGGCCAGCCCCACCACCCCCTCCACAGCCAAGGCTTCGTCGTAAACCTTTTTCAGCCGGGCCAGCGGTGCATAGGTATTGGTGAAGGCCTGGAAGTAGGCCAGAAATCGTTGGGTCTTATAACGTTTGATTATGGGTGGACGACTGCGTTCCAACTGCTGCCGGACGCTGAAGCCTTCCCGGTGCTGTCCGGTCCCTGAGCCGCGTGCGTTGCAATAGATGCAGCCCTTGAGGGAGAGGCGGCCGTCACGATTGGGGCAGGTAAAACCGGCATCCACCGTGATCTTGTGGACACGCCCGCCATAGCGAGATCGAAAATAGGTGTTCAAATCGTAGTAGCGTTTGCCAGTCACCGCCACCCCTTGCTTGACCTTCAATAAGGCCGGTTATATAGGTTTGCCTTTAACGATGACGGCCAACAAACCACAACCGCGAACTAGTATTCAAGGTTTGCTCAAAAAAAACAGATGTCAATCTATCCAAAAAACTATGACCTCATTGTAGTGGGGGCCGGCCACGCCGGCTGCGAAGCCGCCCTGGCGGCCGCCCGTATGGGATGCAGCGTTCTGCTCACGGCCATCGACCTGGACAAACTGGCCGCCATGCCCTGCAGCCCCAGCATCGGCGGCATGGCCAAGGGCCAACTGGTCAAAGAGGTGGACGCCCTGGGGGGCCAGATGGCCCGCGTTACTGACCTCTCCGCCATTCAGTACAAGACCCTCAACACCAAAAAGGGGCCGGCGGTGCAGTCCACCCGCACCCAGAACGATAAACAACGCTACCACCGCGAGATGAAGGCGGTGATCGAGGCCCAGCCCGGGCTGGATCTCAAACAGATGCTGGTGGAGTCATTGGTCGTGGAAGATGGGCGCGTGGTGGGCGTCACCGACCAGACCGGCTTCGGCTATTCAGCCAGCACCATTGTCCTTGCCACGGGGACCTTTCTCGATGGCCTGATCCACATCGGCCACACCAGCACCCCGGCCGGTCGGGCGGGCGAGTTCGCCGCCCCCGGTCTGGCACGCAATCTTGCCGGACTGGGGTTTCGCCTTGGGCGGATGAAAACCGGCACCCCGCCGCGACTTCACCGCGCCAGCATCGATTTCAACCGCTTTGAGATGCAGGCGACCGCCGATCCCAGGGAGCGTTTCAGCCTGCATAGCACATCCGCCCTGCTGCCCCAACGACACAGCTACATCGGCTACACCAACCTACGCGCCCATACTATCGTAAAAGATAACTTGAAACGCTCGGCGCTCTATGGCGGCATGATAAAGGGCACCCCGGCGCGCTACTGCCCCTCTTTTGAAGACAAGATTGTGCGCTTCCCCGAGAAGGAACGCCACATGGTGATCCTCGAACCCGAAGGACTCGACACTGAAGAGATCTACGCCAGCGGGTTGGGCAACAGCCTGCCCGTGGAGATCCAGCTTAAATTCGTGCGTAGCGTTGCGGGCTTGGAAGAAGCAGAGATCATGCGGCCGGCCTACGCCATCGAGTACGACTATGTGGACCCCGTGCAACTCAAACCCACCCTGGAGACCCGCCGGGTGGCCGGCCTCTTCCTGGCCGGACAGATCAACGGTACCTCGGGCTACGAGGAGGCCGCCGCCCAGGGGCTCTGGGCCGGCATCAACGCCGCCTGCCAGATTCAGGCGCGCCCCCCCTTTCTTCTGGACCGCTCCCAGGCCTACATGGGGGTCCTGGTGGATGACCTGGTCACCCAGGGCACCCGCGAACCCTACCGCATGTTCACCTCCCGGGCCGAGTACCGCCTCACGCTGCGGGAGGACAACGCCGACCTGCGCCTCATGGAGATGGGCCACGATCTGGGGCTCGTGACGGCGGAAGAAGTCGGCGAACTGCGCGAGCGCCGCCGGCAGATTCAGGCCGAGTTGGAACGGGTTCGCACCACGGTGATCAAACCCACGGCCGAGGTCAACGACTACCTGAAGGCCCACGGCACCCGCCCCCTGAGCACCGGCGCCCACCTGGATCAGTTGCTCAAACGGGCGGAACTGGACTACAATGCCGTCACTTCCCTGGCGCCAAGCAAGGCCGTCATCTCCCCCCGCGCCGCCAGACAGGTAGAGATCGAAGTCAAGTACGAAGGGTACATCCAGCGCCAGGCGGGGGAGATCGAAAAATTCAAAAACCTGGAACGCATCCACCTGGTGGAGGATATGGACTATGAAGCCGTCCATGGGCTCTCCACCGAGCTATGCGGCAAGCTTACAGCCGTGCGCCCCACCACCCTAGGCCAGGCAGCGCGTATCCCCGGCATGACGCCGGCGGCCATCTCGGTGCTTATGGTGGCCTTGAAGGCAAGGTCCGCCCTGAAGACAATGGATCCCCTGAAAACAGAGGAAGGGAAGCGATGAAGGGCTTTATCGCCAGACAGCTCTCCAACGCTCACCTCAAGGAGATCGACCTTGAGATCTCCCCGAGGGAATGCGTTGGCATCACCGGACCATCAGGTAGCGGGAAGAGTCTTCTTTTGAGGGCTTTGGCCGACATGGACGCCTTTGAGGGCCACCTCTCCCTGGATGGCAACCCGGCTGACAGTATGCCGGCCCCACAGTGGCGTCGCCAAGTGGCCCTCCTGCCGGCCACCAGTGCCTGGTGGCACGACACCGTCGCCCCCCACTTCGAAGATTTTGAAACACCGGCATACGAATCCTTGGGCTTCCCGCCCGAGGTGGTCTCCTGGGAAATCCGCCGGCTCTCCAGCGGGGAACGCCAGCGCCTGGCCCTTCTGCGCGTCATGGCCCTGCGCCCCAAAGTACTGCTTCTGGACGAACCCACGGCCAACCTGGATAAGGCCAACACCCGCCGGGCGGAAGCCCTCATCTGCGATTATGGCAAAAGGCAAGTGGCGGCCATCCTCTGGGTCAGCCATGACGTGGATCAGTTGCAGCGCCTCTGCACGCGTACTTATGAAATGAACACCGGCCGGATCACCCTACGCTTTGACGGGAAAGAAGGCGTTTAGATGAGCACCATCATCGCTTTGACCCCTCTGGACCTGAGCATCGCAGCCTGCCTGATCGTCCTGCTGGCGGCTCTTTCCCTGTGGCTGCGCCTGCAGTTGACCACCGCCCTCATCGTGGCCGCCGCGCGCACAACGGTGCAGTTGCTCCTCATCGGCCTAGTCCTCAAAGCGGTCTTCAAGAGCGCCGATCCCCTCTGGCTAGGCGCCATCGCAACCGTTATGCTGGCCGCCGCCGGCTACGAAGTGCTGCGCCGTCAGCGACGCCGCTTTCGCGGCTGGTGGGGAGTGGGCATCGGCACCCTGGCCATGCTGATCTCCTCTTTCAGCATCACCCTCATGGCCCTGACCTTGATCATCGCCGAAACCCCCTGGTATGCGCCGCGCTACGCCATTCCTCTTTTAGGCATGCTGCTGGGCAACACAATGAATGGCATCTCCATCGGCCTGGACCGGCTCACGAGCATCGCCTGGGATCAGCGCGATATCGTCGAGGGCCGCCTGCTGATGGGATACAGCGCCCAAGCCGCCATCGCCCCCCTGCGGCGCGAATGTATCCGCAGCGCCCTCATCCCCATCATCAACAGCATGTCGGTCGCAGGCCTGGTGAGCCTGCCGGGGATGATGACGGGTCAGATTCTGGCGGGTAACCCACCCGTGGAGGCCGTTAAATACCAGATCCTGATCATGTTTCTCATCGCCGGCGGCACCGGGCTGGGCACCGTGGCGGCCCTGTGGCTGGGATCGAAGCGTCTCTTCGATGCCCGTCACCGCCTGCGCCTGGATCGCCTGGGGTCACCGGGCTGATGCAGCCCGGACAAGGGCGGCACCCATTTTTCACCTGATTCCAGTCAGTTAATATTGAAAAACACGTCAAGGGCAGAAGAGCGGAAAGGGTTGACACCCTCCTAGTGAAAACTTACTTTAGCGGAGTCCAAAAACGAGACTTCCATCAGAGACTCGATGAATAGAAGGGATTTCAATTATAGATATCCCAGGGCATAGAGAAACGGAGAAAGACTTAGAATGGCGGAGACAGACTACTACAAGCTCCTGGGCGTGTCCAAAGGGGCATCCGAGACCGAGATTAAAAAAGCGTATCGCAAGCTGGCTATGAAGTATCACCCCGACCACACCAAAGGGGACAAAGCCGCGGAGGAGAAATTCAAAAAAATAAGCGAAGCTTACGCCGTTCTCAGCGACAAGGAAAAACGCGACCAATATGATCGTTTCGGCTCCACTGATTTCCATCAGCGCTTCTCCCAGGAAGATATCTTCCGCAATTTCGACTTCGGCGACATCTTCCAGGAGTTTGGCTTTGGCGGGGGGGGCCCCGGAGGCAGGCCCGGAGGCGGCTTCCGCTTCTCCTTCGGCGGCGGCTCACCCTTTGGGGGTCAGCGCCCCCAGGCGGCCAAAGGCAGCGACCTAATCTACGAACTGCCCCTGACCCTCCAGGAGATCGCCAGCGGTGCCAGTAAACAGATCTCTTTTCAGCATGGGGAGCAGGTCGAAAAACTGACTGTCAAAATACCCAAAGGCATGATCGACGGTAAAAAACTGCGCCTGCGCGGCAAAGGCAGCCCTAGCCCTTACGGCGGCAGTCCGGGCGACCTCTTCATCAAGACCAAGGCGATAGGAGACCCCATTTTCAGCGCCGACAACCACGACCTCAACATCAACCGCACAGTGAAAATCAGTGAAGCGCTGCTGGGCACCCAACTGGCTATTCCGACCCTCGAAGGAAAGTCCCTCAGCCTCAAGATACCGCCGGGCACACGCCATAAAACCAAGATGCGTCTGCCCGGCCACGGCCTGCCCCATATGTCGGCCAGCACACGCGGAGATCTCTTCGTGACCATCCTCATCGACATGCCCAAGGCCCTCTCCCCAGATCAGGAAAAATTGATCCGGCAACTGGCCGATGCAGGGCTCTAACGAATCAAATTGATTGACAAAAGCGAACCGCTACGATAGCTATCAAACAAGAATGCGTCGGCTGCCTGCCCGAGGTATCTGTGTGCTATGGCGACACGTACGACTCACGGACCGAATAGAAAAAGGCAGCCAGTGCTACAAAGCCCCACCAACAGAACGATTCGATGACCCGCTCTTTTTCACAAAATTCTCACCACCTACAGCGATCCCGGTGCAGCAACCATTGGTATCTGAATGAATTCCGACGTAACGACAACCAAGCGGTCGTGGCAAGGCCGATATAACGCCAGGCTATTGAGCTAAAAAACCAGATGAAATTGGAACCAGAACGCGAGAACAGGTAATACCAAATAATTTTAGTTAAAGCTTTTAGGGGATTACCCCGATACTAACAGGGAACCTTCCTGATAGGCGAAACCGTTCGGCTATGCTTGCGTGGCTGGCTCCCGCCAAGAACTGGAACATTTGATATGTCTGAACGGGTTACCGTCCTCAGTGAGGAACAGATTGCTGAAAAGATCTCCATAGTTGCAGAACAGATATCCCAGGACTATCAGGGCGAGGAATTGATTGTCGTAGCCATCCTCAAAGGCGCATTTATTTTCTGCGCCGACTTGGTGCGTAGACTGACCCTTGATACGATCAAAATAGATTTTCTGCGTGCCGCCAGCTATGGTTCGGGAACCACTTCTTCGGAAGAGGTGAAGCTCATCAAAGACATCGACATCGATATTAAAGGCAAGCATGTGTTGATCGTTGAAGACATTGTCGATACCGGTATGACCCTGTCTTTCCTCGTTGAACACATGCGCCTACGCAGTCCGAAAAGTGTCAAAATCTGCGCCATGATTGATAAAAAGGAGCGGCGTAAAGTAAAGGTGAATGTCGATTACGCCTGCCATACGGTATCGGAGGGGTTCCTCATCGGCTATGGGTTGGACTACGCCGAAGACTACCGCAACCTTCCCGGCCTTTACCACCTTAAACAATAACCTGTGAGGGTGTGTCATGATTATCACTTGCAAGGAATGCAACACCAGCTACAACCTTAACGAAAGCCAGCTGCAGCCTACAGGCACCAAGGTGCGCTGTACAAACTGCAAGCATGTCTTCACCGCATTTCCACAGGTGGACGAGGCGCCGGTGATGGTCAAAGCAGAATCCGTTGGGGACACGCTACCGACCCAGGCTTTCGCGGACCCGGGTGATGATGATATAAGCGTGCTGGACTCGGATGATATTTTTGAGATTGACGAAGATGAAGAGTTCGACCTTGAAAGTGAAGATTTCCAACTCCCGGGCAATGATCTGCCATTTGCCGAAGAGCAAAATAGCGAGCCTTCCGAGGAAGATCTGGAACTGACCGACGATGATCTCGATCTGGTCATGGACATGGCCCCTTCCAGGAGTGAAGAAGCGCTGACCACTTCAAACGATGAGGTCGTTGTCAGCGATGCCGCTGATAGCGATGAGGTCGCAATTAGCGATGAGGTCGCTATTAGCGATGAGGTCGCAATTAGCGACGAGGCCTCACTTGACGCAGGTATCGCCCCAGAGGTCGGCGAGTTGGATGATTTGCTGGAAGATAGCGCCAGCATGTCGCCGGACGCCACGTCTGATGCTGAGGATAATCTTGAACTCGATGACCTCGATTTCGATCTCGGCGAAGATGACTCGACCGTCGAGGACGACGAAAAAGCACCGCAGTTTGACGGCGCCGATGAATTAGATCTCGATCTGGACCTGGACTTGGACTTGGGAGATGATGAGGCGCTTGTGACCGGTGATGACACGTCCGCCGAAGCCAAAGATAATTTTGAAGACGCCCTCAGCCTTGGCGATGATCTCGCCAACCAAGATAATAGTGAAGATGCAGAATTAGCAGCAGTAGATGACCTCGAAATCGAAGACCTCGATCTGGAACTGGACTTGAGCTCTGATGACGATACGGGTGGCGAGCCCGAGTTGACCATAGGACTGGAAGAGGAAACTCTGGGAGCGAATGATGAGGTCGATGACGATCTGGGCCTTGAGCTTGACTTCGACATGGAAGAAGACAGTTTTGACGTCTCAGAGAGTTCTGAGGCCTCAAACCTTGAGGCCTCAAACCTTGAGGCCTCATCGGAAGGCGACACCTTCCTGGATTTCGACATGGGCACCGATGAAGAGAGTGACGCCGATATCGGCGGTGGTGCAGATCTCGGTGGGGACGACGACCTCGCCCTTGATTTAGGCAACCTGGATCTGTCGGACGACGACAAAACCGAAGACTCAAACGTACCGGAAGAGGCCTTGGAACTCGATCTGGGCGGCGGCCTCGAATTGACCGATGATGCGTCGGGAGAAGAGGACGACCTGGACCTATCCGATCTGGGCGGCCTGTTGGACGAAACAGAGACCGCCAACGGTGGCGGGTCTGACAGCGGTGGGCTTGAACTGGAAGAAAACTCCCTTTTGGGGGAGGATGACCTCGGTTTGGGGGAAAACAAAGACGAAGCATTTGATCTGAGTGATTTCGAAAACGTTCTAGACGACGAGGATGACGGCGCAGACGCTGGGTTCTCCCTCGAGGAAGAACCCGAGCTGGACCTGGATCTGGAAAATCCGCAAATCGCAGCCGGCGACGATGAAAGCCTGGATCTGTCCGATTTTGAATACCTGGCAGAAGACGGCGAGACGGCACCTTCGGACGATCGCTTCGACAGTGGCGATATGGAACTAGAATTCCAAGTGGATGAAGAGGGTGTCAGCGCCCTCGAAGAGGCCGACGCCGAATTCACCCCTTCCAGTGAGCCGGAAGATCTCCCTGCAGAACCTGAAATCGTTCCCGAAGCCGTTGCCGCGCCCATGGCGCCCGCCGGCCCGGCACCCGTTCCCAAGAAACGCGGCATCAGCAAACTGCTGATTGTCGTCCTGATCATTATCTTGCTTCTGGGCGGCGGCTATTGTGCCTACGTCCTACTGGACGGCATGGGTATCCGCATCCCCTACGTAAGCGACTACCTCAAACCCGAAGCCAACGACCCCGGCAACCTGCAAATGACGACCTTCGACATCAACAGCCGCTTCGTTGACAGCCAAGTCCTGGGACGTATCTTCGTCATCACTGGGAAGGTTAAGAACGGCTACGACCACTCCCGTGGTTTCGTCCAATTGACGGGTAAGCTGTTTACCAAAGGCAAAAATCTTTCAAGCGCCCAGACCGTCTATGCTGGCAACATCATCAGTGACATGGATCTGGTTAACCTGGGCGCCGAGGACCTCAAAAACCGCCTCAACAACCGCTTCGGCAACAACCGCATGAACTCACGCGTACAGCCCGGCAAATCCCTACCCTTCATGGTAGTGTTCAGCACCCTGCCAAAGGATCAGTTGGAGGAGTTTACCATCGAGGTGGATACTTCCACAGCACTTAAGTAGCACCTAGCCCGTTTTCGACTTGACTGCGAGCCAATGGGCTGCTAAAGAAGCCGCTGTTCAACACCGTGAACCCATCAATATAGATGCACGGTGACGACAAAATGGCGATGTAGCTCAGTTGGTTAGAGCATACGGCTCATATCCGTAGTGTCCGGGGTTCAATTCCCTGCATCGCCACCATAAAATAGAATAAGCCGCAATCCATAAGGGGTGCGGCTTTTTTATTTTGGGAGGGCGCAGACATGTGAAATGACGCTTGCTTAACAAGGGGCGCGATGTCCCCACAGCCAAATAGATTAAAATAGAATCACGTCATTCAACATCGGCTTGTCTCCTCTCTTGCCGTTGCGATCCCTGGCGAATAAGGAAAAATAGCCTTTCAGTCAATCCACCGCCGGGCTGGACATCCCCCAGGATTATCCCCTAAAAACCCTCAAGGCGCAGGGTGGGCTGAATCTGGTCGCGCCAGACGGGTGAGACGCCGGCCGCATCGGCAAAATCCCGCCATCGGGAAACGGTGGCCATCACATGCTTGACGATGGCCTTGGCGCGCCCGCGCTTCATGGCGGCGGCCCTGGCGCAGGCGTTAAAATCGTCCATGCTGAAGTGATCGCGCTTGCCGTTCAAGGTCATCTGGTGGCTGGCGGTCCAATCTCCCGAAGGGTTGTAGCTGAAAGTCACATCAAAGGCCGGGGCAAGGGACCACTGGCCGGTTTTGTCCATCAGGAAGGCGATGTTCTTGACATGGTCGTCCTGATTGCGGGCGATGATGTTGAAGGCCATGCGGCGAAACTGCTCCTCAACGGCGCTCATGGGTAGACCCAGTCGCCGGATCGTGAAGAGCGCCTGCTCGTAGGCATAGGCCCCGGCCATATTAAAATCATAGTGCGCCAGGGCACACAAAGACTGCATGTGCAGCTTGGCCCCGTTCTCCTGGCGATCAAATCGCCGGGTCATGAAATGACTTCTGCCATTCTCTTCAAATAGCCGGCACGGGTTCATGCGGATACCAGCCTCGCTGGCCATCTGGGAATAGGCATACTCGATGCGGCCATAGCCTTTTGGATCCTCCAGTTCTTTATCTTTGTTTCCTGCGACGCCATCGAATTTCAACAACCAGTACTCAAAGCCCTCCCCGGCGGCAATCTGACCCGAGCGGACTTCGTTGGTGGATGGATTCCAGGCGATGATGGCCTTGGCCCGGGCACCACCGGCCGAGGTGCCCACCTGGAGGATTTCACGAAGGGCCTGGGCTTCTTCCGGGGCGGCAAAAGATACTTTGAGTCGTTGTCGTTGAACGAGGACCTGGGAGGCCAGATCAACAAGTTGGCCGACCTGCATTTGTTTGGATTTGCGCACCCTTGGCCCCAGTATCGGAAGAAATTCCAGGGCACCCATCCCCCGTCGTCCGGTATAACAAAGCCTGTCGATGGCGCTGAATGCTTCCGCGGATAGTCCTTGGGTGGCCAACCAGGCGTCGATGAGGGCATTGCCGAAGCGATCCGGCAGGGAATCAGCCAGCAAGCCGGGGAGCCCGTGAAAGGTTCCACGGGGCAACTCGGGGAAGGTGTAGACCCGCCTGGAAAGCGGCATGGTGAGGGGGGCAAGCTCGATACCGCTGCCAACGAAAGCAGGGTCATACTCAAAGGCGACGACATCATTGTCCGCCTCAAGGGAGGCCGCCCCGATGGTGCGTCCCCATAATTGAACCTCTGCCACCGTGCTTATGCGCGTTGTCACCCGTGTATTCACTCATCCTCTCCCCATGACCACCCTGCATCGGACTTGCCGGCCGTGCCATGGTCAGAATCGCTTTTGCGCACTCGGCGGCGCCGTTTGCCTTTGAGCTTGAGCAGGTCCATGGGTCTCGGTCCAGACTTGGGGAGTAGTTGATCAAGCCCCGGCAGAAGATCGAGCACCCGCAGTATGCGGACCAGACTGAGGGTCTGAGCCGCGTACCCGGCCTCGATGCGTTCAATCGTTCGTTTGGACACCCCGGCCTCCTCGGCCAAGGCGGCCTGGGTCAGCTGGAAATCAAGCCGCCGCCGGGCCAGCCGCCGGCCGATCTCTTTAAGCAGGGCATCATCTGCCATCAATTTAACATCATCCATAGTCGTCACCATTGTCGACTTATATAATTTAAAGTCTATAATATCGACATTTGTGACGAATTACAATGTTTTTATATTTCGCCATTTTTGACGATTTTTGATCATTATTCTACAAATATCGTAATATATGACGATTTATATATAACAAAAAAAATTTGGTGCCCGGATGGGGTCAAACAAACGGCCCTGAACGCCGCCGCTGGCAGCAGGGCTCAGAGCCGCTTGATATCCTCAGGGGAGATCAGTGGTGTGAAGGCAGGCTGAAGGGCCTTACCCATTGCCGCGCTTAGATGCTTTCAGGGGGTTGATCTTCTGGCGTTTGGTGGTCTGCTGTAATTTCACATGGGTGGCCATGTTACAATGGCCGTTCTTCCACTTGCTGCCCGGATCGGGACTGGTGGTGCAGTACCATCCGGTGTTGTATTCACGGGTGCGCTCGCATCCCTCACAATTGGAGACGACCTCATGACAGCATCCTTCGGTGAAGGTACAACCTTTGGCGCTCATAAAAACACATTCGTCGCCGTTGCGAATGGTGGTGCAGATCATAATCAAAACTCCTTTCACTGAATTACCCCGTGGCGGGGGTTGTGAAGGAGGAAAGAGCAAATTATGGGCCAAGCTGAAAATCGTCCTATCTGACGGCTAAATAAGGTACAACCATCTAATTTTGTAGCATTTTTTATTTTCTGTCGTTACATGCAGCGATTGAATCAATCCCAGAAACGCGTCGATCTGTTGACGCATAGGCTGTTTACCGTCGCCCAGCCTCAGGGCGATGGGCCTAAAGGCCGCGCATCCACTCGGGTTTGAGGGCCACCTCGCCTGCCAGAGCGCGGTCGATGAGCTCGAGGGCGGCGGTTTTTTCCTTGGGCATGCGCACCCGTAGGGGAAGGTAATTGGAGGCGTGATTGGCATGGAAGAGACCCCGGCTTTGCTCTGTGCAGGCCAACAGCGAGCGTAGCTCACGCAGGAGGGCCATGGGGTGCAGTTCCTGGAAACGCCCCGCCTGACAGTCTGTATACATGGGGGTTCCGGGAATCAGCATGAGGCTAAGGGCCCCCACGTATTCAGGGTCGATGGCGGAGAGCACCCGCCCGGTCTCGCGGGCGTGGATCTGGGAGCGCTCCATCCCCGCAAGCCCCAGCAGAACGGTGACCGACAATTTGAAGCCCGCCGCGCGGGCCTTCCTCCCCATCTCGATCATCAGGGCGCTGTCGGCCCCCTTGTCGACCGCCTTGAGGGTCGCATCGTCCCCGCTCTCCAGTCCCATGTAGGCGATCCCCAGCCCTAATCCGCGCAGCTCAGCCAACTCCTCGGACGACTTCATCTTGAGGCTTTTTGCATTGGCATAGACCCCCACGCGGGTGACCCAGGGCAGCTGGTCGGCGATGGCCTTGAGAATCCGCACCAGGCGCTTCTGGGGAATAATCATGGCATCGCCGTCGCAAATGAAGATCCGCCGCTGACGGCGGCAATTCTGAGCGGCAAAGGCGATGTCGGCCATGATAATATCATCGCTTTTTATCTTGAAGCGCTCCCCCAGATAGGACCCGCAGAAGGTGCATTTGTTGCGTGAACAGCCTACCGTTACCTGGAGCAGGATGCTGTTTGCCTCGCTGGGGGGCCTGATGATGTTGCCCTCGTAATGCATATTTTGCCTCGCTAGCGTGCCGGACCCAATTGAAATCGATGTAAAAAGAAAAGCATTATTATAGCCCATAAACAGCCACTTAATCAAATTCCCCAAGGCGGCTCAGGTTGAAAACCCGTCAGCTTCCTGATATGCTTTTAACATCCTGAATTCACAACAGGCTTGAGCCCATCATAAAGCTTAGGCCCATCCCTCCAAGCAGATCCAAGTGCCAGGGCGAACCAAGCGCAGGCGCAGAAAGGGACACCGATGACCGAACCGCTGTGGAGACCCACTGAAGAGCAGATCCGCAACACCCAGATGTTTAAATTCATGACCCACCTGAACACCAGTCTGGGAACCGACCACAAGGACTATGCCGATCTGCACCAGTGGTCGGTGGATCATATCGCCGAGTTCTGGGAGGCCTGGTGGAACTATGCCGACATCATCGCCTCTGAGCCGTTTACGGCCGTCATCGACGATGCCACCCGCATGCCCGGTGCCAAGTGGTTCGAGGGTGCACGCCTCAATTTTGCCGAAAACCTGCTGCGCCATCGCGACGAGGGCAAGGCCATCATCTTCTATGGCGAGGATAAAGTACGCCGGGAGCTGACCTATGCCCAGCTCTACGCCGAAACCGCACGGGTGGCTGCGGGGCTGCGGGCCGCCGGTGTGGGCGTTGGGGATCGCGTGGTGGGTTTCATGCCCAACCTGCCCGAGACCATCATCGCCATGCTGGCGGCTGCCAGTCTGGGAGCTACCTGGTCCTCCTGCTCCCCCGATTTCGGCATCAAGGGGGTCCTGGACCGTTTCGGGCAGATACGCCCCAAGGTGCTCTTCACGGCCGATGGCTATTGGTTCAAGGGACGCGAGATCGGCTGCCTTGAACGGGTAGAGAAAATCGTCGCCGCCATCGACAGCCTGGAGCAGGTGGTGGTGGTGCCCTACATCAATGATGCACCGGCCATAGGCGCAATTTCCCGGGCGATCCTCTTGGACGACTTCAAAGCCGGCACGGTCGACGATGGGTTAGAATTTTCCCAGCTGCCCTTTGATCACCCCCTCTACATCATGTACTCCTCGGGCACTACCGGACTGCCCAAGTGCATGGTCCAGGGAGCCGGGGGAATTCTGCTCCACCACCTTAAAGAGCTCATCCTGCACACCGATCTGCAACGCCAAGACACCATCTTTTACTACACCACCTGCGGCTGGATGATGTGGAACTGGCTCACCAGCGCCCTGGCCGTGGGAGCCACGCTGGTGCTTTACGATGGCAATCCCTTTTACCCCGGCCCAGAGGTTCTCTGGCAGATGGCCGTCGATACGGGCACGACGGTCTTCGGCACCAGCGCGGGCTATCTCAACGCCCTCACGTCGAGCGGCGTCAAACCGGGCCGTGACTTTGACCTCTCCAAGCTGCGGGCAGTCCTCTCCACCGGATCACCCCTCTCCAAGGAGGGCTTCGCCTTTGTCTACGCGGAGATTAAAAAAGATCTCCAGCTGGCATCCATCGCGGGGGGCACCGACCTGAACGGCTGCTTCGCCCTGGGCAATCCCATGGCACCCGTTTACGCCGGCGAGCTGCAATGCCGCGGCCTGGCCATGCAGGTTGAGGCCTGGGACGAGAGCGGGTCACCCCTCATCGGTGAACAGGGGGAGCTGGTCTGCCGAGCCCCCTTCCCCAGCATGCCGCTTTACTTCTGGGACGATCCCGAGGGCCGCAAGTACCACGACGCTTACTTCGATGTCTATCCCGGGGTATGGCGCCACGGCGACTTCATCGAAGTAACCCCTCGCGGGGGCGTCATCATGTACGGCCGTTCGGACGCCACCCTCAACCCCGGCGGGGTGCGCATCGGCACGGCAGACATTTACCGCCAGCTGGACCAGATGGCGGCCATCGAGGACAGTGTCGTGGTGGGCCAGCAGTGGCAGAACGACGTGCGCGTGGTGCTCTTCGTCAAACCCGCCGCCGGGGTCGAACTCGACGAAGCATTGAAAAACCAGATCCGCCAGACCATCCGCCAGAACGCTTCCCCACGCCACGTACCGGCCAAGATCCTGGCGGTGGCCGATATCCCCTACACCCTCAATATGAAAAAGGTGGAGCTGGCCGTACGCAAGGTGATTCATGGCCAGGAAGTGCGCAACAAGGACGCCCTCAAGAACCCCGAAGCACTGGACCTTTACGCCGACCTGCCGGAACTGCAGGAGAACTGACCGCCGCCAGCGGTTTTACGCCCCAAGTTGCTCGAATTGAAACGAGAAGAGATGGCCGACATTATAGCCCTGTATGGCAGCCCACGCCGGGGGGGCAACACCGCCCGCCTGTTGCAGGAAGCCGTTGCCGGCGCCCGGGAAGCCGGCGCCGAGGTGGAGGAGATCTATCTGCGTGATCTCAAAATCTCTCCCTGCCTGGAGATATTCCAATGTATCAAGACCGGCGAGTGCGCCATAAAGGACGAGTTCCCCGAAGTGCTCGCCAAGCTGCAGCAGGCCCGCGGCATCATGCTCGCCTCGCCGATCTTCTTTTACACCGTCAGCGCCCATACCAAGATCTTCATGGACCGCTGCCAGTCTTTGTGGGTCAATAAGTATTGGCGTGAAAAGACGCCCTTCGGCGACTGGACGGAAAAACGCAAGGGCCTCTTTATCTCGGTGGGCGCCACCAGCGGTAAACGCCTATTTGACGGGGCTCTTCTGACAGTCAAATACTTCTTCGACGTTCTGGACGCCAAGCTGGGCCCCTCCCTGCTCTACCGCAATCTCGACCACAAGGGCGAAGTCCTCAGGCACCCCGAGTATCTGGCCGAGGCGAAGGCCGCCGGCGGGGAGCTGGCGGCCGCCATCCACAGCCTGCCGCCCTTGAAGGCGGTAAAGAAATGACGTATTAACAGCCCGAATAAATCGGCTGTGGCTGCCTTTGCAACAACTCGCCCTGGCGCCGCCCTGGATCGCTCGCCGGGTGTCCGACACCCCTCCGGGATGGTTCTGACAGCACCCAGCGAGCATCCTTCCCAAGTGAGTCCCTTCAGCCGTACCGCCTAACTGCCGATATGGCCTGGAAGCAGCTAGGTTCCACAACCCGACAACAAAAACAATTGCACAGATCGATGGAATCGCTTCGAACAAATATTCATCCGCGCCTCAACGCTTACCGACAGGCTCCCTATGTCATCCGTATGAAGGTCACCTTCCTCTACTGGTTGCAAGTGATCCGTGACGACAGCGGTTATTGGAGTCAGATAGAGACCTACATCAGCAGTCACTCCGAGGCCCAGTTCAGCCACAGCGTCTGCCCGGAATGCCTCGAGCGGCTATACCCTGAGATGGGGAAGCCCCCTGATGGGTTGAAAAGATAGGCGGGAAACCCCATTCGAAGCAGGTCACAGGCAGCGCCTGGAAGTGACTCAAACGGCGAGTGCCAGCAGACGCCCCCCCTGGTAGACCAAGCAGGCGGCCAACCAGGCAACGCCGGTGGCATAGGTGAGACTGAAGAGCATCCATTTCATAGAGCCGGTCTCCCGACGAATAACGGCCGTGGTGGCTATGCAGGGCAGGTAGAGCAAAACGAATACCATCATACTCAAGGCTGACAAAGGCTTCATCTGGGAAGCACGCAGGGCGCCCTGGAGCGCTTCCGTCCCCTCCTCATCCCCCACGGCATATAGAACACCCATGGTGGAGACTACGATCTCCTTGGCCACGAAACCGGTCAGGAGGGCCACGCCGCCGCGCCAGTCTATGCCGATGGGTGCAAATACCGGCGCGATCCACTGGCCCAGAC
>JBNKKA010000072.1:0-20525 GCA_050291585.1 Desulfobacteraceae bacterium
CACCGTTTTCAATCTCCATGATGATGCCGCATTTCACCGGATCGCCGTTGTCATCGAAGCTGATCGTTCCGGTGACGCCCTCGTAGTCCCTTATTTTGGATAAGGCTGCCTGGATATCCTCATGGGCGAATGAGCTGGCGTTTTCGATGGCTGCCGCCGCAACCATCACCGCATCATAGGCGAGCGCCGAGCCCACATCGAATTCCTTCTTGGCGCCATGCAGACGGACAAACTCCTGGGATCTCGGATTCTCCGATAAAGGCGACCAGTGTGAACAATAATAGGCTTTGGTGAGTTGATTGCCCCCCATATCAAAAAAACTCCGGTCGGCCCAGCCGTCCCCCCCGACGAAAACGGCCCGGATGCCGGCCATCTGCAGGTGGTTGGCGATAATGCCGCTTTCATCATGACCGGCAATGAAGATCACATCTGCGGCGTGCTCTGCAGCCTCGCGGATCTGCTGCGCATAACTGCTCTGACGGGCCTTGTACTCGATCTCGGCGGTAATCGTTCCGCCGATGGCCTCGAAGTGCTGACGAAATATGGAGGACAGCTGCAGACTATAATCGCTGGTTAAATCAACGAACAGCATCGCTGTTTTGGCGTCGCGTTCATAGCGCGCAAACTCGGCCATGATACGGCCTTGGAAATCGTCAGTGAAGCACACCCGAAAAATATAGTCACCAATACGGGTGAGTTTGGGCGTCGAGGATAAATTAGAGATCATCGGGATGCGATTGCTTTGGGCCACCTCCGCGATGGACAGGGAATGGGAACTCCACGCGGCACCGACGATGAATGCGACCCCCGCCGCGGCGGCTTGATTGACCGCCAGGCTGGCACCAATGGGGGTGCTCATATTGTCCAGCACGATGAGGTTGAGTCGATGGCCCAGGAGCCCACCCCTGGCGTTGATCTCATCCACTGCAATACGGGTCCCTACCACGGAAGAGTGGTTGCTGTTGGCGGCCTGTCCGGTCAAGGAGAAAATAGCGGCGATGGGAATGCCGTCAAGCGATTGCGCACTCACCTTGACGGGCAACCATGAGATGGCAACCAGGCAGAAGATCGTCAGCAACACTGCCCAGCGGAATCGCGCCCCAGACACAACACTTGCCATTTCTAAGCCCTCCAGTGTGCCATCACGGCCGGATGGTTTTGTGATATATCCGGCGCCCAGTTTGGAATTGGATAATGATCACATCTTTGTTCTTGGGATCCCCGTTGTCGTCAAAACTGATGATGCCGGTGGCCCCCTGAAAATTCGAGGTCTGCGCCAAGGCCAGGCGAATATCCTCCCCCGCCAGGGAATCGGCCCGCTGCATGGCGTCAGCCAGCAGCATGACGGCATCGAAAGCCAGGGGCGCACTGACATTGTCTATGTCCCGCATGAATTTACTCCGATAAAGGTTCTGCAGATAGATGCTTTTGGGAAAAGGGGCCTGGGGGTGCCAGGGGGCGGATTGATAGCTACCATCGATGGCATCACCGGCGATCTGCTCGATCTCGTCCCAGGCATCGCCCCCTAGAAAAATGCTATTCACGTTCAAATTGACGGCCTGTTTAATGAATAAGCCGCTGTCGCGCGTATACCCCGGCAGATAGATGACGTCCGGGGAGGTGTGTTTGATCTTTTCGATGATCCCGGAAAAGTCGATGGCTTTGCCGCGATACCCTTCATCCAGCGACACCTGCCCGCCTGCCTCGATAAAAGCGTTTTTAAAATAATCAGCCAACATGACGCTGTAGGCCTCGTCAATGTTGCTCACCACGACCGCAGTGCGCGCCTTCAGGTCCTGCCAGGCAAAGGTTGCCATGGCGACCCCCTGGAAGGAATCCAGAAAGCAGGTTCGGAAGATATAGCTGCCGATGCGGGTCACTTCGGGATTGGTGGACCCGGGACTAATCATCGGAATGCCGGCACGCTGCAGGACTGGGGCCATGGCAAGCGAATGCGAACTCCAGTGGGCCCCCACCACCGCCGTGGCATTTAGGCGCACGGCCTCTTCCGCGGCGGCCCGGGACCCAATGGGAGTGCTCTGATTGTCCAGTAGAATCAGCTGGATAAGCCGGCCGAGAACACCTCCGGAGCGATTGATCTCCTCCACGGCCAGCTGCACCATGGGTATCAGGGGTTCATTGTGGGAAGCGGCGATTCCGGTTTGGGAGAAGATGGCCACGATGCGCACCGGTTCACCGGTGATCTGTGTCTGCGCAACTGCGATAGAAGGCTGCAGAACTCCGCTGAGCATCAGAAGTCCAATCCATCCGATGAACCAAAATACGGATGTCCGCGTGAGAAGAGGCGTGCGGCAACGGTGGCGTCTTCTCGGCCAGGGGAAGCATATCATGGTGCCCTCCTTGCGGCTTGAATTACCGTGTCACTCGAGCTTGGATAAAGCGCAGGTGAGATAGCGCATAGTGTCTAGTCACGCCGACATCACGGGAATCAAGATTCGGTTTGGGTGGACCCCTATCAAGCCATTGGCAACATGTTATTTCAAGTATTATTCCAATTCAGGGGCCCTACGTCAACATCTGGCATCCGCCAGGGCATGAGCGTTCCGCCCCTGGCAAGGTCACTTAAAAAAACTGAGCAGTGCGTTCAGATTGGTCAAGGGATGGGAGGGGCAGCCGGGGATGAAAAGATCCACGGGCAATAGGGTGTCGAGGCCTTCGCTGACCTCGGGACTTCCGTGGAAGGGGCCGCCGCTGATGGCACAGCTTCCCACGGCGATGACCACCTTGGGGGAGGGGGTGGCCGCGTAGGTCGACAGCACGGCGGTCCTCATGTTGCGCGAGATGGGGCCGGTGACCACGATGCCATCGGCGTGGCGTGGGGAGGCCACGAAATTGATTCCGAACCGGGCCAGGTCGAAGAAGGGGGTGGCCAGCACGTTGAGATCCGCCTCGCAGGCGTTGCAGCCGGCGGCCGATATCTGGCGCAGTTGGAGGGAGCGGCCGAAGCGTTTCTTGAAGTGCTTTTTGCTGTGCTCGGCCAGGCGCGGCAGGCTGCCGGCGGTGACCAGATCCGCTCTTGCGGCGGTGGCGGTTTCGAAGTTCTGGGTGAAGTTGACGAACCTGCCCTCGGAAAGGCGTTCGCAGGCCCCGCAGAAGACGCAGCGGGCCAGGTCGATGGTGGCCGCCTGGGGGTCGATGGCGTCCTGGGGACAGGCCGCGGCGCAGCGCTCGGCCAGTTCGGGCGGAGCGTCCTTGTGAATCCGGGGCAGGCCGCGGTAGTCTTCGGGCAATTCTATAGTCGTTTTGGGGTAGGCGCTGGTGCGGTAGCCCTGTTCGAATCTGTTTCTGAGGATGTTGAGCATGACGGTGTCCCGTTTTCCTTTGGTTGCCTTTTGGCCGGCTATTACAGGTCAAATCCGCAATAGGAAAGGTTGTAGCTCTTGTTGTTGAGCGGAAAGTCCGAAATCCCGGTGTCCCGCAGGGACAATCCCAGGCCGTTCCAGTTGTGGAAACTGGGGTCCTTGATCTTGTAACGCTGCACCTGACCATCGGCGTCGGTGAGCACGCAGTGGGAGGCTTCCCCCCGCCAGGCCTCGTTGAGGGTCACCACAAAGCTGTCCGCCGCCAGGGCCGGGGATTGGTCCACTGCCCGGCCGACGTCGGTTTCGATGTTGGCCGACAGGAGTTCCTCGACAATCTCGATGCTCTGCAGCACCTCGTCACCCCTCACCTTGGCCCGGGCGTAGACATCGCCGCTGGGCTCGGCGTTCTCCGGGATGTCGAGCTGTGCGTAGTGCTCGCTGGGGAAGACCCGGCGCACATCGTAGGGGATGCCGCAGGCGCGTCCGGCGGGCCCCACCAGGCCGAGCTGGTGGGCGTCGCTGTTGCTCACCGTGCCGCAGTCTTCGAAACGCGAGCGCACGCTGGGGGTGCCGAAGAGCAGCTCGATGGTGTGGGTCACCTGGGGCTTGATCTCGGCGATGCGGCCCCTTAAGGTCTGGCGATCCGCGTCGGTTACGGGAAAGTTGACCCCGCCAGGCCGGACCAGCCCTTTGCCGAAACGATTGCCGCAGATCCACAAACTCATATTAAGGAAATCCCCCCGCATACGGCCGCAGTAGTTGGCCGGGGGCAGAAAAGCCACGTCCCCGCTGAGGGCCCCCAGGTCGCCGATATGGTTGGCGATGCGTTCGAGCTCAAGGGCGATGGTGCGGATGACGGCGGCCCCCGCGTCGGGGGTCAGGTCACTGAGGGCTTCCACCGCCTGACTGAGGCAGAGGTTGTGGCCGATGGCGGTGTCGCCGGCGATCCCCTCGGCCAGGATGGGCCAGCGCCGGGGGTCAACACGGCCCAGCATCTGTTCCACTCCGCGGTGCTGGTAACCCAGCTGGATCTCCAGGTGCAGGACGCGTTCGCCGATGCAATTGAAACGGAAGTGACCGGGCTCGATCACCCCGGCGTGCACCGGCCCCACGGCCACTTCGTGGATCTCTTCACCGGCCACGCTGTAATAGGGGTAGTTGCCGGGGATATCCTGGTCGTAATCATTGCCGAAGACGTCGGGCGCGCCGTTGAGGGTCGGGTGGTAGCGCACCATCTTGAGCCAGGGGTGGCCCTCGGGTCGGACGCCGTATTGCTCGGCGATCTCGCGCTCGAAGAGATGCAGGGGTTCGGCCTCCGGGGTCAGGGCAGCATAGGTCTCGGGCGCCGCACACTGGGCGACGAGGAGTTGATCCAGACGCAGGACGGCCAGGAGATTGAGGTGGTCACCCTCGGGGTAGGCGAAGTAGTGCACCACCTTGGCGCCCGCCTCCACCAGGTCCAGGACCGCCGAACGAAAAGTACCGAAGTCGAGGTGGGGGATGTGGCTGCGCGCCACCGCTTTGCCGTGCTCAATGACCAAGAATTCTGTCTGCATCTAAAAACTCCCCCCGATGGTGTGCACTGCGTGAACGATGGTGTCGTACAAGGTCTCCGGCATCCAGAAGCACAGCAATACCGAGGTTAGCAGGAGGGCGTACTGGGGCCATACCATGAAGGGCGACTCGGCCATCTGGACCTCTTTTTCATGGTCACCAAAGCTGATTTGGATCACGTGTTTTGCGAAGCCGGCGAAAATCACGCAGATGCTCAGGATGAAGAGGGTCACGCCCACATGGTGGCCGGCGCGAAAGGCCCCGATGATGATGAAAAATTCACCCAGGAAGATGCCGAAGGGCGGAAACCCGGAGATGCCGGCGAACCCTGCGAAAAAGGCCACACAAGTTTCCGGCATGCGCTTTGCCAATCGGCCCGTACCTGCGATGAGGCGGTCGCCGAAGCCCAGAAGAATATTGCCCGAGGTGAGAAACAGGCTCGATTTGATCAGGCTGTGGTGGATCAGGCAGAGGACGGCGCCATAGGCCGCAAGGCCACCGACGCCGGTACCGAAGGCGATGATGCCCATGTTCTCGATGCTGGAGTAGGCCAGTAGGCGCTTGTATTCGGTCTGTTTGAGGATGTAGGTGACCACCACCAAGATGGAGGTCAGGCCGAAGACCATCAGGATGGTGCCCGAAAAATCGCCCAGGCCGGCCGCCACCATGATCTTGTTGGTCTTGAAGATCCCCAGGTAGGCGCAGTTGAGCAGCACGCCGGAGAGCAGGGCCGAGGCCGGGCTGGGGGCTTCGCTGTGGGCGTCGGGCAGCCAGGTGTGCATGGGTGCCAGCCCCATCTTGGTGCCGTAGCCCACCAGGATGAAGACAAACCCGGATTTCAGCCAGAAGGCATCCAGGTCCTTGGCCGCCTCGGTCAAGGCAGAGAATGAGAGGGGTACATCGACCTTGCCCACGTCCATGGCCAGGGTGATCAGTACCGATCCCAAGAGGGCCAGGGCGATGCCCACCGAACAGATCAGCACATACTTCCAGGTGGCTTCCAGGGAGGCCGCCGAGCGGTGGGTGTAGATCAGGGGCGCGCTGGCCAGGGTGGTGGCCTCGATGGCGATCCACAGGATCATGATGTGGTCCGAGAGGGTCACCATGGTCATGGTGGCCAGAAAGAGCAGCATGGCGCCGGTGAAGATATTCTCCGCCTGGATGGCCGCCTGCTTCAAATAAGCCACAGTATAAACGCTGATCAGCAGGAAGAGCAGCGAGATCACCAGCAGGGATAGGAGGCCCTCCGAGGTAATCTGGAAGTAGAGCGGCAGGGCCGCCTCCGGCCGGAAGGCCCACAGCAGCAGACTCATGATGAAGTGAGCCGCCGCGGTGACCACCAGGAGGGGCCGACTGGAGGCCTGGGGCAGAAAAAAGGCGACCACGCCGGTGATCAGCGGCGCCAGAAATACGATCTCGATCATGAGGGTCTACACCTATTCTCTTAGGGTTCTGAGCAGCGCTGTATCCACGTCGTCAAAGGCCTGTTTGATGTTCTGGAGGATGATGGCCATGATCATCACCCCGGCCAGCACATCAAGTAGAATGCCGAACTCCACGATGTGGTGGGCGCGCATGGAGAGGCTGGTGCCCACCAGGTAGATCCCGTTCTCCAGCATGATGTAGCCGATCACCATGGCGATGGCGTTGCGCCGGGCCATGAGGAGGAACATCCCCGCCACCACCAGGGTGATGGCGGAAGGCAGCAGGAGCGCATAGTCCCCGGTCTGGGGCAGGTTGAATTTAGGGGCCACGACGATGGCGGCCACGATGAGCGCCAGCCCCACCAGGAGGGAGGCGTGGTAGCTGACAATGGGCTCCACCTCGCGCCGGATGGCGACCTTTTTGATCGCCAGGTGGATGCACAGGGGGATACCGATGCCACGGATCAACAGGGTGGCCATGGTAAATAGCGTGCCACCAAAACCCATTTTGTGTCCCAGAAAAAAGGGCACGATGCTCACGACGATGCCCTGGAAGGCGATCACCCGGATCAGAGTCGGCAGGCGGCTGGACCCGAAGGCGAAGAGCACCGACAGCAGCACCAGGGCCAATAGGGTGTCTACGGATGCGATCATTGCAGAAACTCCAGGGTGATGATGGTGGCAAAGAAAACCAGGGCGAATGAGGTCAGCACGAACTGGGGCACCTTGTCCATGCGGTAGCGCGCCATGACCGATTCGGTGACCCCCACGGCGGCGTAGACCACGGCCAGCACACCGAAGAAGAGCAAGGCGTCGAGGATGGGCGACCCCATACTCACGGGACACAGCAGGCGCGTCACCAGGGTACTGTAAAAGAAGAGCTTGAGAAAAGAACCCAGTTCGATGAAAGCGAAATCGGGGCCGCTGTGGTCCAGCACCATGACCTCATGGATCATGGTCAGCTCCAGGTGGGTGGCCGGATCGTCCACCGGTACACGCGAGTTCTCGGTGAGCAGCACGATGAAGAGAGCGATGATGACAAAGAGCAGGGGGGCACCCGCAGCCGCCCAGAGCGCCGCCGGCTGGGTCCCGGCGAAATAGGCCGCCAGGCTCAGCTGCCCGGTAAGGATGTAAAAAAGGATCAGCATCATGAAGAGGGCCGCCTCGCAGATGATGGGGAAGTAAGCTTCCCGGGCGGCGCCCATACCCTCGAAGGGCGAGGCCGTGTCCATGGCCGCGGCGATGGTGAAGAACCGTCCCAGCCCTAAAAGGTAGAGCAGAAAGATCACATCCCCCTCAAAGGAGAAGAGCGCCTTTTGTCCGGCCACGGGCAGAAACATCAGCACGATGAGGGCGGCGGTGAGGGACACCATGGGCCCGAGTTTGAAGATCAGGGTGGTGCTGGTGCTGTAGACCGAGCCCTTCTTCAGCAACTTGATCAAGGTGTAGTAGTTGATCAGCAGGGGGGGGCCCTTTTTGCCGCCGAAGAAGGCTTTCACCTTGAGGATCAGGGCCGAGTAAAAGGGCGCCACCAGCAGGGCCATGATGAAAAAAAGAATGGATTTCATAAAAATTACCTTTCCGAATCTCGCCTATGCTGAGGGTTTCATCTTAATCAAGATGAAACCCTCAACCTAAATCAGACAAAAAACAGCAGCACGACAATGGCCAGCAGAATATAGCCGATGTACAGGTGGATGTCGCCGTGCTGCAGCCAACGCAGCCTGTCGAAAAACCACATGACCGGGGTCACGATCACCCGGCCCATCTGTAGTTCGGCCACGTCGTGGACTTGGCTGTGGTAGTGGGTCGGCGCGGGGAAACGGCCCCGGATGGGAGGCTGGTCCTCACTCAGGGGGGCCACCGGGCGGAAGAAGGCCAGGATCGACTCGGCGTAGGAGGCGCCTGTGTATTGCATTCGCACCGTGGGCTGGGTGAAGCCGCAGCCCCAGGTGCCCGAGCGGTCGACCGGTTTACCCCAATAGAGCAGCTGGCGCAGCAGGCCGAGGCCCACTAGCAACGCCAAAACCATCAGGGCGAAACGGGTGATATTGGCGCCCAGGACAGTGACGGATTCCATGGGAACCTGGCCGAGGCCCAACCCCAGGCCACCCACGGCCTTGAAAGCCATCCCCATAAAGAAGGCGGGGAAGACGCCGATGGCGATACAGGCCGTGGCCAGGATCAGCATGGGGATCAGCATGGAGAGCCCCTTTTCGCCATCGACACGGGCGGCTTCACTGCGCGGCTCACCCTGGAAGACCACCCCCACCACCTTGGTGAAGCAGGCCAGTGCCAGACCACCGATGATGGCCAGGCTGACGATGCCCAGCAGACTGAGGGAAAAGCTGGTGCCGCTTAAAGTGACGCCCTTGAACCCGCCGAAATAGACCAGAAACTCGCTGACAAAACCATTGAAAGGCGGCAGGCCGGAGATGGCCAGGGAGCCGATCAGGAAGGTCGTTCCGGTGACGGGCATCTTTTTGATCAGCCCGCCCAGAACGTCGATGGCGCGCGTGCCGGTCTGGTGCAGCACCATGCCGGCGCCCATGAAAAGTAAGGATTTAAAGATGGCGTGGTTGAGCACGTGCAGGAGCCCGCCGCCGAAACCGAGCACCGCCATGAGGGGTTTGTCTTCGGCCACGCCGATCATCCCCAGGCCGATGCCGATGAGGATGATGCCGATGTTCTCCACGCTGTGATAGGCCAACAGGCGTTTGAGATCGTGCTGGCCGAGGGCGTAGACGACCCCCAGGATGCCGGAAACCATCCCGGCGATGAGGACGATGTCGCCGAAGATGACACTATGCCACTCCAAAATGGTATAGATGCGCAAGATGCCGTAGATACCGGTTTTGATCATCACCCCCGACATGACGGCCGAGATGTGGCTGGGGGCAGCCGGATGGGCGTGGGGCAGCCAGACATGCAGGGGAAACACCCCGGCCTTGGAGCCGAATCCCACAAAGGCCAGCACGAAGACCAGAATCTTGGCTGTCTCGGACAGCCCGGCGGCACCGGCGAATTCGAGATTTCCGCTATGGGCGTAGATCAGCCCGAAGGCGGCGAAGATGAACATGGCCCCCACCTGGGAGAAGATCAGATAGAGATAGCCGGCCCGGCGATTCTCGGCCGCTTCGTAGTGGTAAGCCACCAGAAAGAAGGAGGAGAGGGACATGAGCTCCCAGGCCAGGATGAAGGTGATCAGGTTGGCGGCGGTGACCACCAGGGCCATGGCGGCCACCAGCAGACTGAAAAAGAGATACTGGGCCGCCGTACGCAGGGCACCCTCGGTGCCGCCCATGTAGTGGACGCTGTATAGCGCAGCCAGAGCTGACACGGCGAAGATGGCCGTCAGGAAAAAGGCGGCCAGACTGTCCATACGCAAGGCCAGGGCGAGGGTGTTCAGGTAAGCGATCTGGGCCGCACTGGCCTGGGAGGCGAACACCTGCATGAGGCCGTCGTAGGCGCCAAGGAGACAGCCACCGCCGATGAAAGCCGCAGCCACCAACTTCATCAGGCTGCTATGGCGCCATAAGAATAGGGGCACTACACCCCCACAGACAATCAGCAGCAACGACATGGTGAATAAGAGCATGGTTTCCCCTTTGGAGCGGTTGGTGCCAAAATCAAGACATCAAGGGCCCTACACGGGTTGCAGTGCATAGGTGTTGTTTATGGATGGTGTGGCTTGTGAGGGTGTTCTACCGACCCATGAATCCGACTACAAGGGCAGGAGTTTATTGAAATATTGGAATTTGAGCCCAAAGTCAACCGTCAAGCCATGAGGAACACGGCATTTCCCATAATTCTGGTGCCCGGAAGATCGAAGACCGTCAGGCCGACGGATTTTCCTGAAATTCATGCCTTACGGGTAGCGGTTGATTCCTTACCCAGCTTCGGATATACAATAGTCCATTAACCATATTCTCAGACAGTTACATACCAAAGTAATGATTTCCGGGAATGCTTGCAAGCTGTGTGACAGCAAACTGGCGCAACGCTTCGATTTTTAACGCTTCCCAAGCAAGATCCGCAGTTCCGGTTACCGCCTGTGCCGGTCTTAATCACGCGTCAGCCGTTCAATGGCGGCTTTATTGGGATACCCGGCATCAGACCTTTATCTGTACACTCATTGGGAGGTTTTCATTGGACAACTACTTGGTCAAAGACCTCATGGTACCCTTATCTGAATATGCGACGGTGCAAGAGGAGGCCACGCTTTTCGAGGCCGTTCTCGCTCTGGAGAAAGCACAAGAGGAGTACGACCACACCAAATACCGCCATCGCGCCGTCCTGGTGCTGAATCGCGACAACCGCGTCGTTGGCAAAGTCGGACAGGGGGATGTGCTCCGGGCCCTCGAACCCAAAGCGGCGGATCTGGAGGAGATCAAATCCCTGAGCCAATACGGCTTCAGCGACGATTTTATCCATCAACTGCGGGTCAAGCGCCAGATGGGACAGGGCAGCCTGAGGGACTTGTGCCTGGACACTGCTAAGATCCGGGTGGATGAGATCATGCAGGCCCCCACCGAAACCGAAATCATCGAGCAGGAACAACCCATCGAAACCGCTATCCAGCAGCTGCTTCTCGGTGGCCACATCGGCCTGCTGGTGACCCATGAGAATCAACAGGTCATTGGCATCCTGCGGCTGACCGATGTGTTCGCCGCCGTGTTTCACGTTATGAAGGAGTGCGAGAACACCTTGGAAGGCGAGAACGCTCTGGAAGAGGAGGGCGGCTGAGATGAAGGAACTGCACAAACTTTTCGAGCGTATCGTCATGCGGGCCAACATCAACCTGCGTGAGCTGGGCTACGATGTGGGCCCGGCCGTAAGAGACGTCATCCCCTTCGGACAACTGGTGAAGTTCTACGCCTTTTACGGCCTCACCCCCCACCACCCCCTGGATCTTCAGTTTCGCCATTCCAGTCTGGCAGGGTCCTATTTTCTAGGCAAATGCGAGGTCAATAACTCGATCCTCTATAAAAGCGACATCCGCGGAGACGAGCTCAAACACAAAGGCGACATCTACCGCTACGAGGAGTATGAGATTCCCATCAGCCGGGACGAAGGGATCGAGATCGAAGACAGCTTCCTGATAAAAACCTTGGTTCATTGCTTCTCCCACGACCCGGAGACCCTGGAAAAGTTCTACGTCACCAGCACGGTCTCCACCCACTACGCCAACATCCACGGCAGCCCCACCAACGGCAGTTTTCTGGGGCCCTTTGCCACGGTGGACTTGACCACCATGAACGATTGCGTCATCGGGGCCTTCGCCTATGTCCAGGCCGGCGAGATCGGCCACCTCAACATCGACCCGGGCACCGTCTGGGTGCGCAGTCCGGACAACTTCAACTTTGTCTACCGCTACCCCCTCGATCAACTGAGCCACTATGTCCACTACATCCCCGGGCAAATGCCCCAGGGCCTCATCGTCGACTTCATCGAGGACCGCAAACAGGCCTTTCAGCGCATCTTCGATGTAGTCAACATAGATGCTTCCGTGGCCGTACCGGCCAACGCCTCACTGGATCGCTTCGCGGTGGTCAAACCCAAGACCCTCATCGGGGATAACGTCCTCGTTGCCCAGCGGGCTTTTCTGCAAAACGCCTGGATGGGCAAGGGGGCCAATGCCCAGGAGAACTGCTACATCGTCAACAGCCGCCTGGAAGGCCTCAACGTCACCGCCCACGGGGCCAAGATCATCGATGCCCAGCTGGGGGAAGGCGTGTTCGTTGGCTTCAACAGCTTTTTGCGGGGGCGTCCCGGAGCCCTGTTGACCATCGGCAAAGAGAGCATCATCATGCCCCATACCATCATCGATATCCATGAACCCCTCTCCATCCCGGCCGGCACCCTGGCATGGGGGTTGATCAGAAGTGCGGCGGAACTAAAGCAAAACAGCATCAGCCTCAAAGAGATGTCCAAGCTCTCGACCCAGTTTACGCGCGGCGATATGTATTTCGAGGGCAATGGGGCCGCCTTCGTGAGCGGTTTTCGTGACCGCATCCACCACATCCTCGAATCCAATGGCGCTCTTTTCGACGGAAAAAATAACCGCGGTCATGCCCAGAAGAACCAGAACATCTCCTTCAACACGATCCAACCCTATCCAGAAGGCGACCTGGAAGGCCTCTACCCCTCGATCTTTATCAAACCGTAAGTGATGGTTCGGGCATTCGCCAATCCGTAGCGGATCCTTAGCTGAAGTCAATTTGCATTGGCGGGGATGGATCCAGCGGCGCAACAATCAATGACACAATAGGGGACGAGAGACAATGAGCGCTATTTGCCATAAGCCCGCCTGGGAGTTGGCGAGACGAATCAGGGAGAAAGAGATCTCCCCCCTGGAATTGATGCAGGCAACCCTCGACCGCATCGAGGCGGCAAATCCCGCCATAAATGCCTTTGTCGACCTCCGCCCTGAAGGGGCCCTGGCAGAGGCCCGCCGCATGACAGAGAGGATCGCCTCAGGGAAACCCATCGGGCCGCTGGCCGGTATTCCCTTGGGCGTCAAAGATCTGGAGGACAGCGTCGGAATGGTCACCAGCTATGGTTCCATCCCCTTCAAGAACAATATGGCGGTGGCGGACTCCATCCAAGTGGCCCGGCTTAAGGCCGCCGGCGCGATTGTGGTGGGAAAAACCAACACGCCAGAGTTCGGCTTCACCGGGTTCACCAAAAATCGGCTCCACGGGGTGACCCGAAATCCGTGGGACCTCGAGCGTACCCCGGGCGGGTCAAGCGGGGGGGCTGCCGCGGCCATCGCCGGCGGTCTGGTCCCCCTGTGTACGGCCTCCGATGCCGGCGGGTCCATTCGGATCCCGGCTTCCTATTCCGGCTGCTTTGGCTTGAAGCCAAGCTTCGGGAGGATTCCGGTGGGTCCCCAGCCCTTCGTAAGCTACAGCTCACTGATTGCCATGGGGCCAATGGCACGGTCGGTAGCCGATGCCGCCTTGTATCTGGATTGTACGGCTGGGCATCATTGGGCGGATCCCGCTTCCTTGCCGCAGCCCCAACGATCCTATCTGGAAACCCTCGACAACCTGCCGGACAGACTAAAAATCGCCTTCAGCAGGGATTTGGGATATGCCCGGGTGGCAAGCGAGGTTTCGGACTGTGTGACCCGCGCCATAAAGGCATTCGAGGAGATGGGGCATGTGGTGGCCCAATGGCCGGGCAGTTTGCCAGATACGGGCGACGCCTGGACCCATATGATCTGCACCGATATCGTTGCTCAACTATGCCATCTACGAGAAGAGGAACGTAAGGAGATGGGTCGAACCCTGGTGCATGTTGTTGACCGGACGCGGACGCTCACCGTCGAGGCCTTGACCGCCTTCCAGATGCAGCGGGCCGAGTTGAACGAAACGCTGGGGAAACTTTTCGACGAGTTCGATCTTCTCCTTACGCCGACCATGCCCACCGTTGCGTTTGCCGCCGGCGGTCCGCCGCCGACATCCATCGATGGACACCCCATCCCCCTCCTGGGTGCCGTCGCGTTTACCTATCCTTTCAATCTTTCCGGTCATCCGGCGGCTTCCGTCCCCGCCGGCCTCACTTCGGACGGACTGCCCGTGGGCCTTCAAATTGTCGGCCCGCGCCATCGAGACGACCTTGTCCTTCAAGCGGCCCGCGCCTTTGAGAGCGCCAGGCCTTGGGATGGGCAATGGCCGGAGTTCCGATAACGATGTCATAAGCCAAAGGTCCACCCAGGATCATCTGAGATGATAGATGCGCCATGAGCGGGCCATTAGGTATCTCCCCGCCGAACGAAGGTCCCCACACGCTTACCTCAGACGCTCAAAGAACCATTCAAGCCAATCCCCTCCCAGCAAAATTGTGACGGGCGCTGTGCCGGAACTTTTTGAAGAACCTTGCTTGACACCCCGGCATCAATTCGTTATATTCCGATACAACGATATGGAGGCGGTATGAAAGATTTCATCAAAGTCATGAAGGCCCTTTCGGACCCAACTCGAGTAAAGATATTAAAATTACTTGAAAAAAAGAGGCTGTGTGTCTGCGAGTTGCAGACGGCTCTTGGCATCGCCCAGTCTACAACCAGCAAGCACTTGAAAATATTGGAGGACGCAGGCCTGGTCATCTCCAAGAAAGATGGTCTGTGGGTTAACTACACCCTCTCTGATGGGCAGCAGAGTCCCTACGCAGCGACGCTACTAGGCAATCTGAGGCACTGGCTGAATGGAGAGGCAGATATTTCCCAACTGGTCTTGAATATCGGTGCGATTGACCGATTCGAGATCCTCAACAAAAATTGAACCGCCCGTGTCCATATATCTGATTATCGATATAGTGGAACAATCGAGCGCCAACCGAATACCAACCGGTAGAAGAAATTAACGATGCACTGCGGGAGTCACCAGCCATGAGCGAAACCCTTTCAATAATCGAAAAAAACGAAACGACGGGCCCCACCATCGATGAGGAGCCCAGTCAGATCGACTGGAGCGCTATCTGGAAGCCCCTAAGCCTGATTGTGGGCGGTTTCGTCCTCTTCTTTTTCCTCCCCATGGAGAACGCCCGCTTCACCCATTCCGTACTCGAGTCCCTTGCCCTGGCAAAATGGTATGCCCAGGAGCATGTGCTACTCTGTCTGGTCCCGGCGTTTTTCATCGCCGGCGCCGTGGCAGTATTCGTCTCACAGGGGGCCGTGATGAAGTACCTGGGGGCGGGTGCCAATAAGGTACTTTCATATGGCGTTGCCAGCGTGTCCGGTTCCATCCTGGCGGTCTGCTCGTGCACGGTGCTGCCTCTGTTTGCCGGTATCTGGAAACGGGGCGCCGGATTGGGACCCGCCATCGCCTTTCTGTATTCCGGCCCAGCCATAAACGTGCTGGCCATCATACTGACTGCGCGCATTCTGGGTCCGGAGATCGGTGCTGCGCGCGCCATTGGGGCCATCGTCTTCAGCATCGTCATCGGCCTGATCATGCACTTCATGTTTCGTAAAGAGGAGGAGGCCAAGGCGGCTGCGGCCATGCACATGCCCGAGCCGGAGGTGGAACGCCCCCTTTGGCAGACCAGCCTGCTCTTCGCTGTCATGATCGGGCTGCTGATCTCCGCCACCTGGGGAAAGCCGGCCCATGCCGAGGGCTTGTGGGCGGCCATCTTTCAGATCAAATGGCTTCTGGCGGGCAGCTTTGCCGTCTTGCTGGGGGCTATGATGGTCCGCTGGATGGGCGTGAAGCTTGCCAAGCTGATCGTCGCCGGTATCGTCGTCTTTGGACTGGCCATGGGTATGCCCGACCAGCCCCTGATCGCCTTTTCGGCGGGGATCACCGCCCTTGTACTGCTCATGACTACCACCCGGGGTGAAACCGAATCCTGGTTTATGGCCTCCTGGGATTTCGCCAAACAGATCATGCCGCTGCTCTTGGCCGGCGTGCTGGTGGCGGGCTTTCTCCTGGGTAAGCCCGGATCCGAAGGGCTGATCCCCTCGCATTGGATCAGCGGACTGGTGGGCGGCAACTCCCTCTGGGCCAACCTGTTCGCCTCGGTGGTGGGGGCGTTCATGTACTTCGCCACCCTTACCGAGGTGCCGATTTTGCAGGGCCTTCTGGGCGCCGGCATGGGAAAAGGTCCGGCCTTGGCGTTGTTGCTGGCCGGCCCCGCCCTCAGCCTTCCCAACATGCTGGTGATCCGGAGTGTTCTGGGCACCCAGAAAACCATCGCTTTTGTCACCCTGGTTGTCATCATGGCGACCCTGAGCGGATTGATCTTCGGCACGTTTTTCTAGACAACTTTTATAGATGTTGGTTTGAAAATCTAGTTTCACCTTAAATCCCAAGGAGAAAAAAATGGACATTAAAGTGTTGGGCCCCGGTTGCCCGAAATGCCAGCAGACAGAAAAGATAGTCAGGGATGCGGTGGCGGAAAGTGGTGTCCAAGCCTCCGTCGAGAAAGTCACCGACACCATGGAGATCGCCGGCTATGGCGTGTTTGGGACCCCCGCGGTGGTGGTTGATGGAGAGGTCAAATGCGTGGGTAAAATCCCCAAGAAGGCAGATATTCTGAGTTGGATTCAGTAGCAAATCCGCCCCCGAAGACACCCAAGGATACCTTCTAAAATGAAAAAACCGGCCCTCTGGAATATCGCCCTGGTAGCCCTACTAACGGTCGCCCTCCTCGCCGCATCGCCCCGATCCGGGTTCTGCGATCTTGCCACCGATTTTAAGGATCTCCCCGTTAAGGGGATGGTTACCATGATCGATTTGGGCGCCAAAAAATGCGTCCCCTGCAAAATGATGGCGCCCATCCTTGAAAAGATAGAAAAAAAATACAGGGGCAGAGCGGCCATCGTTTTCATCGACGTCTGGGAGAACCGTGAGCAGGCTGGGCGATTTGGCATCAGGTCTATCCCGACCCAGGTGTTTTATGACGCTGAGGGCAAGGAGGTCTCGCGGCATATCGGATTCATGGCGGAAGAGGAGATCGAGAGAAGGCTCACACGTATGGGCGTTCAACCTTAGTTGCCCCTGTGAAGGTTTGGATGAATATCTTTGACACCTTTTTTCTCACGGTTAACGCCTGGATGACGAGTGGTTCCGCCATGGCCTATGTGGGCTGCTTCGCCTGGGGAATGATAAGCGTCTTGTTCAGCCCCTGCCACCTTGCGTCCATCCCCCTAGTTGTTGCCTATGTTGCTGGCCAGGAATCCGCACTGAACCCCAAACAGGCCTGCCTCTATGCGGGTGCCTTCGCCAGCGGGCTATTTGCCACCATCTCCCTGATCGGCGTCATCTGTGCCGGGTTAGGCCGCTTGCTGGGCGATGTAGGCCCCTGGTGGCAAGTGCTCGTGGGAGCTGTCCTGATCTGGGTCGCCCTTGGAATGCTGGGTGTCCAATCCTGCCAACTGTCTGGAACACTTATGTATAGAATGAAACTGCGCGGGATCCACGGAGCCTTCGGACTGGGTCTGGCCTACGGTTTAATTTCCGGCTCCTGCACTTTTGGCTTTATCGCCCCCATCCTGGCCATCATCACCATTCAAAAACAGTGGGCGACCGGCGTATTGATGATGCTGTTGTTCGCGTTAGGCCACTGTCTGCCCATCATGGTCGCCGGCAGTTCGACCGCCGTGGTTCGCAAACTGACTGAAAACCACCTTTTGCACAACGCCGGCAATTGGTTCCGCAGGGGGGCAGGGGCTGTAATTGCGCTTCTGGGTGTCTATTTCGTTTTCAACCCCTTCATCGGCACCTAACAATGAAACTTAGCCCTTGTTCCCCGGAAACGCTAGGAGATTGCATAGGGCTTCGATGATCCACCAAAGTTGGCGATGACCGCCGGAAATGAGGCGGGGCTTTGGTACACCATCGGTGAGTGCGGGACGTTGTCCGTGATTTCATAACCAAACTGCCCGAGAATTTAGTTGATCTCAGCGATAGAGATGCCTGATCGGACGCATGCCCTGTGACGAGAAAGCCATGAGAACCCCACCCAGCGAGCCTCAACCCGATGCGGAAACGATCCTTCGTGGCGTCGTGGATGCCTGCGCGGATTGCGACACTTGTCGTTTTCTTATGGACGAGAGCTGTTTGCTCTTTCCAGGCTCTACCAACTAGGGGACGAAGAACGCGACACCGGCAGGCCAATCCAAGTGAAAGCCCTCTACGAGCTGGCTGTTCGGTCCAAGCAAAACAACCCCAAAACGTTTTATGTCAAACTTGATTGTACGATGGCCATCGGGTACGTTTTTGGATATAGAGTGAAACTGATAGAAGCTTAAGCTCGGCTATCCTCACTGCGCCATATGGAGAGCGTCATATGCTCATCAAAGGCAATCGAATCAATCCGACCCAGTGGCCCTGTTGGCAGCCCTTGGTCCAACAGCCCATGGTTATGGCCCACCAATGGATGTGCTTATGATGAAACGATCGATCATTAAAAGCACCGGCAGATATCTACCAAACCGCCACGTGAGCAATGACGATATTGCCCAGATGATGGATACCTCCGATGCATGGATTCGGCAACGCACTGGTATCGAAGCGAGATATTGGGTGGCAGAGAATGACGACGTGGGCACCTCTGATCTGGCCGTGGAAGCATCCCAGATCGCCCTGGAAAGCGCCGGCTGGTCCGCCTCTGACCTGGATCTGATCGTATTCGCCACCATGACCTCGGATCTTTATGTGCCCGGTTCAGGTGTCATTCTGCAGCATAAACTCGGGGCGGAAAAAGTTCCAGCGCTTGACATTCGCCAGCAGTGCACCGGTTTCCTGCACGGATTGGAGTTGTGCGATGCGTATATCGCAAGTGGCAAGGCAGAGAAGATTCTGCTTGTGGGGGCCGAGACCCAGAGCCGCTTTCTGCAACTGAACACAGAAAATCGCGATACGGCCGTCATCTTTGCCGATGGTGCCGGGGCCGTCTGCATTGAGGCGCATGAGACCGAAGCAGCGGTGGGTATTCTATCCTCTGTTTTCCACGCCGATGGAAAATACGCCCATGTCCTGCGGGTGGGCGTCCCCTCCCGTAAAAGTGGTCCGGTCATGAGCCCCGATGTTGAGGCCAGGCACGAGTATTTCCCCTACATGGACGGGAAAACCGTTTTCAAACTGGCCGTCACCCGACTGCCCAAGTTGGCCCAGGAGCTTCTGACCAAAGCGGGTCTGAAATTGGAAGATATCGACATGGTCATCCCCCACCAGGCCAACCTGCGGATAAACGAGGCCTTTCGCGAGCGCATGAAGCTTCCCGAGGAGAAGCTTTTCAACAATATCCAGCGCTATGGAAACACCACCGGCGCCACCATCCCCATCGCCCTGGATGAATTGATGGAAAAAGCGATGCTCAAGTCGGGAGACACGGTCATGTTCATCGGCCTGGGCGCGGGTCTCACCTGGGGCGGGCTGATCTACCGGCTACCCTAGTCAACCAATGCCGATGAAAAAGCCCTATATTTAGATTGACAAACAAAGGCATGCCGGCCACTGTTCTGTAGCGGGTGGAACTCAGATTACTCGAGCAGCTGCTGATCTATTCTGATTTTTGGTATGTAACTGTCAACGATTCGCTTACCAGGAGCACTGCCGAGTTGAAAAACTGGGCCCCGACTATCGGCCAAAAAGTCTGCCAAGGGCTGTGGTGCAGCTTGCTGGTATTGTTAAACCACAAGAATGGGCACGGCCAAACGCCCACGATCAAGCCGCCTGCCAACTGCCAGTCGCTGACTGCCCTCGGGGACGACCAAGACAACAGAATCCCCGCACCCGCTTCCCGAAGAATATCCATTCTACCTGATACCAGCTTAGGGGCCAAGGTCGACAGCAACCGCAGGAGCGGTGTGAGCCCGAATTCAAGCGACCTTTTTGGTTATCTGCTAAAAAAAGAGAATCACCTCCTTGATGTCATGAAGGTGAATGATCTTTTGCAACGGCCACAAGTCTTGTTGGAGCTCGGTTGTGGTGACGGTGAGGCCGCCCGGCGTATCGCCCTGAAAAATCCGGGGATGGGGGTTATCGCCACCGATATTTTCGACTGGTCTCATCACCAACCCGGAGGCCCCTGCTATGGGAAAACAGCGCTGATCTGGCGCAATCGACGCTTGCCTTCCCAGGTGAATGCACCCGCCAATCTGGTGGTTCTCAGGGCTGAAGTTGACTTGCTGCGTTATCTGCCCATGCGATCCATCGATACGATCTTTACGATCAATCCTGAGCCAGGCATTGGAAAATACTTCTTGAATTTGCTCCAAAAAGAATCACTAATCTTAAAGATCAAAGCGAGTGCCATGCAGATTGTCATCCTGCCCTACTCGAGAGAATTTGGCATCATGGCTTGTGGCGGCTGTTCTTTTGAACACGAACCTGACTGGTCGAGGGGCCTGGGCTTTATAATGGACAGCGGGCTTTTGTTCAGGAAGGGGGCACCGGTTCAATGGGGAGTGAATTTATCAAGTCTTTCGGCCTATTCAGGAAACTCCACTCAAAGCGATATCTATGTTCACGGGGTATTGGCGGATGCGCCCGCATCGCCTCCAACAGGGCAGGACAATTCGCATAGACGGCAATAGTTGATCCTAAACTCCGTCGGCATCCCCACAATCGGCAGTCTCTGCACGACTTTATTGGCCTCATCCTTTTTCATCTGCAACAGACAGTGTTGAACCTGGTAGACCCCACTGCGGAAAGCATCCTTTGGACAGCGATGCATGCACGGCGCATGGCATCCATCACATGGGGTAGGACCA